>JBDTQF010000126.1:0-11328 GCA_039932275.1 Burkholderiales bacterium
AACACGCGACCAACGGATTAAAAGTCCGCTGCTCTACCGACTGAGCTAACGACCCCCGGAAAGCCCGCGATTCTATATCGATGCGAGGGGCTGTTGCTGCCCGATCAGCCGGCCGAAGGCTCGCGCACGCAGCGCAACGCTTCGGCCGCCGCGGCCATGCCAAAGCTGGCCGTCACCGTCACCACCGAACCGTAGCCATGGCAGTTGAGGCTGCCGTCAACGGCACACTCGGCTTGTGCCGGTGGGGCCACCGGTTCGCGCGAGAAGACACAGCGCACGCCGATGGCGCCGGTCTTGGCCGCCACGCCGGCCTTGCGCAAGCGCTGGCGCAACGACGCCAGCAATGGGTCGTGCGTGGCCAACGCCAAGTCCTCGACCTCGATGCGATGCGGCAACGATTTGCCACCCGCGGCACCGGCCACCACCAGTCGATGGCGGCCCTGGATGGCCCAGCAGGCCATCGCGAACTTGGCCGCCGTCTGATCGCAGGCGTCGATCACCCCGTCGACGGCCACAGGCAGCAAGCCAGGCCAATTGCCGGCGTCGACAAACTCTTCCACGGTCCACACCTTGCAGCCGGGATGGATGTCGGCGATGCGTGCCTTCAGCGCCTGGGCCTTCGCCGCACCGATCGTGGCCCCCAAGGCCTGCACCTGCCGGTTGATGTTGGATTCGGCCACATGGTCCAGGTCGATCAACACCAGCTCCGCCACACCGCAGCGCGCCAGCGCCTCGGCGGCCCAGGAACCCACGCCGCCCAGTCCGACGACGGCAAAGCGGGCCTGGCGCACGCGCTGGTAGCCGCCCTCGCCCCAAAGCCGGCGCAGACCGCCGAAGCGGCGTTCCAGATCGGCGTCGTCGGCAAGGGCGTCGGGCGGCAGCAGCGCCGCCAGGGTGTTCACCGCAGTGCGGCCAGCCGGTCGCGCCCTGCCTGCGCCGCTTCGGACTGCGGGTAGGTCTTGATCAGCTCGTCCAGCGTCTTGCGGGCCGTCTTGGCGTCTTTCAGCTCGACCTGGCAGTTGGCGATGGACAGCAGCGCCTCGGCCGCACGCGGGTGCGTGGGTTGGCTCTGCACCAGGCTGCGGAAACTGGCCATGGCATCTTTGAGCTCGCCCTTGCCGTACTGCGCATTGCCCAGCCAGTACAGGGCATGCCCGCTGTAGGCGCTGCCGGGGTAGCGGCGCTGGAAGGCCTGCAGCGCAGTCGCAGCGGCGCCGAACTCGCCCTTGCGCAGGATGGCGATGGCCTCGTCGTACGAGCGCTTCTCTTCCTGCTCCACCGTGACCTCGCGGCCATCAAGGCTGACCTTCTGAGGCTCAAGCCTGCGAAAGCGCTCGTCCAACGTCGCCAGCATGTCCTTTTGCTTGCGCTGCAATTCGGCCACATCGCGCGCCAGGTTCTGGCCCGATACCTCGCCCTCGCCGCGCAGCCGCGCCAGCTCGCCGCGCAAGGCCTCCAGCTGGTTGTTCAGGTCGAGGATGCTGCGCTTGAGCAACGCGATCTGTTCAGCCTGCTCGGCCTGCCGGGTGTTGGCCAGCTGCTGGTTCTGATCGATCTGGCTGCGCATGCTGAGGATGGCCTTGCGCGCCTCCTCGTCGTCGAACAGGCCGGCATGCGCGGGCACAGCGGCACCCAGCGCAAGGCCCAGTGCCAACACACGCACCATGGGATGGCTGGCGAGGCGGCTCATCACCGGTCCTTCAGCTCGACACGGCGGTTCTTGGCCCAGGCGGCTTCATTGCTGCCTTCCGCAGCGGGTCGCTCCTTGCCATAGCTCACGGCCTCGACCTGGCTTTCCTTGCCGCCCATCAGCGCCAGGGCCTTGACCACCGCTTCGGCACGGCGCTGGCCCAGTGCCAGGTTGTATTCGGTGCCGCCGCGCTCATCGGTGTGGCCCTCGGCCTGCATGCGGCGCTTGGCGTCGGCGCTGAGCAGCTTGGCGTTGTAGTCGATCACGCCGCGGTACTCGTCCTTGACGACATAGCTGTCGAACTCGAAGTACACGGTGCGCTTGGCGGCGTCGGCCGCGGCACCAGTGGCGGAGCGGTTGGTGTCGACGCTAGCCACCTGCGACTCGCTGACACGGCCGGATCCGACACCGGATCCGCTGGCCGAGCCACTGCCCATGGCGTTGGCATCAGGCATCTTGTTTTCCACCGGTGCCGGTGTATCGAGCTTGGTGCCGGAGGCACAGCCGGCTACCAGCACGGCAAATGCAGAAAGGGTGAATGTGCAAGCGAGGGAACGAAGGTTGAACACGGCGAACTCCGGTGGTCAAGAAAAAATGCGGGGTGTGCGGTGAAGCTAGTACCGATCGACGGTTGGTGGCTCACCGCCTGAGCTACCGGCCATAGGGGCCCCAGACGGGCTCGCGCACATCGGCTTGAGGGGCACCCAGCTTGGCCTTGATTTTGCCATCCAGGGTGGTGGTCATCAGCACGTCGCGGCCGCCGCTGCGGCTGGCGTAGATGATGAGCCGGCTGTTGGGTGCAAAGCTCGGGCTCTCGTCGTCGCTGGTGTCGGTGAGCGCGGTAACGGTGCCCGAGGCCAGATCCATCACCATCAGCTTGAAGGCGCCGCCGTTGCGGGTGACGAAGGCCATGTAGCGGCCGTCCGGGCTCAGCGCCGGACTGATGTTGTAGTTGCCTTGCAGCGTGACGCGCTCGGCGCTGCCGCCACCGGCCGGCATGCGGTAGATCTGCGGGCCACCGCCTCGGTCGCTGACGAAGTACAGCCGGGTGCCATCGGCCGACCACGCAGCTTCGGTATCGATGGCGCTGCTGCTGGTGAAGCGGCGCACGTTCTCACCGCCGCGACCCATCATGAAGAGTTGCGAGCCGCCTTCGCGACTGAGCGTCACGGCCAGCGTGGCGCCATCGGGCGACCACGCCGGCGCACTGTTGGAGCCACGGAAGTTGGCCACCGAACGGCGCTTGCCGCTGGTGATGTCCTGCACATAGACCTTGGCCTTGCGGTCTTCGAACGACACGTAGGCGAGTTCACGGCCGTCGGGCGACCAGGCCGGCGAGATGATGGGCTCCGAGCCCTTGAGCGCCTCTTGCGCACCCTGGCCGTCGGCATCGGCCACCCACAGCGTGAACAGGCCGGCGGACTTCGAGACGTAGGAGATGCGGGTGGAGAACACACCCTTCTCGCCGGTGAGCTTGAGGTAGATCTCATCGGCAATGCGGTGCGCGGCCAGGCGCAAGTCGTCCTTGTGCACCGCAAAGGCCTGGGCGGTGAGATCCGCGCCCTTGACCACGTCCCACAGCTTGAAGCGCACGTCGAAGCGGCCATCGGCCAGCCGCTGCACCGAGCCGGCCACCAGCGCGTCCACCGGCTTGGCGCGCCAGTCGGCATAGTTGGGCCGCGAGAGCTCATCGGCGACGACATTGCCCGGGTCGGTGGTCGAGAACAGGCCGCTGCGCTCCAGGTCGGCCCGCACGATGGCCGAGATGGGCTGCGGCGACTTGTCTTCCTCGCGAAAGCGCAGCACGGCCAGTGGCACCTGGGTGGCGCCGACGCCCGAGATCTCGACGCGGAACTGGGCCTGCGCGGCAGCAGCGGCCAGGCCGAGGCCGCAGGCGAGGAGAAGGATTCTTCTTTTCAGCATGGGTAGGAAGAGTCGAACAATCGACTTCGGTTCAATTCAGCGTGGCGTGGGGTGGCTGCGCGCCGGCATCGGCCTGTGCATCCGAACGCCGCACCGGTGGCTGCACCGGCGTGCGCCAGGCGGCGTCCTGTTCATGGCGTTTAGCGTACCGGTAGAAAGTTTGCTCTGCGTAAGCAAAGGCAATCACGAAACCCGGCCAGCCGTCCTGGATGCCGCGCTTGAAAACCAGGTGCTTGATGAATGCCCAGGTGGCGCTGGCCAGAGCTCGCGGCATCGACGCCCGGCCGCTTTTGACCTTGGCCGCACCCAGCGATGAATAGCGGTTGAGTTTGCGCACCACCTCTTCGAGATTCTGAAAAGGAAACTGCCAGATAGCTTGGCGCAGCCGGCCCACGGGTTTGGGCGTCAGCAGCGTATAGCCTTCGTGCACCGGGTCGTTGGTGTAGGCCATCGCACCGCGCCGGAACAACTGCGGCTGGCGGAAATTGGGGTACCAGCCCGAATGCCGGATCCAGCGGCCCATGAAGAAGTTGCGCCGCGGCACCAGGTAGGCGTCATGCGCCGGGTTGCCGGCAAGGGTGGCGAGTACCTCGTCGCGTACCTCGGGCGTGCAGCGCTCGTCGGAATCGAGGCTGAATATCCAGTCGCCGGTGCAGTGCGCGATGGCCTGGTTTCGCAGGTCGCCGAAACCCTTGAAATCGATCTGCACCACCCGGGCGCCCAGATTTGCCGCAATCTCTGCCGTGCCATCGGTACTGTGGGAATCCGCCAGCACGATTTCATCGGCCCACAGCGCCGACGAAATGGCCTCGCGTATCTTCTCGGCCTCGTTATAGGCAATGACGTAGATGGAAACGGTAGGCATCGGGGGCCGGATTGTAGGCGTGCGGCGCGGCGGATAATCCGGGCCGCATGCCCTCTACCACCCCGTCCCCTGCCTCGTCCAACGCCCCGTCCAACGCCCCGTCTGCGGCCCCCTTCCAGCCGCTGTCCTGGCGACGCCGCATCCGGCGCGTGCTGCCCTACTTCCGGCCCTACCAGGCGGGCTTTGCGGTCTCCTCGCTGGCCACCGTGCTGGTGGCGGCTTCGGAGCCGGCGATGGCCTGGCTGCTGCAGCAGATGCTGGACCACGGCTTTCGTGATGGCACCTTTCCGCTGTGGCTGGTGCCGGTGGTGCTGATCGGCATCTTCCTGGTGCGCGGCATCAGCACCTTTGTCTCGCAGTACAGCCTGTCGTGGTTCACGCTGCGCGGGGTGGAAGACATGCGCAAGGCGCTGTTCACACGCCTGATGAACGCCCACCCGCTGCTGTATGTGCAGCGCACGGCCAGCTCGCTGATCAATACCGTGTCCTACGAAATCCAGACCGGCGCGCAGCAACTGGCCATGTCGGGCATGGACGTGATCCGCGACACCTTCACGCTGGTGGCGCTGTTCGCCTACCTGCTGTGGATGAACTGGCAGCTCACCCTTTTCGTCACCGTGCTGTTTCCCCTGGTGGGGTGGGTGATGCGCACGCTCAGCCGCCGGCTGCACCGGCTCACGGTGCAGAGCCAGCAGGCCATCGACCAGCTGGCCTACGTGGTCGAGGAGAACGTGCTGGCCTGGCGCATCGTGCGCATGCATGGCGCTGAAGCGCAGCAGGCCAAGCGCTTCGAGCGCGAGAGCCTGGCGCTGCGCCGGCTGGGGCTGAAGTCCACCGCCGCTGGGGCGACGATGACGCCGTCGACCCAGTTGCTGGCGGCCGCGGCGCTGTCGGCCGTGATCGTCACCGCGCTGTGGCAGGCCCGCAATGGCCAGGGCACGGTGGGCAGCTTCGTCGGCTTCGTGACCGCGATGCTGCAGCTGATTGCGCCGATCAAGCGGCTGTCGGAGGTAGCCGTGCCCATCACCCGCGGCATGGCGGCGCTCGACCGCGGCATGGACCTGGTACTCACCGCACCCTCCGAGGCCAGCGGCAGCTACCGGCCCGCGGTGGCCCCAGGGCAAGCGCAGGGCCGTGCCCAAGGCAGTATTGGGCTGGGTGGCGTGAGCGTGCAGTACGCGGCTGACCACGCACCGGCATTGAGCGACGTGACGCTGGACGTGCCGGCCGGCCAGGTGCTCGCACTGGTGGGGCCTTCGGGTTCGGGCAAGACCACGCTGATCAACCTGCTGGCGCGCTTTGTCGAACCCAGCGCCGGCCAGGTCGAGATCGACGGCCACGACATCCGCACCTGGGACATCCACGCCCTGCGCCACCAGTTCGCATGGGTCAGCCAGGACGTGGTGCTGTTCAACGACACGCTGGCCGCCAACGTGGCGCTGGGTGATGCGGCGCCGGATGAAGCACGTGTGCGCGCAGCGCTTGAGGCCGCCAACCTCGGCGACTTCCTGCGCGCGCAGACCGACGGCCTGCAGGCCCCACTGGGCCACAACGGCCAACGCCTCTCAGGCGGCCAGCGCCAGCGTGTCGCCATCGCCCGCGCCATCTACAAGGATGCGCCCATCCTCATCCTCGACGAAGCCACCTCCGCGCTTGATTCCGAATCAGAACGGCTGGTGCAATCGGCGCTGGAGCGCCTGATGCAGGGCCGCACCTCCATCGTGATCGCGCACCGGCTGTCGACCATCGAGCATGCCGACCGGGTTGCGGTTCTGGAGGCCGGGCGGGTGGTGGAGCTGGGCACGCACGCAGAGCTGTTGGCCCGGGACGGGCTGTTCGCCAAGCTGCACGCGCTGCAGTTCCAGACCTGACCCAACTTCAGGTCGACCCAGGTCCCTTCAAGGTGCCGGCGCGTCCCACAGCGCGGCCAGCGCTGAAGCGGCGGGGGCCACGTCCGCGGCCTCGCACAACTGCACGCAGCGCACCCAGGCATCGTGGTGGTAGTGCGTGGCATCGTCGCGGTTGAACAACGCCAGCGTGGGCACGCGTTGCCCCACGGCCATGTGGTACGGGCCGCTGTCGGTTGAGATGAACGCGCGGCATTGCTCGATCACCCCGGCCAGTTGCGGCAGATCGGTCTCGCCGGCCAGGTCATGCATGGGCTGGTCCACCCGCTGGCGGTGCAGCGCGGCAAAGGCCTGGTTGACATCGCGCTCGAACGGCGCGCCGGTCAGCACCAAGGCCAACGGGCGCCGCTGCTGCAGCGAGGCGATCAGCGCTGAAATGAGCTCCAGCGGTGGACGCTTCACCACCGCATCAGGCGTTCCGCAGCCGATGTTGAGCCCCAGCAACGGCGTGTTGTCGGGCAGCCCCAACCGCAGACGTAGCGACTCCCCGAACCGCTTCGCCTCGGCCGAAGGTATCAACTCGATCGGACGCCCTGCCCGTTCGATGCCCAGGCCGGCCAGCGCCACGAAGTCGCGCTCGGTGTAGTCCATGCGCTCGCCGAAACCGTGCGCGGCGCGGTAGGCCCGCGTCGATGGCGCAGCACGGCTGTAGAACCAGCCTCGCGTCGGGAACTCCGCAATGCCCAGGCTGGCCACGCCCAGCCGATGCGCCACCCAGGCCACCAGCGTGGACGAGCGCATGCCCGCAGCTTCGCAATCGATGATCAGGTCGGGCCGGAACTGCCGGGCCACGGCTTCGAGCTGATCGGCCATCGCCCGCCAGCCGGCCAGGCCCGAAGCGGTCTTGCCAATCGTGGTGTAACCGGCCAACAGGTGATGGCTGGTCATGAGGCTGTTCGAGACATAACCGGGCTCGCGGCTGATCAGCACCACGTGCAGCGCCACGTCGCCAAAGCGGTCCTTCAGCGCACGCCAGGCGGCCGACGACCGCAGAATGTCGCCGACCCCGGCGCTGTGGCCCTTGAGCAGCAGGATGCGTTGAGGCTTGGCGGGAAATGGTTTGGACATCACAGCGGGTGCGCCAGGCACTCTTGGTAGACGGTTTCGGTTTCGACGCCCAGGCGGGCCAGCGAAAAATGCGTTTCGACCCAGCCTCGACCCGCCCGGCCCATGGCCTGCCGTGCACCTGCATCGGCGGCCATCTGGCTCATGGCCTGAGCCAGCGCATCCACATCACGAGGTGACACCAGCGTGCCATGTTCACCATCGATGAAGGTCTCCGGGATGCCGTCGAGCCGGCTCGCAATCACTGGCTTGCCGCAGCTCAGCGCTTCGAGGATCACCAGGCCGAGTGCCTCGCTGCCCACCGCCGGATGCACCAGCACGTCGATGGCCTGCATCAGGCTGGGCATGTCGGTGCCGAAGGGCCACACGGCGAAGCGGCCGGCCAGGCCCAGACGTTGCGCTTCCTGTTCAACCGCGGGCACCAGCTCACCGCTGCCGGCGCACAGGAAGTAGGCGTCGGGATGTTGCCTGAGCACGCGCGCAGCAGCCGCCACGAACTGCAACTGCCCCTTGCCTTCGGGCGGATGGATGGCGCCCACCACGGCGAACACCACGGCCGATGGCGACAGGCCGAACTGCTGCCGCGCCGCCGCACCGCCGTCGGATGCCGGGCTGAAGGCCTGCGTGTCGATGCCACAGCGCACCCGGCGCACGCGCAGCGTGTGCCGCGGGTCGCTGGCGGCCAGGCTGGCGGCCACGGCGTCCGACACCGCCACCACGGTCGCGTTGGGGGCCAGGTAGCGGCGGGTCTTGTCCTTCAGCGCGGTCATCAGGTGCCGCGTCACCACAGCGCACGCACCGGTGCGCGCCAGCCAGGCGGCGGCAATCGCCACCCAGTAGTCGCGGCCGTGGTGGGCATGTACAACCTGGATGCCGGTCCGGCGAACCGCCCCGGCCAGCAGAAAGGGCCAGAGGAACCGCTTGGCGTCCAGCACGACAACGGTCAACCCTTCGATGGCGCGCGCTGCCGACAGCCACCGTGAGCCAGCAGGCATCGCCAGGCTGACCGCAAGACCGCGCTGCGCCAGCGCCTGGCAGAGCGACAGCGTATGGCTGTCGACGCCGCCCCCGGTCAGCACCGAGTTCACCACCAGCACGCGCAGCGCAGACGGCGCAACGTCAGCGCGGGCGGTAGCGGTCTTCATAGCCGGTCAATAGTTTGAGGAAGAAGTAGCCCGGATGAGTGGAACGCGACACCAGCACCCGCGGCAGGCGCAGCCGGTCGTCGTCCGGCCGCACCCGGCCGCGCCCGACCGTTGTCGCGGTGGCGTAGCCGGCCTCGGCGGCCATGCGGGCATGCTCATTGCGGAAGCGGCCGTAGGGGTAGCAGAAGTGACGGACCTCGGTGCCCAGCAGTTGCTCCAGGTCGGTCTTTGCACCGGCGATCTGCTCGCGTGCTGCGGCGTCGTCGAGCTGCGTCAGGTCCGCGTGGTCGCGGGTGTGCGAGCCGATGTCCATGCCCGCTGCTCGCCAGCGGCGCAGGTCGGCCGCGTCCATCAAATCCTTGCGCGGCACACCGAGCTCGGCGTCCCAGGCATTGCTACCACCGAGGGCCCGGCTGACCACATAGCAGGTGGCGCTGAAGCCACGTGCCTGCAGCACCGGCAACGCGTGCACGAGGTTGTTGCGGTAACCATCGTCGAAGGTGATGCCGACCACTCGGCCCCGCCGCTCGCCCTGCAGATACGGCTCAAGGTCACGCATCGACAGCCCGCGGTAGCCCAGCAGCGCGAGCATGCGCATTTGCCAGGCGAAGGTGTGCGGCGCCACCACCAGGCCGCGCAGCGGCGTGCCGCGCGGCGGCGGCGCCTCGACCTGGTGGTACATCAGAATGGGAATGGGCATGTCTGCGTTGGTTCACCGCCAGCGGCGGCCCGCGATGTTAAGCGGGCTGTTCCGCGGCCAGCCTCGGGCATGATGCGCGCCATGTCCGCCGCCCGCATCACGCCCGTCCTGGTCACCTACAACAGCGCGCGCATCCTGCCCTGGTCGCTGCCGCCACTGCAGGGTTGCGCCGAGATCATCGTGGTCGACAACCACAGCAGCGACGACACCCTCACCCAGGTGCGCGCCCTGTTGCCTCAAGCCCGCGTGATCGAGGCCGGCCGCAACCTCGGTTTCGGCCGCGCCAACAACCTCGGCATCGCCGCGGTCACCACCGACTACGCGCTGCTGCTCAACCCCGATGCACGCCTAGAACCCGATGCCCTGCAGCGGCTGGCCGAAGCCGCCGAGCGCTACCCCGAAGCGGCCATCCTGGCGCCGATGCTCTTTGATGCGCCCGGCCAGATCGGCGACTTCTTCCGCGGGCCGTTTTTTGCACGCGCTTCGAAGCCCGCTCCCGAGCCGGCCGGCGACCTCTGCGCCGACTTCGTCACCGGCGCAGCCATGCTGCTGAACCTGCGGCTGATGCGGGAGGTGGGCTTTTTCGACCCGTGGTTCTTCCTCTACTTCGAAGACGATGACCTGTGCCTGCGGGTGCGGCGCGCCGGGCATCCCATCATGGTGGTACATGCCGCACAGGCCGAGCACCACACAAGGCAGTCGAGCACACCGTCTGCGCGCAACACCTTCCGCCGCATGTACTGCATGACGCTGTCCAAGCTGTACATCACCGGCAAGTACTTCGGCACCGCCCGCTGCGTCGCGATGGCGCTGCGCATCGGCGTGGGCAGCGCGCTGGCGCTGTTGCCCGCCTTGCTCACCCCTCGCCGCGACCGGGCGCTGCGCCAGGCAGGCCGATGTGCGGCGGTGCTCGCCGCGCCGCTGCAGCTGCGACGCAGGCACTGCTTCGACCCCAACCGCTGAGGCGGCTCAGCGCTGCGTCAACACCGGCGCAAGCACCTCGCGCGCCAGGTACACCGAGGCCGGGGGTGACAGGTGGCCATAGTCCACCGCCCACAGCGTGTGGTCGGGATCATTCGGCACATAGGCCAGGCAACCCTCCGTGGTGCACAGGGCATCCAGCAACGAGACATAGGTCAACGTCGCAGCCCCTTGCAGGCGGGCCTTGAGCAGCCGGTCGGCCTTCACCACGCGCGGGTCCAGGCCAGTGGCGATGCGTGCCTGCGGCGGGTCCCAGTGGTAACGGGTCACCACCAGCGGCAACGATGGCTTCCACTGCGGCACCGGGCCGACCACGATCACCCGGCGCGCACCGGCCGCATGCAGCGTCGCGGCAAACGCCGGCCAGTCGGTCTGTTCATGGTGGTCCGACTGGGCCAGGATCACCACGGCGGGCCGCAGGCGGCGAAGGGTCGCCAGGGCGTAGCGGTTGCTCGCCTCGCAGCTGTCGGCCAACCCGGGCTCCATGCCAGGCCCCAACGAGGGTTTGCATGCGCTGGTCGCCACCTGCGCCAGCCGCACACCGGGGGGCAACGTCTCACGCAGGCCCCACGACAGCGCCTGGGCGTGTGAATCGCCCCACAGCAGGTAGGTCGCCCGTTCGCCGGCTTCGGTGCAACTCGCGGGCAGCGTGGGCTTCCTGGCCTTGGTGCGCCAGTCGTAGAAGTCGCACTCGGCGCGGTATGCCTGTACCAGCCCTTTCTCGTGCAAATCGCGGTACTGCTTCAGGAAGGCGCGACGCGCGTCGTGCTGGGCCGCGCGCTGCGGGAAGCCATCGGACTGACTGATCGCAAAACCCGCCACACCCACCGCCGCCAGGGCGACGACCATGCCGACCACCGGGGCGACGCCAGGGCGCCCGTGCCGAGTGGGCGTCTCGACCCAGCGCCGACTGATCCAAGCCAGCAGGAAAGCGCCGACCACCGCCGTCACCCGGTAGGTTGACGTGGGCGTGTCGCCGTCCACCGCCGTGGCCAGCGCCAACAACGGCCAGTGCCAGAGGTACAACGAGTAGCTGATACCCCCCACCCAGA
>JBDTQF010000127.1:0-11201 GCA_039932275.1 Burkholderiales bacterium
CGAGCACCTGCAGCGGCTCATCTGCGCGCGTCTGCAGACGCCCGACGGGTACCGCGCTGGTGCCGACGATGGCAACCCTTCTGGTCATGGCAGCTCAGTCAAAAAATGGATGGACCATTGTAGTGGCCCGCTACGGACGCGCGCCGCCGCGGCGCCTGCGCAGATGGGCCGGCGGCCGCCGTCGCGGCGGGCCTGAACCGGGTCCGCCGCGGCTCATGTTGCCGACTCGGCGGCCTCAGGCCGGCAGCATGTCCTACAACGCCGCCGGTGGCCGACGGCGACACTGCTCGGATGGCCGCCGCCCGCACCTTCGACATCGACTGCACGCTGAACTACCAGGTGCACGCGCCGGCCGACTTCCTGTTCCAGATCCATGCGCTGGCCGGTCCCGACCAGCGGGTGCTGCGTGAATCGCTGCGCATCACGCCGGCGCTGGCGCCGCATGTGTATGAAGACCCCACGGTCGGCCACCGCTTCCTGCGCCTGCATGCGGACACCGGCCGGCTGAAGGTGCGCTACCGGGCGCGGGTCGAAGTTGCACGGCCGCGCGGCAATGCCCGCGCGGGCGAAGCGCCCGTCAGCGAGCTGCCGGACGCGGTGATGCACAACCTCATGCCCACCCGCTACTGCGAGTCCGACCTGCTGGGCCCGGCGGCGCTCAAACTGTTCGGAGCAGTGCCGTCAGGCTACCGGCGCGTGCAGGTGATCTGCGACTGGATCCACCGCAACATCGACTACCTCGTCGGCTCCAGCGACACCACCACCACCGCCTGCGATGTGTTCCTGCGCCGCGCCGGCGTGTGCCGCGACTTCGCCCACCTGGGCGTTACGTTCTGCCGCGCCCTCAACATCCCGGCGCGTCTGGCGGTGGGCTACGCGGTGTTCGATACGCCGCCGCCCGACTTCCATGCCATGTTCGAGGCCTTCGTCGGCGGACGCTGGGAGCTGTTCGACCCTACCCGCATGATCGACCCGCGCGATCTGGTGCGCATCGCCGTCGGCCGCGATGCCAAGGACGTGGCCTTCGCCACCATCTTCGGGCCGGTGAGCGCCGGGTCGATGGCGCCGTCGATCGAGCGGGTGGCGGGGTAGCGCCCTCGGCGAAATAACCGGCGAGGCCGACCTGCGTGATACGCCGCAAGGTTGCGTATCGTGAAACGTTCGGGCGTTGTGCCCGCAGGACACCCTGTGCACCGGGTTGACGCACAGCAGCACGGTCGTTCTGCCGCAGCGATAATGCGCCGCCTCCCACCCTCCGGGCCCAGTCAGGCTGGTCCCTGAACCGACTCGACGATCCGGCAGCGCCACGACTGCCACCCACCGACGACGCGAGCTCCGCCATGTTCCGTACCCTGCTCAACGCCAAGATCCACCGTGCCACCGTCACCGCCTGCGAGCTGCATTACGAAGGCTCCTGCGCGATCGACGAAAACCTGCTCGAAGCGGCCGACATCCGCCAGAACGAGCAGGTGCACATCTGGAACATCGCCAACGGCGAGCGCTTCATCACCTACGCCATCAAGGCGCCGCGCGGCAGCGGCACCATCTCGCTGAACGGTTCAGCGGCTCGGCGAGCGAGCCTGGGTGACCTGATCATCATCGCGTTCTTCGCGCAGGTGCATCAGGAACACCTCGACAGCTTCCACCCCAAGCTGGTGTTCGTTGATGGCGCCAACCGCATTACCGAAACCCGCTCCGAGCCGGCCCCCGGCGACGAAGCCTGAGGCAGCAGCTGCCCCGAGTCATGAGTACTACCGGTTATCTCTCGGAAGGCGCTGGCGCCGCGGCGCCGCGGCCCGTGCTGACCCTGCCCAAGCTGCTCGACAAGCGGGCCAAGGGCGAAAAGATCGCGATGCTGACCTGCTACGACGCCACCTTCGCCGGGGTGCTCGATGACGCTGGCGTCGACTGCCTGCTGGTGGGCGATTCACTCGGCAATGTGCTGCAAGGCCAGTCGAGCACGCTGCCGGTGACGTTGGAGCACATGGCCTACCACACCGCCAGCGTGGCGCGTGGCAAGCGCGCCGCCTGGCTGATGGCCGACCTGCCGTTCGGCAGCTACGAAGCCGGGCGCGACCAGGCACTGGCTTCGGCCGTGCAGCTGATGCGCGCCGGGGCGCAGATGGTCAAGCTCGAAGGCGGCGGCTGGACCGCCGAGATCGAGCGCTTCCTGGTCGAGCGCGGCATTCCGGTCTGCGCCCACCTGGGCCTGACGCCGCAGCGGGTGCACGCGCTGGGCGGCTACCGCGTGCAGGGCCGCGAGGCCGCAGGCGCCGGGCTGTTGCTGCGCGAAGCCACCGAACTGGCCCAAGCCGGCGCCAGCATGCTGGTGCTGGAGCTGGTGCCGTCGACGCTGGCCAAGCAGGTCACCGATGCGCTGCCGCAGCTCATCACCATCGGCATCGGCGCCGGGGTGGGCTGTGCCGGCCAAGTGCTGGTGCTGCACGACATGCTCGGGCTGGGCAGTGGCAAGAAGCCGCGCTTCGTGCGCGACTTCACCACCGAGGGGGGCCCGATCGCCAGTGCCATCGCGCGCTATGTCGCCGCCGTCAAGGACGGCAGCTTCCCCGACCAGGCCGTTCACGGCTATTGATTTCCCGCCGGCGGTGCTCGCCGCCGCGTGGCCCTGACGAGAACCACCATGCGCGTCATCCACCGCATCGACGACCTGCGCGAGGCTTTGCGCGGTGCCACTCACAACGGTAACGAAACCGCCTTCGTGCCGACGATGGGCAACTTGCACGAGGGCCACCTGGCGCTGGTGCGCGAAGGCCGTCGGCTGAACGGTGGGCGCGGCCCGGTGGTGGCCAGCATCTTCGTCAACCGGCTGCAGTTTCTGCCGCATGAGGATTTCGACCGCTACCCGCGCACGCTGGCGCGTGATGCCGAGCTGCTCGAAGGCGCCGGCTGCGACTTCGTCTTCGCGCCCGACGAGGCCGAGCTGTACCCCGAGCCGCAGGCCTACAAGGTGGTGCCGCCCGCGGCGCTGGCCGACATCCTGGAAGGCGAGTTCCGCCCCGGCTTCTTTACAGGCGTGTGCACGGTGGTGATGAAGTTGTTCCAGATCGTGCAGCCCCGTTACGCGGTGTTCGGCAAGAAGGATTACCAGCAGTGGAAGGTGCTGACCGCGATGGGCCGGCAGTTCGCGCTGCCCATCGACATCGTCGGCCTGGCGACGGTGCGTGCCGCCGATGCGCTGGCGCTGTCGTCGCGCAACGGCTACCTCGGCGAGGCTGAGCGGGCCGAGGCTGTGGCGCTGCCGCACTGCCTGCAGCAGTTGGCTGCCAGCTTGCGCCAGGGCTACACGTTGGCCAGCGCCGAAGCTGAAGCGGCCGAGGCGCTGGGCGCGCGCGGCTGGGTGCCCGACTACCTGACGGTGCGCCGCCAGCACGACCTGCTGCCGCCCACGCCTGAGCAACTGGCTACCGGCATGCCGCTTGTCGCGCTGGGCGCAGCCCGGCTCGGCAGCACGCGGTTGATCGACAACCTCGAGTTCTGACCGCCCTCAGGGCCGGGCCGACGCGTCGCCCTGCAGCTTGAGCACCAGGTCCAGCCGGTTGCCCACGCCGTGGTAGGCCAGGATGGAGGACATGTACTCCTTCACCGTGTACTCCGACAGCCCGATCTCGCGTGCGATGACCTTGTTCGAAGCGCCGCGCAGCACCAGCGCCAGCACCTCGCGCAGACGGGGCGAGAGGTTGCGGGCCGCTGCGGCCCCGGGGGGCGTGTCGTGCATCAGTGCGGCCAACTCCGGCGGCAGGTAGACCTCACCCCGGCGCACCGTCGCGAAACCGGCCAGCACCATGGCCGGGTCGGCCGACTTGGGAATGAAGCCCCGCATGCCCGCGCCCAGCGCGCGCCGCACCAGCGCGTGCGGCACCTCGGCCGAGATCAGCACGGTGCGGGCCGCCCAGGGGCCCTCGCACAGCTCGGCGAACAGCGCCTGCTGGGGGTCGTCGGGTAGGCGCACGTCCAGGAACAACCAGTCCGGCGCCGCGTCAGCCGCCAGGGCTTCGCGCGCCGCGGCGGCACTGTGCACGCTGGCGACGCGGTGTGGCGCTGGCTCATCCGATGAGCCAGTGCCGAGCAGGGCGGCCAGGCCCTGGCAGGTCAGCGGATGGTCGTCGACGATGAGGATGTTCATGCTTGGGCGGCCAGCGTGCTGAGGGAATGGGGGCGAGCGAACAGCAACGCGCGCAGCGTGGAGCCCAGCAACCCCGGCGAGACGGGTTTGTACAGCACCGGGTAGCCGGCCTCCTCGACCTGGACTTCGCGTTCGTAGGCACTGAACCAGAACTTGCGCGTGGCGGCATTGTCCGTGGCCCACGCCATGGCCAGTACCCCACTGCGGCAGGGAGCCGTTCAGGCAAGACCAGGAGCTGTGTTGATCCCTGGTTCAGGGGGGTGACCCTACCGTGGTGGGGAAGACGGGTGGGTCTGCGGCTGGAACCATGTTCTCCAACAGCATCGCCAACCACAGGGCACTCCATGTTCAAAACCGATCTCCCGCTTGCCCGTCCTAGTCGGTGCCTCGCGCAGAAGTGCTGCGTCGCGCTGGGCGTGGCCTTCTGGTCACTGGGCGCATCGGCCGCACCGGTGATCTCGCCGTATGCGGACGGCCTGCCGACCAGTAGCTACTCGGCCAGTCAAACGCACCCATCGACCACGGTGGAGTCGGTCTTCAATGGTGGGTACTGGAACGCAGGCGCGCATGGCACGTATTGGCTCCAGGCTGACATGGGGCAGAGTTTCACGTTGTCGGAGGTCATCCTCACGGTGGCCGTATTGCCCAGCACCGTCACAACGCAGTACGTGTACCTGTCGGATACGCCCATCGGCAACAACTATTCGCTGCTCACACCGGTGGCGAGCCGAAGCGGATTCACCACCGCTTACCAGCAGTTCCCGCTGACCTTTGCGCCCACATCCGGGCGATATCTGGAGATCGTGACCAATGGCGGCGCCAGTTGGGCGGCTTTGGGCGATCCGTACGGGCCCAGCACGTGGGTTGATCCCACGTCACTGACGCCGTCGGCACCCATTTCCAGCGTGCCTGAACCCGAGACCTACGCGCTGATGCTGGCCGGCTTGGCCATCGTGGGCGGTATGGCGCGGCGAAATGGCGCTCTTGCAACGCGCCATCAAGACTGAATCAGTCACTCGAATTGATGCCAAGGGATATGCCTGCCTTCACACGACGCATGACGCTGCAGGCTTTGCTGCTCGCAGCCGCTACCACCCTCACCGCCTGCGGCACCTCCACCGACCCGCTCATCGGCCAGGCTGCTGCCACGCTCAAGGGCTGCGAGTTCGGCCCGCCCGACGACCTGTTGGCCGACCTGAAGAAGGCCGAGGCGTACATCCGCGAAAACAGCGTGGCGTTCAAGGGCCTGAACGATGCGGGCTTCTTTCAGACCTCGCGTGAGGCGGCCGTCAAAAGCATGACCGACGAGTTCAACGGTGATGCCGCACGAGCCCAGGCCACCTATGCCTACTACGCAGAGTTGCCTGTCAACCAGGACAAGCTCAAGCTGCAGTTTCTTGGCATCACCGAGCGGCTGGCGCGCATGGAGCAGGTGCGCCGCAAGAGCAACTACGTGGCGCTGGTGCGCGCACAAGGCAAGCTGAACGAAGAGCTGAAAGCCGCGCAGCGTGCCAACACCGACTACCTGGAACGCCAACAGGCGAGCAACGCCAATTTCTACCGGGCCTTGGGCAGCGGCCCCGACAAGATCATCTGGAAGGACAGTCGCGGCAGCACCCAGACCGATACCACCTTCAAGGGCCAGGTGCGCGAGAACACCTTGCAAAGCGGCAAGGCCCTGGAAGACCGCATCGAGCGCGCCCGCCAAGACAACCAGCAAGCCCGCCAGGAAGCAAGCCTCGCGCAGCAGCGCTTCATCGACGGCAACCCGAATCTGTCCGATGTGAAGGACTACATGGCGAGAGAGTCTGACGCCGTTTCCCTCAAGGCTTGGCCCGAACTCAAGCGCACCCTGGCCGAGCTGGACCGCATGCTCGCTGCGGCCGACCTGCAGCGCAGCCGCAAATAGTTGCTCACTCACTTTCAACAGGAGAACCCATGAAGCTTATTTTTCGCCCACTCTGTGCCCCCTTCGCCGTGGCAGCCTTGCTGCTGGGCGTCAGTGGCTGCGCTGGCGTCGTCCAGAATCTGATGCCCGCTGGGGACTTCGCCAAGCTCGACGGTTTTCATGACCCGGCCATGGAAAAAGACAGCCGCGTGGTCGACTTCAAGTCCATGCGCACAGTGAGCGGTGACGTGTGGCAGATGGACGGCGAACTCAATTCACGTGGCCTGGGCAAGATCTACATCCGCACCCCGCAATACACCGCGCTGCCGGACAAGAAAGGCTATGCCGGTTATGCACCAGGCCGCTATGCCGTGTCGGTGAAATCGGCCACTGCGAAGAACATCAAGTGGGAGATCTGGTCGTCTAACAGCCAGTACCAGATGCACAGCGCGTTTGGCTCCACCGACATTCACTTCCAGAAGATCATGGGTCCGTTCAGCGCAGGCGAGGTGGTCAATGTCGACTATCTGAAGAGCGACAAGCCCGACTCATACGGCTACAGCTACAAGGCGCGCACACCGGTGATCGTGGTGTATTCGGTGGCCGATCCGGGTGCCAGGTTCACGCTCGATGTGCACAAGCCGGTGCTGAGCAATCCTTGAAGACCGGTGCCGATCAACACGCCACGGCATCAACCCGGTGCAAAGCGGCGACACCGCCACCGTGCAGCGCGGCGTGACCTACCTGGAGCGGCTGGCCAACGTGCTGAACAAGCGCTGAGACGCGGCCCACTAACCACCCGCTGCCGCGCTGCGGGCCGACAGCAACGCCAGCAGCGTGGTGTGCAGCAGCGCTGCAGGCACCGGCTTGTACAACACGGGGTAGCCGGCCTCCTCGGCCTGCGCCTGGACACGCTCGGGTGGTTCGCCGGTGAGCAGTACGGCGCTGCTGCCGGGCCAGCGGTCCTGCAACCGGTCCAGCAACGCGAGGCCGTGCTGCCCGCCGGGCAGGCGGTGGTCGCAGAGCACGGCTTCGGGTGCCCAGGATTGCCGGGCCAACTCGGCCAGCGCGGGGTCCTCGCCATGGCCGGCGACGCGCAGGTCCACGTGCCAGCCTGCCAGCAGACGGCGCATCGCGTCGCACACCATCGGGTCGTCGTCGATCAGTAGCACGCGCCGGCCGGCCAGGGCGTCCGAGAGCGCCGGCGCGTCGGCCCGCGAGGTCGCCGTTGTGGTCGCCTGCGCGGCCTCGGGCGCCGCGCAGCGCAGCGCAGCCGGCAGCTCCAGCGTGAACGCGCTGCCCTTGCCTGGTGCCGAGCGCAACCGCAACGCCAGGCCCAGGCGCTCGGTGCACTGGCGCACGATGGCCAGGCCGAGACCCAGGCCTTGTCGCCGGTCACGCTCTGCATTGCCGAGCTGCACGTAGGGCTCGAAGATGCGGGTCTGGTTGACGGCTGCAATGCCCGAGCCGGTGTCGTGAACGGTCAAGGCCAGTGCACCGCTCGCTGGGCGCACGCGCAGGGTGACCAGCACGCCGCCGTGCGCGGTGTAGCGCAGCGCGTTGGCCAGCAGATTGCCGAGGCATCGCTCCAGCATCACGCGGTCGGTGTGCACCCACGCGGCTTCGGCGCTGCGCGCCACGCGGGCGCGCAGCCGCAGGCCCTGCTGTTCGGCCTGCGCGGTGTGACGGGCCAGCACCTGTCGCAACAGCGCGGCCGGTTGCAGCACAGTGGGCTGCGGTTGTTCACGGCCGCTTTCCAGGCGGGAGAGTTCCATCAGCCCGCCGAACAGGTGGCTGATCGCGTGCGCTGCTTCGCCGATGCTGCCGATGAGCTGGTCCTGTTCGCCTTCCGCGCCCGACACGGGTTCGGCGTGTGAGCGAGGCAACGCGCGGCGTTGGCGCAGTGCCTCGACCAGCAGCACCAGCGCATGCACCGGCTGGCGCAGGTCGTGGCTGGCCGCTGCCAGGAAGTCCGACTTGTCGAGGTTGGCCTGCCGGGCCTGCGCGGCGGCCTCGGCATGGTTGCGCGCCAGTTGTTCGTTGGCCAGGCGCAAGGTGATGGTGTCCAGCAGCAGCCGATGCGCCTTGACCGCGACCCACAGCATCAGCACCGTGAACACCAGACACAGCCCGGCCACATGCACGGCGTACGCGCCGTAGGCGCCGGGCACGCACGCCAACATGGCGGCGGCCGCGCACGTCACACTGATCAGGAAGGCCGGCAGGTCATGCGGCCCGTTGCCAGCGGCCGAGTAGGCCACCGAACCCAGGAACGCCATCGTCAGGAACAGGTTGTGCATGGCCAGCGGCACCGATCGCGCCGCGGCCTCGGCCGGCACGAACAGGGCCCCGAACAGGCCGATGGACAGTCCCAGTAGCGACATCGTGGCCGCGTGCGACCACATCCAGCGGCGCACGGCCGCGGGCGAAGGGTGTGGCGCCCGCGCGGCGGCCCTGAACCGCAGCCACAGCACCAGCGCCAGCACGCGGGCCAGCACCGCACAGGCCAGCCACAGGTGCAGCCCCTGAGTCGGGGCGGCGCCGCCGACGGCGAGGTAGACCAGCAACATCAAGACGATGCCGCTGGGCACCACCCCGGCCAGGTTGTGATGGCCTATGCCGAACAACTCGCGTTGGATTTCGGGCGGGTAGGCGGTGAGCCAGAACTTGCGCATGCGCGCATTGTTTCAGTTGGTGCGGGCGCTGCTTACCCCTCCGGGGCAGGGTGTGTCCCATTGCGCCGACCCCTCGCCTGAGGGGCATCCCTACCACGGTGGGGAGGACTGGGCGGCGGTTGGTTCCTAGAGTGCCTGCCAGTGCTGTCAACACCCGCTCGTCTTCGCCCAAGGATTCCTCTATGAGCCGCTTCTACCCCGGCCTATTTCCTGTCGTGGTTGCACTGGCAGGGTGCCTGGCCAGCCTGGCCGCCCAGGCCGCCCCCATCATTTCGCCGTATGCGGATGATCTGCCGACCAGCAGCTACTCGGCGAGTCAAACGCATCCGTCCACCACCGTTGAATCTGTCTTCAATGGTGGCTACTGGAATGCCGGCGCCCACGGCACGTATTGGATCCAGGCCGACATGGGCCAGGCCTTCACGCTGTCGCAGGTGATCCTGACCGTGGACGTCATGCCCCCCACCACGACGTGGCAGAACGTCTACCTGTCGAACGCCCCGATCGGCGACAACTGGGCCAGCCTCACCCCGGTGGCCAGCCGCAGCGGCTACACCTCCAAGTTCGATCAGTTCCCGCTCACGTTCGCCGCAACGTCGGGCCGCTATCTGGAAATCGTCACCAACGGCGGCGGCAGCTGGGCGGCTCTGGGCGACTGGTATGCCGCCAGCGAGTGGGTGGATCCGGCATCGCTGCTCAACAACGCACCCCTGAGCGCCGTCCCCGAGCCCGAGGCCTATGCGCTGCTGCTCGGTGGCCTGGCGGTGCTGGGCGCGGCCCGGCTGGGCCGCAGGCGGTTGATCGACAACCTGGCGTTCTGAGCATCCCGAACCCCGCCGCAGCCGCTGCGCGGTGCCGGCCGCGGTCTGGTCAGCGGGTGGTCGTAGATGATGAAGATGTGCATGGATGCGGGCGTGCTCAGGCGCTCGCTCGTGTCGGCAGCAGCGCGCGCAAGGTGTCGGCTGGCAGGGCGGGGCTGACGGCTTTGTAGCGCACCGGGTAGCCGGCTCTCCCGCGGGAGCCCTTCGATAAGCGCGACCTCAACGCACTGTCAACGCACTGTCAGCGCAATTCCTTCGCCAGCAGCCCGACGATATTGCGGGCGTTGTCGTTGTTCAGCGGCTGGCCCTGTTCGTCCTGGATGTTCACGACGCTGCTCTGCGACCCCTGCCCCTGTACGCGAACGCGG
This sequence comes from Burkholderiales bacterium, assembly GCA_039932275.1. Lineage (GTDB taxonomy): Bacteria > Pseudomonadota > Gammaproteobacteria > Burkholderiales > Burkholderiaceae_C > Sphaerotilus. The sequence goes on from JBDTQF010000127.1 coordinate 9,897, forward strand.
TAGCGCGCCCCGGCGAGTTCCTGCTTTTTCTTGCCGAAGAGTCGCCCAAAGAAGCCCGGGTCTTCTTCGCCCGCGAGCTTGGGATCGACGTATCGCACGTAGTAAACGCCTTGCGAGCGGTCACGGTCTTCCACCGTGAAGCCGGTGCGGTCGAGGGCCACGCCAACGCGGCGCCATGCCAGTTCGATGCCGTCGCTGATCTGCAGGCCCGCGGCGGGTCCGTCGGCCAGCACAGTGGCTTTGGGTGGTGCGGCCGGCGCGCTGTTCACGGCCTTCATCGCGTCGCTTGCAGCAGCGGCCGATGCCGGGGCGCCGTCGGCTGGCGCCGTCAGCGCCACCATCAGTTGGCCCAGCATTTCGGCTTCGAGGTCGGGTGAGCTCGGACGCATCTGCCAGCGGGTCTCGACCTTGGTAGCGTCGGCATACACCTCGGTGGCGCCGCGGTGGCTGATGTAGATCTCGGTGCCGGCCGCGGTGCGTTCGACCCGGGTGCGGAAGCGGTCGCGCTCGCCGCTGTCGTACAGGCCTTCAACGAGCTTGCCCAGCGTGCGGCGCAGCAGGTCCTGCGGGATCTTGGCGCGGTTTTCTTTCCAGTCGGTCTCCATTACACCCACCTCGGGTTTGTCGGTGACGAGCGTGAAGCCCCCCCGCTCCCAGAAGTCGCGCAGCTTGGGCCAAAGCTGATCGGCGGTCATTGGTGCCACCAGCCAGCGCTGGTTGCCGCTGCGTTCGATGCGCAAATCGCCGAGCGTCTGCGGTGCCACCGAGGTCGAGGCCATGGCCGCTGTGCCGGCTGCGGGGCGGCTGGCCTGCAGTTCGTTGGCGCTGATGGACATGCCGGCGGGCGGCTGGTATCGCGGGTCGTTGGTCAGCTGGGTGAGGTCGGGCGGGACTTCCAGCGTCTTGGTCTTGACGGCGCCCGCGCGGTAGTCGACCTTGCTGGACGACATCGTGTCGGAGATCGACGAGCAGGCGGCCAGGCCGGCCACCGTGGTCACGCACAGCAGGCGCACTGCGCGGCCGCGCGGCAGGAGCAGGGCGGCCGTCAGGCCAGAGGGGCGTCGCATCACGTTGGCAGGTCTTTCGCAAAAAGATCAAACGAGCCGGCATGGCCGGCTCGCGGGGTGGGTTCAGGCGCCGTTCACAGCAGGCCGGCTTCGCGCATCGCGTCTTCGAGCGGCCCATGCAGGCTGCTGGTGGCCGGCACGATGGGCAGGCGCAGCGCGCCGCCGCAACGGCCCAGGCGCTGCAGCACCCACTTGGTAGGCGCCGGGCTGGGCTCGGCGAACAGCAGCTTGTGCAGCG
>JBDTQF010000128.1:0-11144 GCA_039932275.1 Burkholderiales bacterium
TCAGCTCCGCAAGAGACGCTCACGCCAAGGGACGAGGTCGGTGCCGTGGCCACGCCATCCTGACCGCGGTCGCGGTCATCGGCAGCAGACCCAACCGATGGCGGCAGGTCGCCCCGATCAGCGCGGTTTGAGGGATGGGGTGCGAAGAAGACGGTCGGCGAACACCGGCCGATCACATCACTCGCCGGACTGATTCTGCGTCTTGCCGCGGTTCATCACGGCCTCGCGGGTGCGACGGAAGTCGGCGATGTCGAAGCGCGCGAGCCGCGCCTTGCCGAGCTTCGTTTCCAGGGCCAGGCCGTCCTGCACGGTGGTGCGTACGCCTTCGCGCATGAGCGCGCGGTATTCGCGCACCGTGCCCTGGTCAGCGCTGACGATGTCCTGCGCGATCTCGCGGCAGTACGGCATCAGCTCTTCCCGCGGCAACACATCGAGCACCAGGCCCCAGGCCTTGGCGGTGGCCGCATCGACGTAGTTGCCGGTCAACCCGATGTAGGCAGCTCGCGCCGGGCCCACGGCCTGCACCAGCAATTGCGAACCACCCCAGCCTGGCAGCACCCCCACGCGCACATGCGTGTCGGCAAACGTGGTGTTGGGGGTGCACACGCGGATGTCGCAGTTCAGCACCAGCTCGAAACCGCCGGTCACCACGTAGCCGTTGATGGCGGCGATCACCGGCTTGGTCAGCGCCGCGAAGCCGCGAGCGACACGCGTGTCGGTACCCACCTCGTCGGGCGTCATCGGCGACGACTCGAACTCCTTCAGGTCCAGCCCGACGCAGAACGACTTGTCGCCCGCGCCGGTGAGGATGATGACGTCGACGTCGTCGTCGGCCTGCAGCGATTCGAGCGCAATGCCGAGGTTGGTGCGCAGTTCGCGGGTCAGCGCGTTGTGCTGCTTCGGCCGATTCAGCGTGACGGTGGCCACGCCGCCCTCCACCTCGACCAGCAGGCTGTTGCCTGCCAACGGGTACTTGGCGCTCATGTCGTGCATCCGGTCGGTCTCAGTTGACCCCGCGCGCCGCGCCTTTCCAGAACGGCGCCCGCAGTTCGGCCTTGAGGATCTTGCCCGCACCCGACAACGGCAGCGCGTCGCGCACCTCGACGCTGCGCGGGCACTTGTAGTTCGCGATCAGCGTCCTGCAGTGGGCGATCAATTCGTCCTCCGTCAGCGACTGACCCGCCTTGAGCACGACGATGGCGTGCACCTGCTCGCCCCAGCGCTCGTGCGGGATGCCGACGACGGCACACGACGCCACCGCCGCATGCTTGGCCACGGCGTTCTCGACCTCGGCCGAGTAGACGTTCTCGCCCCCGCTGACGATCATGTCCTTCATGCGGTCGACGATGAAGATGAACCCTTCGTCGTCCATGTAGGCGCCGTCGCCAGAATGCACCCAGCCGTTTTTGAGCGTGGCAGCGGTCTCGGCCGGCTTGTTCCAGTAGCCCAGCATCGTGGACATGCCGGCCATCGCGATCTCGCCCACCGTGCCGCGCGGCACTTCAACGCCTTGGTCGTCGACGATCTTGACCAGGATGGTCGGGCAAGCCCGGCCGCACGAGCGCAGCTTGGCCAGCTTGCGCCCGTCTGCCGAGTGGTAGTAGGGCTGCAGGAAGGTGACCGCCCCGGAGGTTTCGGTCATGCCATAGCCCTGCATCAGCCCCATCTGCGGCCAGGCCTGGGTAGCGCGGTCGAGGATGGTCTCGGCGATGGGCGAGCCGCCGTAGATCATGGTGCGCAGGCTGCTCATGTCGTATTCGGCGAACTTCGGATGGTCCAGCACCATCTGGATCATGGTGGGGATCAGCAGCGTGTCGGTCACGCGTTCGCGCTGCACCAGCTCCATCAGCCCCTCGGGCGTGAAGCTCGGCAGCATCACCTCGGTGCCGCCGTTGCTGAGCTGCATGAACATCTGCATGGCGCCGGCGAGGTGGAAGACCGGCGCGGCATTCAGCGTCACGTCGCCCATGCCGCGGTCCATCATGGTCAGGGCGCCCAGCACCGGCCCGATCAGGCCTTCGTGCGACAGCATCACGCCCTTCGGGAAGCCCGTGGTGCCGCCGGTGTAGAACAACCCGGCGACATCGGCGCCGCTGGCATTGACGTCCGGCACCGCCTCATGCGTGGCGATCAGCGTCTCGTAGTGGCGGGTGCCGTCCGGCTGGGCACCGTCACCCATGAAGACCACTTCGCGCAACGTCTTGGACTCGGCACGGATGGCCGGCAACAGCGACGTGAACGCCTCATCGACCAGCAGCAGCGAGGTCTGGCCATCGTTGAACGAGTAGACGTGCTCGGCCGCGCTCCAGCGCGTGTTGGCCGGCTGTACCGCAGCGCCCAGCCAGAAGCCGGCCAGGAAACATTCGAGATAGCGGTCGGAGTTGAGCGCCAGGATGGCCACCCGGTCACCCCGGTTGACCCCCAGCGCGCGCAAAGCGCCAGCGAGCTTGCCGACCCGTTCATGCAGCTGACGATAGGTCTGGCGGCGGTTGCCGCTGACGGTGGCGGTGCGGTCAGCAAACTGCTGCACAGCGCGGTGCAGCGCCTGGGTCATGCCAATGGCCATGAATGTCTCCCGATCAGCAAAAAGAGTGGAGTGGTCGTTGTGCAGGTCAATCGAACTTGGGGGCGCGCTTCTCGATGAAAGCGCTCACCGCCTCCTCATGCTGCGGCGTCTTGTGGGCCATGGCCTGGAAGGCGGCCGACAGCTCCAGCAGCGTGTCCAGCCGGGTGTGCTCGCCTTCGCGCAGCAGGCGCTTGCTCAGGCGCAGCGTCGGGCCGGGGTTGGCGGCGATCTTGCGGGCCAGCGTCATCGTGGCATCCATCAGTTGATCGGCTGGCACCACGCGACTCACCAGGCCGCAGGCCAGGGCCTCGGCGGCGTCGATGGTCTCGCCGGTGAACGACATCTCGGCCGCCTTGGAGCGGCCCACCAGGCGCGGCAGCAGCCAGGCCCCACCGTCGCCCGGCACGATGCCCACCTTGATGAAGCTCTCAGCGAACTTGGCCGCTTCGGAGGCGATGCGGATGTCGCACATGCAGGCCAGGTCGCAGCCGGCGCCGATGGCCGCGCCGTTGACGGCAGCGATGGTAGGCACTTCCAGGTTGTACAGCGCCAGCGGCAGGCGCTGAATGCCGCGGCGGTACTCGTCGCGGATCGGCATCGGCGAGATGGCGTCGCGCGAGTAGCGCTGCATGTCCTTGACATTGCCACCGGAGCAAAAGGCGCTGCCGGCACCGGTGACGATCACCACCTTGACGCTGGTGTCGGCGCTGATGCGCTGGCAGGCCGCGACGAATTCGTCCACCGCGGTGTTGCCGGTGAGCGGGTTGCGCGTCTCGGGCTGGTTCATCGTCAGTGTGACGATGCCGCCCTCTTGTTGGTACAGCAGAAAATCGGCCACGGGGTCCCCTTGAATGATGCGTTGCGCAGCGAGGCGAATCAGGCGTCGGCCACGTGCTTGGCTGCCAGCGACTGCTGCACGAATTCCAGCGGCGCCAGCGGCTGCGCCACCATGGCTTCGCCCAGGCGCCGGGCCCAGTACGACTCGCCACCATAGTGGGCGCGCCACTCGTGCACGCGGCGTGTCAGCAACTGCAGGTCGTACTCCTCGGTCACGCCGATGGCGCCGTGCACCGCATGCGCGGTGGTGGCCACGGTGACGGCGCCATCGGCCGCGCGCTGCTTGCCCACCGCGGCACGCAGCGCATCGACCTGCCAGCCGGCGCCCGACAGCGCCAGCAGCGCCGCGGTGCGGGCCGCAACGCTCTGCTCCGCCATCACGCTGAGCTGCTGCTGGATGGCCTGCAGCTTGCCGATCGGCTTGCCGAACTGCACGCGGTCGTTGGCGTAGGCGATGGTGATCTCGGTCAGGCGCGTCATCGCACCGGCCATCAGCGCCGCAGTGAGGGCCGCCCCGGTGGCGCGCCAGTCCACGCCGGCCTGCACCGGCAGGTCGACGGCATCGGCCGGCCGCTGCGACCAGCGCACGTCGGCATCCAGGCTGCCGTGCCCCCCGGCGCGGCTGCGCGCGCCCGCAGCCAGCGGCAGCAGCAGCTGGCCCCGGTCGGTGGTCACCAGCGCCCACTGCGCCGTCAGGCCGAACGGCACCGCGTGCGAGACGATGGCACCGTCGGCCTCCACCGTGGTGGCCACGGCGATAGTCAACGCCCCCTCGGGCACGGCCAGGCCGGCCACCGCCAGCGCGGCACGCAGCACCATGGTCTGGGCCAGGGGCAGCGGCAGCACATGCCGCCCGGCCGCCTGGGCGACCGTGCAGGCATCGGCCAGGCTCAGACCCGCGCCGTCATGCGCTTCGGGCACCAGCGTGTCGGCGAAGCCACTCTCGTGCACCTCGCGCCACAGCGCAGCCGCAGCGCCCTCTTCTTCTTTTTCGATCTGCCGCACGCGCGCAGGCGTGCATTGGCCGGCGAGGAATTGCTCGACGGCATCGGCCAGCATGGAATCGCTCATCGTGTGCTCCTTCAACGCAGGCCAAGGCCGCGGGCGATCATGCCGCGCAGGATCTCGCGCGTGCCACCGCGCAGGGAAAAGGTGGGCGCCACCTGCGTCACATAGGCCAGCGTGCGGGCCAACGGCGCATCGGCGGGCTGGTCGGGGTTGGCCGCCAGCGCGCCAGCAATCAGCGCCGGCAGTTCCTGTTCGAATGTGGTGCCCAGGTCCTTCATCAGGGCCGCCTCGATCACCGGGCTCTGGCCATACCCGAGCTTGCCGGTGACGGCCTTCGACATCTCACGCAGCACCGTGAGGTGGGCCATGAAGCGGCCCAGCAGCGTCAGGCTGGCGGGGTCGGCCTGGCCGGCCTGGTGCTGGCGGCGCAGCCAGGCGGCCCATTCTTCGAGCAGCACGATGCTGGAGTAGATGCGCTCCGGCCCGCTGCGCTCGAAGGCCAGCTCGGCATTCACCTGCTCCCAGCCGGCCCCTTCGCTGCCGATCAGGGCGTCTTCGTCCAGCTGCACGTCGTCGAAGAAGATCTCCGAGAAATGCGAGTCGCCGGCCAGGTCACGGATTGGCCGCACCGTCACACCCGGTGCATGCAGGTCGACGATCAGCTGCGACAGGCCTTTCTGACGATCGGCCGGCGCGCCCGAGGTGCGCACCAGCGCGATGATGTAGTGCGAACGCGGTGCGTTGGTCGTCCAAATCTTGCGGCCATTGAGCTTCCAGCCGGTGGCGGTGCGCTCGGCCCGGGTGCCGACGCTGGCCAGGTCGGAGCCGCTGTTGGGCTCGCTCATGCCGATGCCGAAGAAGCATTCGCCGCGGCAGATCTTCGGCAGGTAGAAGGTCTTCTGCGCTTCGGTGCCGAACTTGGCGATCAGCGGGCCACTCTGGCGCTCGGCGATCCAGTGGGCAGACACCGGTGCGCCAGCGGCGAGCAGCTCTTCCACGATCACGAAGCGCGCGAAAAAGCCGCTTTCCTGGCCGCCGTAGGCCTTCGGAATGCTCAGGCCGAGCCAGCCGCGCTCACCCAGCTGGCGGCTGAACTCGGCATCGAACCCCATCCACGAACGGGCGCGAACTTCCGGCGGCAGCTTGGCAACATAGCCGCGGGCAAAGGCGCGCACATCGAGGCGCAGCGCCTCGTCCTCCGCGGGAATGGCAACGAGAGGAAGGTCTTGGATCATCAGGATGGCTCCATGTGCCCGAGGGCGGCGAACGCTTGCTGCAGGGACTCGCGGTGATCGGGGTGCGCCACCGCCACCAGGGCTGCGGCGCGGTCTTTTGATGACGCGCCGCGCACCCGCGCCGCGCCGTACTCGGTGACGATGAAATCGACATCCGACGCCGGCAAGCTGGCCGGGCTGTCGGCCGCCAACCGCGCGACGATGTTACTGGTGGTCTGGCCCGCACCCGGCTTGCCGAAGCTCGAACGCAGCGCCAGGATGCTCAGACCGCCGCGCGCGCTGGCGGCGCCGGCGGCAAAGTCAGGCAGACCGCCGGGCAGTGCGACCTTGCGGCCGTTGACCGTCTCGGCATTGACCTGGCCCGACAGGTCGACCTGCAGCGCGCTGTTGATGGCGCACAGGCCGTCGATGCCAGCCAGCACCTGTGCGCTGTGCGTGACCGAACAGGGGTGGAACTCGACCGCGGCATTGCGGTGCAGAAAGTCGTAGAAGGCCTGCGTGCCAGCGGCCATGGTGGTGACGCTGACGCCAGGCAGGAAGGTCTTGGTGCTGTTGTCGATGACACCCGCTTCGATCAGCGGCCGCACCGCATCGGTGAGGATGCCGCTGTGCAGGCCCAGGTGCTTCAAGTGGCCCAGCTGGCCCAGCACCGCGTCCGGCAGCGAGCCGATGCCGATCTGCAATACCGCGCCATCACGCACCAGCCCGGCCACATGGCGGGCAATCTGCTGGTCCACCGCATCGGCGGCCGCCGGCGGCACTTCCTGGGGGCCCTCGCTGCTGTCGATGAACCAGTCGATCTGGTCCAGCGGCCAGCGCGTGTCGCCACAGGTCTGCGGCATGCGCGGGTTGATCTGTGCCACGACCAGCGGCCGCTGCGCCAGCACCGCGCGCATGTAGTCGACCGAGACGCCGAGCGACACATGCCCGGTGTCATCCGGCGGCGAGACCTGCAACAGCACGGCGTCGGCCTTGATCTCGCCGCGTTCAAACAAACCAGGCAGGGCCGACAGCGGATGCCGCAGCGCCCGCGCCCGGCCGGCATTGAGGGCCGCACGCAGGCCCTTGCCGGGGAAGAAGGTGGCCACGTCGAGCTGCGCCGCCGGCCCGGCTTCGCCGTAGGGTGAATCACCCATCGGCATCAACGACAGCAGCCGCACGCCGCGCAGTGAGCCGGCATGTTGGGCCACCTGCCGCGCCAGCAGCGCTGGTTCAGCACAGCCGGTGTGCAGCACCACAGTGCTGCCCGGCCCCAGGCGCGCCGCCAGCAGCGGGCCGACATCGTCCAGACGTTTCATCAAAGGGCTCCGACGCGGGGTCTCAGTCTTTCTTGGAATAGTCGTAGAAGCCCTTGCCGGACTTCTTGCCCCACTCGCCACGCTCGTACATCTGCTTGAGCAGCTCGTTGGGCTTGGCGGCTTCGACACCGGTTTCCTGGTACTCGTCCATGCGGGCCAGGTACGACACGTCGATGCCGGTGCTGTCGAGCAAGCGCAGCGGCCCCATCGGGTGTCCGAGGCCCTTGGCCACGGCCAGGTCGATGTCCTCGGCCGAGGCGTAGCCGCCTTCGAGCAGGCTCACCGCCTCGCGGGTGAGTGCGCGGAAGATGCGGTTGACGAGGAAGCCCGGCACTTCCTTGCGCAGCAGCACCGGTGTCTTGCCGATGCTGCGGCAGAACGCCATGGCCTGCTCGATCACCGCTTCGGGTACCGCCGGGTGCACCACCACTTCGACCAGTTCCATCACCAGCGCGGGGTTGAAGAAGTGCAGGTTCAGCACCTGGCCCGGACGCTGGGTCAGCTCGGCCAGCCGCGAGCCGCGGATGTTGGAGCTGTTGGTGGCCAGCAGCGTGGCCGGCGGGCAAATCGCATCGAGCTGCTTGAACAGCGCCACCTTGGGCTCGAACTGCTCGATGATGGCTTCAATCACCAGCGCCGCATCACGCGCCGCCTCTTCCAGCGAGGTGGTCGTCTTCATGCGCGCCAGCGCCGCGCTGCGCTCGGCGTCGGTGAGCTTGCCTTTGGCAATACGGCCGTCGAGGTAGTCGCGGTAGAAGGCCAGCGCATCGTCCAACGCAGCCTGGCGGCTGTCGTTGAGGACGACGGCAAAGCCGCGCAGCGCGCATTGCAGGGCGATCTGCCGGCCCATTGCGCCGGCACCGATGACGGTGACTTGTTCCATGGTCTTGTGTCGTCCGTGGGAATGTAGCGGTCAGCCCTTGGCGCCGAACGACCCGACGCCCGCCTTGCGCTCCTTCGAGGCATAACAGGCATTGGCCACTTCCATGTCGAAGCGGCCGCCGGCCCAGGCGTTGATGCCGTCGTCGATGACGCGCTCGGCGCCGCGCACGGCGGGCTGCGTGTTGGCGGTGATCTCCTGGGCCAGCGCGATGGCCGTGGCCACCTCCTGGCCGCGCGGCACCACGCGGTTGAGTGCGCCCAGGCGCAGCATCTCGTCAGCCGGCAGCGTCTTGGCCGTGAGGATGAGCTCGCGCGCCCGCGCCGGGCCGATCAGCGCCGGCAGCTTGCGGCAGCCGCCGCCCGCCGGGATCAAGCCCCACTTCACCTCGGTCAGGCCGAAGTTGGCCCCTTCGGCCGAGACGATCAGGTCACAGGCCAGCGCCAGCTCGAAGCCGCCCGCCAGCGTGTGGCCGAACACGGCGGCCACGGCCGGCTTGCTGCGGCCGTCGAGTTCGCGGTACATCGGGAACAACTCGCCGGCACGGAAGGCCGCCGCTTCGCTGTCGCTGAAGGTCTGGCGCTCTTTCAGGTCAACGCCGCTGCAGAAGGCGCGCTCACCGGCGCCGGCCATCACGATCACGTCGATGCCGTCATCGGCCTCGATGTCGGCAATGGCCGCGCGCAGTGCGCGCGTCATCGCCCGGTTGATCGAGTTCATCGCCTCGGGGCGGTTGAGCGTCAGCACCGCGATGCGGTCGGCGCGCTTTTCCAGCAACACTTCGTTGGCCATGGCCCGCTCCTTCAGCCTTCGTGGCGGATGACCACCGCCGTGGTGACGCCGCCGCCACCGCAGATGCCGGCCACGCCCAGTTCCTTGCCATTGCGGCGCAGGATGGAGTTCAGCGTGATCAGCAGCCGGGCACCGGTGAAACCGGTGGGGTGGCCCAGCGCGATGCCGCTGCCCCAGACATTCAGCCGGCTGCGGTCCCAGCCCAGCGCCTTCTCGTTGGCCAGGATCTGCGCGGCAAAGGCCTCGTTGACCTCGATGTAGGCCATGTCGGACAGCGTCATGCCGGCGCGCTGCAGCGCCATCGGAATGGATGCGCCGGGGCCGTCACCCATGACCGATGGTTCCACCGCAGTCTCGGCGAACGACACCACCGAGAACAGCGGCTTCAGGCCGTTGGCCGTGGCCTTGGCGCGGGTGGTCAGCACGATGGCACAGGCCGCATCAGCCATGCTGCAGGCGTTGCCGGCGGTGACGGTGCCGTCCTTCTTGAAGGCGGTGCGCAGCTTGGCCAGCTTCTCCAGCGTGGTGTCGGGGCGCCAGCCTTCGTCGCGCTGGAACAGCTCGCCGTCGGGATGCTTCTTGCTGGCCGGCAGGCGGAACGGCAGGATCTCGTCGGCGAAGAAACCACCCTCCTGCGCTGCGGCGGCGCGCTGCTGCGACATCACCGCGTACTCGTCCTGGTCCTGGCGGCTGATGTCGTACTTCTCGGCCTGGTTCTCGGCCGTCACGCCCATGCCGAAGCCGCACAGCGGGTCAATCGCATCCGACCACGCGTCCAGCAACGTCTTGTCGCCGGACCGGAAGCCTTCCCAGCGCGCACCCTTGAGCAGGTAGGGCATGGTGCTCATCGACTCCATGCCGCCGGCCAGGATGAAGTCCCCATCGCCCAGCATCAGGTGCTGCGCGGCCAGCATCACCGACTTCATGCCCGAGGGGCAGGCCATGTTGAGCGTCACCGCCGGCACATGGATGCCGACACCGGCCTTGACCGCCGCAGTGCGCGAGGCATTCGGGCCGTTGCCGGCCTGGCGACAGTTGGCGTAGACCACCTTGTCGATCTGGGAGGCAGGAATGCCGCCGCGCTCCAGCGTACCGCGGATGGCGGCCGCCCCGAGCTCGTAGACGGGCACATCACGCAAGGTGCCGCCGAAACTGCCGATGGCGGTGCGGGCCGCCGCAACGGCGACGATGTCGGTGTCTTTCATGTCGGTCTCCTGATCAGCGCTTGCAGGTCACAGCTTGTAGACGCGTGCGGCATTGCCGTGCAGCACCTTCTCGGCCACCTTGTCGCTCAGCCCGAGTTCGGTGCGGATGGTGTGGATGGCATCCTTGTGCGTTATCGCCGGGTAGTTGGTGCCCCAGATCACCTTGTTCTGGCCACGCGTCTTCATGAAGTGCACCAGGGTCGGCTCGAGGTACTTGGGGTTGTGTGCATCGATACCCAGGTACACGTTCTCGTGCTTCCAGGCCAGGGAGATCATCTCCTCGGTCCAGGGCCAGCCGGTGTGCGCACCGATGATGTTCAGCTCGGGGAAGTCGAGTGCGATGTCGTCCATGTGGATCGGCCGGCCGAATTCATTGGGCATGTGTTCGGCCGAGTGGCCCACCTGCATCGACACTGGCACGCCCAGCTCGGCGCACTTGGCGTACAGCGGGTAGAACTGGCGGTGGTTGAGCGGGATGCCCCAGCCATACGGGTGGATGTAGACGCCCTTGAAACCGTATTCCTTCACCGCCTTCTCGACCTGGCGCACGCTCTCCATGCCCTTGAACGGGTTGAAGCCGGCCAGGCCGACGATGCGCCCGTTCGAGGCCTTCACGGCCTCCAGCACTTCTTCCTCGGTGATGTCCCACACCAGCGTCTTGCGCTTGTACGAGAACATGCGGATGGCCGGGATCAGCACCTTGTCGCAGCCGGCGTCGTCCATCATCGCGACGAACTCTTCCACCGTCTTGCCCTGCACGCGGTCTTCCATCTTCCACCACTTGATCAGGCGGTACATCTCGGGCGCGTCGTACCAGTTGGTCTTGATCGAGGCGTGGGTGAACAGGTTGCAGTGGAAGTCGATCGCCATGAGGGCTCCTGGGTGTCGGGTAAGTAAGGGTTCAGGTGGCGCTGCCGCGCCAGTCGTAGTCGGTGGATTCCTGCGCGAAGCGCACGAAGTAGTCTATGGCCGCCGGATTGGCCATCGCATCACGGCTGGCGGCTTTTTCAAGCGGCCAGCCCATCAGCAGCTTGCGCACCGGCACTTCCATCTTCTTGCCGGTCAGCGTGTAGGGCACGGCGTCGATGGCGTAGAGGCGGTCGGGCACGTGGCGCGGGCTGGCGTCGTCGCGCAGCTGCGCGTTGATGCGCGCCTTGAGCGCGTCGTCGAGCACCACGCCGGGCTTGGGCACCACGAACATCGGCATGAAGAAGCCGCCGCCGGGCAGCTCGCAGCACACCACCAGGCTGTCGGCAACGTCGGTCACCTTCTCGACCGCCTGGTACACCTCGGCGGTGCCAATGCGCACGCCGAAACGGTTCA
>JBDTQF010000129.1:0-11128 GCA_039932275.1 Burkholderiales bacterium
ACGCGCTGGCTATCGACGGCGGTGACCTGCCCGGTTTTTTCGAACCACTCATTCCTATAAAACGGCTCGGTGGTTGGTGGATGGATTGTGCTGCTTGAACTCGTGCGGGGTCAGGTAGTTCAGGCTGCTGTGGGGACGCACGGTGTTGTAGTGGCACCGCCAGGCCTCGATGAGCACGGGCGGCCTCCTTGCGGGATCTGAACCACTCCAGCGACAGGCACTCGTCGCGGAGCTTGCCGTTGAAGCTCTCGTCGGCGCCGTTCTGCCAGGGCTTGCCCGGGTCGTTCAGCGCAGTGGCAATGCCGGCCTGGGCAATCCACTCCAGGATGGCCAGGCTGACGAACTCGGGTCCGTTGTCCGAGCGCAGGTATAGCGGCGCGCCATGCACGCTGACGAGCTTGGCTAGCACGTCGATCACGCGCTTGGAACGGATCGATCCGGCCACGTCGATGGCCAGGCACTCGCGGGTGTACTCGTCGATGACGGTCAGGCATTTGATCTGTTGCCCTGTGGCGGTGGTGTCGAAGACGAAGTCGTACGCCCAGACGGTATTGGCCTTGAAGGGTGCGTACGCCCGGGGTCTGCCGGTAGCGATGCGTCGGCGCGGGCGCTTCTTGGGTAGCAACAACCCGGCCTGGTGCCACAGGCGGTGGGTGCGCGACCAACTCATCTCGAAACCCTGGCGGCGCAGGAAGATGCGAATGCGCCGGTAGCCGTAGCGCGGGTACTGCCCGGACAGCGTCTTCATCGCTGCAATCACCGGCGCGTCCTTGCTGGGCAGTTGACGCTCGTAACTCAGCGTGGAACGCGACACACCAATGAGCCCGCACGCCCGGCGTTGCGACAGACCTCGCTGGCAGGCGAAGACAATCTGTTCGCGCCGGCCCTGCGGGCTCACCATTTTTTTGCGTTGATCTCCTTGAGCACCTCGATGTCGAGGGCCGCCTCGGCCAGCAGCTTCTTGAGCCGGGAGTTCTCCAATTCCAAGGCCTTGAGGCGTTTGACGTCGGCCGCTTCTATCTGCCCGAAGTGCTTGCGCCAAGCGTAGATGGTGGGCTCACTGACCTTGTGCTTCTTGGCGGCCTCGGCCACCGTGGTGCGGTCTGCCTCTCGCAGCACGGCGACCACCTGCTCTTCGGTGAATCGACTCTTCCTCATGGGCTCCTCGCTTATCGGGAGCCATTCTTCTAGAAATTATCGGTACGAAGAATCCGGGCAGGTCAGGTGCTCCTGCATCTCATAAGCCACGATTCGCGCCGCCGTCTCCAGCCAGAAAGTTCTCAACGACTTGGAGCTTGAACTCTGTCTCGTACTTCCCCATGGGACCCCTTGAAGTTTGTTCAACTTCTGGGGGTCAGTTCAGATCCGGGGCGGTTCAGCCGCCAAAGGAGCGTTGAGTCCTACGCTGGCGGCGACTACTGCCCTTCGGTCTTGTAGTAGGCGGGCTTGCCCGCGGGCCAAAGGTCGCCCCACAGCGTCTGACCGCCATCGACGTTGATCACTTCACCGGTCACAAACTTGCCCGATGGCGCGGCCAGATACACCACCGCCTCGGCGATATCGTGCACGTCGCCGACCCGCATCAACGGGTTGCTCCCAGAGAACGCGGCGACATCCTCTTCGCGATAGTTGTTGAAGCCGTTGCTCTCGATCGATCCGACGCCGAGACAGTTGACTCGAAGGCCATATTGGGCCCATTCAACAGCCAACGTTCGGGACAAGCCGATGACGGCAGCCCGGGAAGCCGAGCTGTGGGCGACGCCCGAAAAGCCCCGGTCGATGGCAAACGCGATGTTGACGATGTTGCCCCCGCTGCCTCGTTGTACCCAGCGTTTGGCTGCGGCCTGCATCATGTACCAGCTGCCATTCAGGTTCAGATCAATGACCGCATTCCAGCCATTGGCGCCGATGTCCATTGCAGGCGAGCCGAACTGTCCACCGGCGTTGTTGACCAACACGTCAAGCCGGCCGAATCGCTCCCACACAGCGTCCATCAAAGCGTCGACCTGCTCGGGATCGCGGATCGTCATCGGATGCACATAGGCTTCGCGGCCTGACAGCTCAGTCAGTTTTTCCGCGCAGGCAGTCAGTGGCTCGACCTTGCGGCCGCAGATCACCAACGTCGCACCCAGGCGAGCGAAAAGAAACGCGATGGCCTTGCCAATGCCGGTGCCTGCGCCCGAGACGAGTACCACCTTGCCGGCAAAGAGATCGTGGCGGTAGACCGTTGGCAACACGGCCAACTCGTCGTCCAGCAGCCCGAACTTCGGGCGGGCAACCTGTGGCGTCGTCATGGGCTCAACCGGTAATAGTCTGGCTTGGGAGTCGCCCAGGTCTCGCCCCATAGCGTCCCGCCGCCGTCCACGGTGAGCAGCTCGCCGGTAATGAACTCGCCGCGAGGTCCGGCGAGGTAGACAACTGCGTCGGCGACATCCCGAGCCCGCCCCTCCCGCTTCATCACATTCACCGAAGCCAACGTTTTCGCAGTGCTCTCAGGTGCGGTCATTGCGGTGCTGGTCGCGATCACACCAGCAGCGACGCAATTGACTCGAATTCGGTATTCGGCCCATTCGACCGCGACGGTCCTGGACAGATAGTTCACTGCCGTGCTCGCTGCACACTGGTGCGCCAAACCTGGCGTGCCTCGCTGAAAGGTGCCTACAACGTTGACGACACCGCCTGGTGCGCCGGCATCTCGCCAGCGCCGGGCAGCGGCCTGCATCATGTACCAGGTGCCGTTCAGGTGGGTCTGTATGACTGACTTCCACTCGCTGGCGCTGCATGTCAGGGCGCTTTGCGCCGCGGGCTGCGAGGCAATGTTGACGAGCACATCGACGCGCCCAAAGTGACGCCACGCGTCATCCAGCAATTTCTCAGCTTGATCGGCTTCACCAGCGTTCAGAGACAGCACCTGGGCCTCCGGTGCTCCCTCAAGCCGCAGTGCCGCCGCGCAAGCATCCAGCCCGACAGCATCTGCCCCGCAGATCAGCAGCCTGGCTCCAAGCCGTGAGAAGGCGCACGCGACTTCCCGGCCAATGGCACTGTCCGCCCCGGAGACGATCACTACTGGCCCGGTAGTCGGCTCGGACTGCCCGGGGGCTTGTTCTTGCGACGACAAGCTGCTCACTTGCGGTTGCCGGACGCGTATTGCACGGCCGCCCGGCCAGCCCGTTCTCGCGCGATGATCAACTTCATGATCTGCGCAGGACCGTCGCCAAGTTCGAGGCCCATCACGTCGCGCAAACGCTGCTGATGAGGCAGATCCATCGAGTAGCCGTAGTGGCCGAAGGTGAGGAGGCACTGGTGGATGGCGTCGACCGCCGTCTTCGGCCCCATCCACTTGACCATCGCAGACTCGGCGGTGTGCGG
The DNA here is from genome assembly GCA_039932275.1 of Burkholderiales bacterium. Taxonomy (GTDB): domain Bacteria; phylum Pseudomonadota; class Gammaproteobacteria; order Burkholderiales; family Burkholderiaceae_C; genus Sphaerotilus. Next base: position 3,370 of record JBDTQF010000129.1, read on the forward strand.
CAGTCCAGCATCGCGCAACGCCAGGCCGTGGTAGCACAGCTCGCGGCAGGCGGCCAGCATCGTCTCGAACTCGGCGATTGGAAAGGCCACGCCCTGGTATTGCACGATCGGTACGCCCATGGCCTGGCGTTCCTTCACATACTCCCAGGTTTCGTCGATCGAAGCCTGCGCCGCGGCAATGCATTGCAAGGCGATGATCATTCGACTGAAGTCGAAGCCCTGCATCACTTCAGTGAAGCCCTTTCCTTCCTCGCCGAGAAGATTCTCGGCTGGTACGCGCACCTCATCGAAGAAGACTGATCCACGCCCAAGCATCTTGCTACCCAGATCGTTGAACCGTGTGCGCGAGATCCCAGGCAGGTCTGTTGGAACGAGAAACGCGCTGATGCCGCGCGCGCCATCCTCGGGCCGACCCGTGCGCCCGAACACGATCATTGCGTCGCATTGGTCACCCAGGGTGATCGAGGTCTTCTCGCCGGAAAGGACGTAGTGCTTCCCGTCTCGCCGCGCTTTGAGCGTGAGATGCGCTGCATCCGAGCCCCCCCGGGGTTCGGTGAGACCCAGTCCGACAATCGTCTCGCCGGCAACGAGGCGGGTGTTCCAGTAGCGAGCCAGTTCAGGGTTCGCATTGCGATGGATGATGGCGCCCAGCAAGGATGCGTGCAAAAGGGCGTAGCTGACATTGAAGTCGCCGTAGGCGATCGCTTCAGTGATGAGCCCTGACGTGAGAGCACACTCTCCGAGCCCGCCATATTCCGTTGGCAGATCGACACCGATCAGCCCGAGTTTGCCCATCTCTCTCAGCAAGCCGCGGTCGAAATGCCCCTCGGCCTCGCGTTGCTGATATTGGGGGCGAAGCCTGAGGTGGGCGAAACGTCTCGCCGCGTCCCTCAAGGAAATCTGGTCGTCGTTGAATAGCAATGCAGTGACCTCGGAAGGTTGATCAAAGTGGCAGGTGACTATTGCTTGGGCGGAATCTTGCCTTCCGCCATCAGCTTGTTCGTCACCATGTCAGTCAGCTTGTTCTTGGCGATCTTGTCACCGGCGGAGCGGGGTAAGCTTTCCAGGATCTCCAGCCGCTCGGGGAACTGGTACTTGCCCACCTTCTGCGTGGAGAGGAAGGCGATCATTCCGGCGAAATCCAGCTGCAGTCCTGGTGCCAGGACGACGAAGGCGCAGGCTTGCTCGCCCAGTGTGGGATGAGGCATGCCAGCAACCGCGACCTCGCGCACAGCCGGATGCGTGATCAGGAGCTCTTCGACAAGGCGCGGACTGATGTTCCGCCCGCCTCGCAGAATCATGTCCTTCACCCGCCCGACGATGCTCACGTAGCCGTCCGCGTCGATCGTCCCCAGGTCACCACTGCGGTAGAAACCCCGCTCGTCAAACGCGCCACGAGCCGCTTCCATGTCGTTGAGGTAACCGTACGACTTGTCCGGTGTCGTCCAGTACAGCTCACCGCTTTCGCCGACGGGGACCTGCCGACCATCCGCGTCGCGCAGTTCGCAGGCGCGGCCCTTCAGGAGCCGGCCGACCGTGCGCCGGCGCTTGTCAGCCGGGTCATCAATCGACGTCATGCAGGGCACACCGCCATCGGTGGCCCCGTAGATGCATTGCACGCGACAGCCCATCATCTCCTCGATCCTGCAGGCGATCTCATAGGGCAGCGGGGCACCGGCATTGTTGAAGCAGCGCAGGTGCTCGAATTGCTGCGGCGGCCGCGACCCGAGCAACGGCACCATCATCGTCATCTGGGTCGGAATGGCGGTGGCGTATGTGCAACTGTGCTCGACGATGAGATCGATCGCCTCTGCCGGGTCGGACCAGTGCGGCAGGATCACCGAGGTAGCCCCGGCCAACAACGGCGCCAACACAGGGAACACATAGCCGGTGGCACCGGTTCCCATCGGCGCGAGCGCGGCGGCCTTGTCGTCGGCAGACAAGCAGATCATCTCCGCGAATGCGTCCGTCATCGCCACAGCGTTGTTGCTGGTGAAGACGCTGATCTTCGGCAGGGCCGTGGTGCCTGATGACAGCATGATGTGCCCCAGGCTGTCGGCGCGGGGAAGCCGGGCATCGAGTTCGTCAACCGTCACGCCGGACGGCTGCAGCAACGTTTCGAAAGCCTGTGTGTGTGCGCCGGCGCCACCGATCGAGTAGGCGTGCCGCAGCGCCGGTACCTGCGCCCGCAGGTCGGCGTAGAGAGCGGGATAGTCCACCCCTCGGTATTGCAGCGGCATGATCGCTGCAACGGCGTTGGCCTTCTTCAGCAGGTGGACGATTTCGGCTTCGCGAAAGCTGTCATGCAGCGGCATCACCAAGGCGCCTATGCGGTTGAGCGCCAAGTGGATGAGAGGCAGGTCGGGCGAGTTGGGCAACTGGACCGAAACCACCTCATCGGCTTTAATACCCAGCCTCAAAAAGCTGCCAGCCAGGTTATCTATCTGCTGCAACAGTTCGCCATAACGAATGGACCTGGGGCCGCAGATGATGGCCACCTTCTCTGGTGATTCAAGGGCTGCGTCGCGGAAGCGGCTGTAGAGCGTTTGATCCTTCCACAGGCCCAGGGCCCTGTAGCGTGCAGCGTCTTGCGCCGAAGTGACCGAAAGTAGTTGATGCTGCACCGCTAAATCCCTCTTCGTAGTGGTTGATCGGTATCCGCGCGCGCGGAGACCGCTAAGCCATCGCTTGAATGCGCACAGGAATACCTGTCATCCATGCCATCGCATTGATCGACTCTACTTGGACATCGCTGATCAGGCGATTGGTGCAAACGCCCGTGTTCGCATCGAGGCCGTCTTCCGGCAAGCCGCCCCAGTTATGGCTCACCGATACGACATTTCGCTTGATCGTCTCGTCGGCCTCGACCAAGGCGATGATGCTGCCGTGCTCGCTGCGAACTTCGATCCGGTCGCCCGTTTTGACACCCAAAGTCTCCATGTCATCGGGGTGGACGAAGGCGGGGTTGTACGGGGTTCGAACGCGCACAGCCTCGACCCCGCGCATGTTGCTGTTCATCACATCACGCAACCGGCGTACGGCCAGGCGGAAGGGGTAGCCCGGCACGTCGCTCCGCTGCTGGAACGCGAGCAGTTCGCCGGTGACATCCGACGGCATCAGATCGAAACGGCGGGCGGTAGCTTCGTGCGGCGGCAGGACGACAACTTCGGGCAGATCGTGCCGCTGCCCGCTCGGGTGAAGGCGCATCTCCGACAGCGGCACTTTGCTTTTCTCGGCGATCCACTCGAGCAATTGCTCCGACGATGGCGGACTGTCTAGATCCAGCTCGTGGCCGCAATAGCGAATGTTCAGGTCCATGCGACGTCCGATTTCCCACAGGGCTCGCCATTCCTCCACGACCTCCGAGCCCTCGGGGGGCGAAACGATCGCCTCGGTGCATTGGGAAAACGGCCCCGGCCAGTAGTGGGGATAGTCGAGCGCCATGGGCAGGTCCGCACGCTCATACTGCATCGTGGGGGGCAGGATGTAATGCGCCAGTCGGCCGGTTTCGCTGAGCACCGGGTCCAACGAGATGAGCAGATCCAGCGACGAGAGCGCTTTCACGACTTTCGTCTGATTCGGCACAGCGACCGCCGGATTTCCGCCGCAGACCACGAGGGCGCGAATCTGTCCTTTGCCGGGAACCAGGATTTCATCCGCCAGCGAGCCGGTCAGCTTCTCGCCGAGCAGCCGACCCCACCCACGCACTCGGCTGTGCGGGCCGTCTTCCCACGACCGGCGTGGTGGTGCCACTTCGGCACGCGGCACCTTGGTGGGATACAGCACACCAGGGCTGATGACTTTCTCGCCGGCTCGCATGAAGCGGCCGCAAATGACGTTGATGACGTCATAAAGGTGCTGCGCCAGGTTGGAGAAGGGGCCCATGTTGCCGCCTGTCCCCGTCGTGATCGTTCCGCGTCGCCCATCGCGGGCAAAAATCTCGGCTGCTCGAACCAGCTCGGCCGCACCGATGCCGGCTCGTTGCGCGACATGGTCTGGATCAAAAGGCGCGACGGCCTCGCGCAATGCATCCAGGTTGATGACATTTGCTGCGCAGAAGTCGCGATCCTCCCAACCGTTGCGCAGGATGATGTTCACCAAGCCCGCAGCGACCGCCGCATCTTCACCCGGGCGAATCTGCAGGTGCAGGTCGGCGTACTTGGTGATCTCCGACTGGCGGGGATCGATCACGACGATCTTTATGCCGCGTTCGCGCGCTTCGCGCAGACGTCGGATCGAGTTGGTCGCGTAGAAGCCGCCACCGCCTTGATTCGACAGCGGCGGGTTGTAGCCGACGAACATCCATACGTCGGCGTCGGTGAAATTCTGTTTGCCGCCCCGCCAGTAGCCCAGTCTGAACGCCGACACCATCTTGGCTGACTGATCGATCGTCAGCGTGGAAAACAACGAGTCAGAACCGATCCCCGCCATCCAGGCCGTCAGGAACTGGTAACCGACGACATTCAGGAAACTTTGCGTGCCGCGGTAGGCCGCGACCGTTTCAGGCCCATTCGAGGCAATCAACTCCTTGAGCTTGGCCGCAATTTCATCGAACGCCTGTGCGGGCGAAATCTGCTGGAAGCTCCCGTCTGGCATCCGCTTCAGCGGATGGAGCAGCCGCTGAGGGCTGTTGTGCGCATCACCGCCGCGCGCCCCCTTGAAGCAGATGTACCCCTCGGTTCGTTCGTTTTCCTTGTCGCCTCGGATTTCAATGATCTTTCCCTGATCACTGACTCGCAACTCAACACCACAGTAGCCAGCGCAAATCCGGCAGAACGATTTCTTCGACGTCACCATTGGGGTACTCCTGGAAGGGCGCTTGAACGCCCTTCCTCAGCCGGGGTCAGTTGGCGCCCAGCGGTCCTGCAACAACCTTCCACTTGCCACCCTGGACCTGCAGCACCATGGCAGCGCTGGGCGGAGCATGCTCATTCGGACCGTAGGAGATAGCGGGGGTCTCGAACACCGTCTTGAAGTTCTTGACCTTCTCCAACCCCTGGGACAGGGTTTGCGGCGTCAAGTTTCGACCAGCGTTCTTTGCGCCCTCGGCAAACAACATGATGGCGACGTAGCCAAAGTCCGCCGGATCGCTGAAGTCCTGCCCGAAGCGTGCCTTGTAGCGATCGAGAATGGCCTGATAGGGAGGCGTCTTCTCCTGCGCCAGGCCGACGAACATGCCCATGCTGTACAGCCCCTCGACGGCCTGGGGGTTCAGGGCGATGGTGCTGGCGGCCGCTCCGGCGGGAATGAGCGTGGTGATAGACCAATCTTGCAGCTTGGTTTCTGCCGCCACCCCGCCAATGTCACGCGGTGATCCGACGCCGCCCTGCAACAGGATGTCGAGATTCGCGGCCTTGAGGCGGGAAACTTGTGCTGCGAAATTGCTATCGCCACGCTTGTAGGATGTGCGCTCAAGCAGGGTCAGGCCCAGCTTTTTCAACTGCTCCTCGGCGGCACGCAATGCACTCTGTCCGGTGTCATCATCCTGATAGATCATTCCGAAACGGCGCTTGCCCAACTTGTCGTAGGCGAACTTCACACCCGCGGCCATGTGATCGTGGGCAAGGCCCAGCAGACCAAACTTCAGCGGATGGAAGGGCTTGAAAGTACTGTCCCCCGTCGCCATGGGGAACAGCATCGGCACGTTGCGATCAAGCGCCACGGGCATGGACGCCTGCGTCGCCCCCGAACCAGTCGTGCCGACAAAAGCGAACACACCGTTGTTGGCCACCAACTTCTGGGTAGCCAAAACAGCCTTCTTGGGATCCAGCCCGCTGTCTTCAAACAGTATGCGGATCTTGCGCCCATGAATGCCACCAGCCGCGTTGATCTCCTCCGCCGCCAACGTCATCCCGTTGCGCTCGTTACCACCGATCACCGCAAGTGGTCCGCTGAAGTCGAGGACGGCACCGAGCAGGATCTCCGTGTCGGTGACACCCGGCACCGTCTGAGCGCCGGCCGATGAAGAGGCCACCACTACGCCAGCGACCAGCGCAGATCGCAGCACCCCGGTAATTACCCTGAATGGGCCCAGTAAACCTTTGTCAACAAGCATGATGTCTCCTTTTGTCAGTGTCCAACGGTGCTCAAAGTCGTGGCTATTGAACGATATGCGCAAGCCCGAGGCATCGTCTAAACGGATGGTTTCGAGTCCGCTCGATGACCTCCAAGGTTCAACGAAACGCGCCGGTCGCGCAAGGGAATGGTCTGTATTCCACGTGCCATCGCTGGCTGCGCCCAGGCCAGAGCGGATGGCCGACCACGAGAGAATCCGAGGCCCAGGCCGCCGCATGAACGCGATGAACGGCACGGCCGGGCGTCACCTACCGCGCATTGGCTCAGGGCCAATCGGAATAGGGCGGAGTTCCTCAGCGGTGTGAGTGCATCTCCCCAACCGGGCGCGGTCCGGACGATCTGCCGGGTGCGCTAATGCTGAGGCAGCACAACCACCTTGCCCTTCTTGTCGCGCGACAAGAGAGCTTCCAATGCTTCTCTTGAACGACCGAGCGGAAACTCGATGATGGGTGGCGGCAGGAGGAAGCCAGCAGCAACCATCGCATACAGCGATTGTTGTACACGACGGGCCCGTTCAGGCTCCATCAACTGGAAGGCCGCGGGATCCACACCGACAAGTGAGGCCCCCTTCAGCAGCGCGAGATTCGAAGGGAGTGACGGAATTTTTCCGCCCGCAAACCCGACCACCAAATGCCGCCCTCCCTTGGCCAGACTGCGAAAGGCGGGCTCGAAAACGTCCCCGCCGACACCGTCATAGACGATGTCGACAACGCCGCCAGGGGCCACCGCCTTGAGCCGTTCTCGCCAATCCGGTTCTAGATAGTTGACGACGGAGCGAGCGCCAAGCTTGCGAGCAATTTCCCCTTTGCTGGCAGTCGAGACCGCCGCAATCACGTGTGCGCCGGCACGCGCTGCCATTTGGACGGCAACGGCTCCGACACCGCTGGACGCACCGAGAACGAGGACCGTGTCACCAAGGCGCAGCTTGCCACATTCGAACAGCGCGTAATAGGACGTCAGGTAGTCGACGAACATGGCCGCAGTCGTCGAGGGGCTGATGTCTTCGTTGACGATCAGCACACTGGATGCATCGACGACCGCTTGTTCAGCCAGCCCACCGCCTAACTTCCAGGTGGCGACCTTGTCGCCGATTCGAACCCCGGTCACGTCTGGACCGATGGCGTCGACTATCCCTGCAATCTCGGAACCGGGGACATAGGGCAGCGATGGCTTGACCTGATATCGCCCCTGAACCTTGAGCCCGTCAACAAACCCGAGGGCCGTCGCCTGGATCCGGATACGCACCTGTCCAGCAACGGGTTCAGGCGTGGGAATGTCTTGGAGAGAATATGACTCGAGAGAGTCGAAGGAAGTACCAACAAAGCTTCGCATCACTCCCCCGAGATTGTGGCGTCCGCCAGGTATGCCTGGCACTGGCTGAACCAACGCCACGCCTGCCGACTCACCCCTTGTTGTACAGACCGACGATTGCAACGCCGGTGACGTTTTGCACCGGTTGGCCGCCGACGTTGTGGGTCATGCCGATCGAAGGCGGGTTACGCAGATTGCGCTCGCCAGCGCGCTGCAGCAACTGCAAATACATCTCGTACACCATGCGGATGCCCGTCGCACCGACGGGGTGCCCGAAGCATTTCAGACCGCCATCGATCTGGACTGGGCAAGGGCCGTCGGCGTCATAGAAGCCGTCCATCACATCCTGCACGGCCCCGCCTGGGGAGGAGAT
>JBDTQF010000130.1:0-11128 GCA_039932275.1 Burkholderiales bacterium
GCCTTCGGCACCGCGCAGTTCGCCGCGCTGGGCACCGCCCAGGTGGCCGGGCTGACGACGGCGCAGATGGCCGGCCTGGAAACGGCCGACATCAAGGCGCTGTCTACCGCCGCGGTCAAGGCACTCTCGACCGACCAGCTCAATGCGCTCACCAGCGATGGTGTGGCGGCATTGACCTCGGTGCAGGTGTCGGCCCTGGGCTCTGCCCAGGTTGCCGGCCTGAGCACCGCGACGCTGGCCGCCCTGGAAACCGCGGATGTGCGAGCCCTCTCGACCTCGGCCATCGGCGCCCTGAGCACCGACCAGCTGTCCAACATGACCAGCGACCAGCTCGGTGCGCTGACGACGGCCCAAGTGGCCAAGCTGTCCAGCGACCAGCTGGCCGGCCTGGGCACCGACGACATCAACGCCTTCGGCACCGCGCAGTTCGCCACGTTGAACGGCACGCAGGTCGATGGCCTGACCACGGCGCAGATGGCCGGCCTGGAAACCGCCGACGTGCGGGCCCTGTCGACCGCTGCGATTGCATCGCTGTCGACCGACCAACTCTCTTCGATCAGCTCCGACGGGCTGGCTGCGCTGAGCACCGCGCAGGTCAGCAAGCTCTCCAGCGACCAGATCGCCGGCCTGGGCACCGATGACCTGAATGCCTTCGGCACCGGCCAGATGGCCACGCTGAACTCGGCCCAGGTCGCCGGCCTGTCCACCGCCCAGATGGCGGCGCTGCAGACCGATGATGTGAAAGCCTTGTCGACTGCAGCCGTGAAGGCCCTGTCCACCGACCAGCTCAATGCCCTGACCAGCGATGGTGTGGTGGCGCTGAGCACCGCGCAGGTGGCCTCGCTGTCGTCCACGCAAGTGGCTGGCCTGGCCACGGCCACGCTGGCCGCGCTGGAGACCGCTGACGTGCGGGCACTCTCGACTGCCGCGATTGCAGCCCTGACCACCGACCAACTGCCCAACCTGACGAGCGACCAGCTCGGCGCGCTGACCACGGGCCAGGTGGCCAAGCTCAGCAGCGACCAACTGGCCAGCCTGGGCACCGACGACGTGAACGCCTTCGGCACCGCGCAGTTCGCCACCCTGGGCTCGGCCCAGGTGGCCGGGCTGACGACGGCGCAGATGGCCGGCCTGGAGACGGACGACATCAAGGCGCTGTCCACCGCCGCGGTCAAGGCACTGTCCACCGACCAGCTCAATGCGCTCACCAGCGATGGTGTGGCGGCACTGGGCTCGGCGCAGGTGGCGGCGCTGTCGTCGGCACAGGTCTCGGGCCTGAGCACGGCCACCCTGGCGGCCATCGAGACGGCCGACATCAAGGCGCTGTCGACCTCGGCCATCGCCTCCCTGGGCACCGACCAGCTCGGCAACCTGACCAGCGACCAACTCGGCGCGTTCACCACGGCGCAGGTGACCAAGCTTTCCAGCGACCAGCTGGGTGGCCTGGGCACCGAAGACCTGAACGCCTTCGGCACCGCGCAGTTCGCCGCGCTGGGCACCGCCCAGGTGGCCGGGCTGAGCACCGCGCAGATGGCGGCGCTGGAAACCGAGGACGTCAAGGCGCTGTCGACCGCTGCGGTCAAGGCCCTGTCGACCGACCAGCTCAATGCGCTGACCAGCGACGGCATCGCCGCGCTGACCTCGGTGCAGGTCTCTGCGCTGGCCTCGTCGCAGATCGCCGGGCTGAGCACCAGCATGCTGGCGGCCATCGAATCGGCTGACATCAAGGCGCTGTCCACTTCGGTGATCGCAGCACTCAGCACCGACCAGCTCGGCAGCCTCACCAGCGACCAGCTGGGCGCGATGACCACCGGCCAGGTGGCCAAGCTCTCCAGCGACCAGCTGGGCGGCATGGGCACGGAAGACATCAACGCCTTCGGCACCGCGCAGTTCGCCACCCTGGGCTCGGCCCAGGTGGTGGGCCTGACGACGGCGCAGATGGCAGCCCTGGAAACGGCCGATGTGAAGGCGCTGAGCACCGCTGCGGTGGCTGCGCTGAACACCGACCAACTGCAGGCGCTGACCACCGACGGCATGATCGCCCTGACCACCTCGCAGGTGGCGGCACTGAAGAGCGACCAGATCGCCGGCCTGGCCACCGATGACCTGGCGGCGATGGAAACCGACGACGTGCGGGCCATCTCGACCCAGGGCATCCTGGCGCTGAGCACCGATCAGATCGCGGCCTTCACCAGCGACGAGATCTCGGCGCTGCGGGTGACGCAGCTGAACAAGTTCACCAGCGACCAGCTGGCGGGCCTGGGCACCGAAGACATCGTGGCGATGAGCACCGCACAGTTCAACTGGCTGACCACGGCGCAAGTCGCGGGCCTGTCGACCGAACAGATCGCGGCGATCCAGACCGACGATGTCAAGGCACTGTCCACCGCGGCGTTCGGGGCCCTGAGCACCGAGCAACTGCATGCCTTCACCACCGACGCCATCGGCATGATGACGACCGGCCAGATCCGCACGCTCAACTCGGACGACATCAGCGCCTTCGCCACGGAGCAGTTGCATGCCCTGACCACGGCATCGTTCGCGGCCTTCTCCACCTCGGCGATCAGCATGCTGAGCACCGACCAGGTCGCCGGCCTCGACACCCAGCACATCGCCGCGTTCACCACGGCGCAGGTCTCGGTGTTGACATCCGACCAAATGGGCGCCTTCACCAGCGACCAGGTGGTGGCTCTGAGCTCGGCCGACATCGCGGCGATGCAGGACGGCAGCCTGATGGGCCTGCACAGCGATGCCTTCGGTGCGCTGAGCGGCGACCAGCTCGACGCCTTCTTGTCGGTGACGCCGATCGTGCTCGACCTGGACGGCAACGGCGTGCAAACGCTGGCCGCCAGCCAGGGCGTGACGTTCGACTTAAACGCCACCGGCAACACCAGCCAGCAGTACGGCTGGGTGGGATCGGGCGACGGCTTCCTGGTGATGGACCGCAACCATGACGGCACCATCAACAACGGCAGTGAGCTGTTCGGCTCCGGCACCACCAATGCCACCGGCCAGCACATGAAGGACGGCTACGCGGCCATGGCCCTGGAGGACAGCAACCACGACGGCAAGCTCGATGCGGGCGACGCCGCCTGGAAGGACCTGCAGGTGTGGGTGGACGGCAACCACGACGGCAAGACCGACGCCGGTGAACTGAAGTCGCTGACCGACGTGGGGGTGGCCTCGATCGACCTGCATGCGCAGGCCGGCACCGAGAAGGACCACGGCAACCTGCTGGGCCTGACATCGAGCTACACCACCACCGACGGCGCCACCCACCAGGTGGCCGACGTCTGGCTCGCGAAGGACACCCCCGCGTCCTCTGCGGCACCTTTGGTGCAGCTGTCGGACCTGCTGTCACCCGCGCACACCGACCTGCTGGGCAGCGTCGGCAGCACGGCAGCACCGGCGAGCGGGGCGGCAACGAGCACGGCAACCCCGGGCCACACGGCCTCGGCCGACGAGCACGCCATCGCGGTGGCCCAACAGCTCAAGAAACTGGACGAGCCGACCGACGGCAGCGTCTGACGAGACAGTCTCCTCCTGCCCCGGCTGCGGCCGGGGTTTGGCCCCGTTCGGCTTGCCGGGCGGGGCTTTTTGTTTGTTTGCGGCGTTGGCTTCTTTGTCACAACACCCTGGCAGCGGCGGCGCTTCGGTGCCGGCGGCGGTGGCCGCCTGCTACGGCCCACGCTCGCGGGGCATGACCGCGTGCTGGCGACGGTGCAGCGTCAACACGTGATGTGATCGGGGGGCTTTTGGAGTCACCGCGAATGGGGCCTGCGCAGGCGGCCACCACCACCGGCACCCACACGACCGTGCCACATCAGCGGGTGGCATGCCGGCCACCACCACCGTGCCACATCACCTGGTGGCACGCCAACAGTGTGTTCGGCCACAAGCCCGCAAGCCCACAAGCCCGCAACGCGAGCGAGCGAGACGGTGCAGTGCGGTAGCGCGGCGCAATGCCGCGTATGGAATCCGGGCGACGCCCTCGGGCGACGTCAGTCGGCCAGCAACAGCGCCAGCGCCTGGGACAGCGGTGCAGGCACCGCTGGAAGCTCAGCGGCCGAGCGCAGGAAGGCCTCGACCTGCCCGGCAGGCATGGGGCGCGCGATCAGGTAGCCCTGCAGCTCATCGCAGTGCAGGTCCTTGAGCAGCAGGGCCTGCCCGTTGGTCTCCACGCCCTCGGCGACGACGCGCATGTTCAGGCTGCGTCCCATCGAGGCCACGGCGCGCACGATGGAGGCGCTTTGGGCTTCAGTTTCCACGCCGGAAATGAACGACCGGTCGATCTTGATTTTGTCGAACGGGAAGCTCTGCAGGTAGCTCAGCGACGAGTAGCCGGTACCGAAGTCGTCCATCGCGATGTGCACCCCCAGCGCCTTGAGCTCCGTCAGGACCTGCAGCGCGCTTTCGCGGTTGTCGATCAGCAGCGATTCGGTGACCTCCAGCTCCAGCCGGTGGCCCGGCAGGCCGCTGTCTGCCAGCGCACGCCGCACGGTGTCGACCAGGCCCTTGCGCCGAAACTGCATCACCGACAGGTTCACCGCCACGCGCAGCGGCCGCGACCAGCTCGCCGCTTCCATGCAGGCACGCCGCAGCACCAGCTCGCCCAGCGGCCCGATCAGCCCCGTGGCCTCGGCCACCGGAATGAATTCTGATGGCGGGATGACGCCCAGCTCCGCATCGTTCCAGCGCGCCAGTGCTTCGAACCCGAGGGTGACGCGGTTGGCGCTGTCGACCAACGGCTGATAGACGACATCCAGCGAGCCCTCCTTCAAGGCATGGCGCAGCCGCAGCTCAAGCCGCCGACGGTCTTCGAGCGCCGCATCCATCTGCGGCTCGAAGAAGCGGAAGGTGGCCTTGCCATCGGCCTTGGCGCGGTACATCGCCGTGTCGGCGCTGCGCAGCAGCGCGCCGGTGGTGCGGCCGTCGTCGGGATACAGGGCCACGCCGATGGACGCGCTGATGGTGAGTTCGATGCCGGGCAGCCGCACCGGCGCGCCGAGCACGTCGAGCAGGCGCTCGGCCAGCGCGACGGCCTGGCTGGGCGACACGGCCGACTGCTGCAGCAGCACGAATTCGTCGCCCCCGAAGCGCGCCAGGGTGTCAGACTCGCGCATCGTCGCGGTCACCCGCTGGGCAACCTCTTTGAGCAAGGCGTCGCCGGCAGCGTGGCCGTGCATGTCGTTCACGAGCTTGAAGCCGTCGAGGTCGAGCGTCAGCAGGGCAAAGGGTTCACCGCTGCGCTGGGCCTGGTCGATCGCCTTTTGGGCCAGTTCGACGAACAGCCGGCGGTTGGGCAGATCGGTCAACGGATCGTGCAGCGCGAGGTGCTCGATGCGGGCCTCCGAGCACTTGCGCCCCGTCAGGTCACGGATGGCCAGCAACTCGCCGTCGGCGCCATCGGCCAGCCGAATGCTGCGGCGGCAGACCTCGGCCGGGAACAACACCCCTTCTGGGCTGGGCAGCTGGCACTCGACCGGCTCGTCGATCGGCAACCGGCTCAACCGGGCCTGCGCCGCGTCCACGCCGGCGAACCAGTGGTCGATGGAGAGCTGGCCATCGACCTCGGCAAACCCCACCATGCGCCGTGCGGCGGCATTGGCGTCGACCAACACGCCGTGCTGATGCACCACCAGCCCCTCGAGCGCACCATCGGCCAGGGTCCGGAAGCGGTCAGCTTCAACGGCGAGGCGGTGCGACACCTTGCGGTCGACCAGGGCGCCCACCATGGCGATCATCAGCACCACCAACGCCGCCAGCGTGACCGCCACGGCCACCCCCTGGCGCGAGATGCCTTCGCCCAGATGCCTACCGGCCCCTGCGGGCGCGCCGAATTCCAGCGCCACTGCGCCCATGCCGGTGAAATGCAGCGAAACGATCATGGCCACCAACAGCGCGGTGCTCCAGATGCGGGCATGGGACACGCTGCGCGTTGCCACCAGCAGGCCCGCAGCACCCAGTGTGCAGCTCAGCAGCACCGAGACGATCACCAGGGTCGGGTCGTAGTGCAACCGGCCCGGCAACTGCATCGCCGCCATGCCCACGTAATGCAGCACCGCCACACCCGCCCCCACAGTGGCCCCACCGCCCAGCACCAAGACACGCCGGCGGTAATGCCGGATGGCGACCGTGAAACCCACGCCCATCACCACGGCGCCCAGCAGGTACGACACCGCGGTCAACCCGGCGTCATACGTCATCGGCACGGCCGAGCGGTAGGCCAGCATCGCCACGAAGTGGGTGGCCCACACCGTCGATGCAGCGCACACCGCCAACAGCGCCAGCCACATGCCACGCCGCTGCCCGGCGGCGGCGCGGCTGGCCACCACCGTCGATGCAAAGGTGCCGAACACACAGATGATGGCCGCCACCAACACCAGTTGGAGGTCGTGTTCCAGCGTCAGGCAACCAATGATTCTCAACATGGCAAAGCTCTCTGAAATCTGTCCAGCGAAAACCGCGTCCCAGGCGGTGGGTGCCGCCTGAGCGGCGATCTACTCCGTCTGATCGGCATTTCGTTGGCGCAGCTTGAGTGGCAGCAACCCGCGGGGCAGCTGAGCGCGGGCCCGCAACGCCTACCCCTGCCAGCCGCAGAACCGCCCGCATTCGGCCGCTTTTCGCGCGACCGCCCGGCACCGGCCTGCGGTGCAATGAGCGGATGCGCCTGGGCCTCGCCTCCATCCAACGCGACCGCAACCCGTGGATCGTCGAGTGGCTGGCCTTTCACATGCTGATGGGCTTCGAGCGCTTCTACCTGTATGCGCACAAGACCCGCGACGGCATGACCGAGACGCTGCTGCGCCTGGCGCGCCACTACCCCATCCAGGTGCATGCGCTGGAGGACGACCAGCAGCCGCAGCTGCGCGCCTACCAGCATGCCCACACCGCCTACGGCGCCGAGGTGGACTGGATGGCCTACCTGGACGGCGACGAATTTCTGCAGGCCCCGAACCATGACCGCGTCAGCGATGCGCTGGTGCATTTCGATGCGCTGCCGCTGTCGGCGGTGGGCGCCTACTGGATGCACCACGGCAGCAACGGCCATGTCGATGAACCCGGTGGCCTGATCGTCGAGCAGTACCCGCGCCATGCGCACGAGCACTTCGAGATCAACCGCCACGTCAAATCGATCGTGCGCGGCAGCGAGCCGGTGCAGGTGCTGGGCGCGCATGTGTTTCAAACCCCGCGCGGCACCTACGACGAACAGGGCCGGCTGCTCACCCACGGCTTCATGCCGCAGTACGCCCCCGGCTACCAGTGGCTGCGCATCAACCACTACTCGGTGCAGAGCTGGGCCTACTTCAAGGCCACCAAACAGCGCAGCGGCGCGCCCGATGCCGACCCCGGCCTGGTGCGCCCCGACAGCTGGTTCTTCAAGCACGACCGCAACGAATGCGACGACGGCAGCAGCTACCGCTTCCTGGTGCCGCTCAAGCTCAAGGTGCGTGAACTGGAACAGGCGCTGGCCGCCTCCTGACGACCGAGCCCGACCGAACCCGACAGAAGGCCCCGACCATGTCCAACCGAACCAAACTGGTGATCTACACGGTGCTGATCGGCGCCAAGGAAGAACTGCGCAACCCGCGGGTGCTGCTGCCGCCGGACGCGACCACCGACCTCGACCTGGACTTCGTCTGCCTCACCGACAACACCGCGCTGCAATCGCCGGTGTGGCGCTTCCAGATCATCGGCGACCGCCACCTGCCGGCCGAGAAGCTCTCGCGCCGCCCGAAGGCCATGCCCGACGCCTACTTCCCCGACGCCGCGTACAGCCTGTACATCGACAACACCGTCGAGTTCCTGCGCCTGCCGCAGGCCAGCGACCTGCGCCTGACAGTCGACAACGAGGGAAGTCGCGACGCGAGTCAACCGCCGGGCCGCCCCAAGGTTGACTCACCCCCTCGGGGGGCGGCGACCGTACCCGGTCACCTGGGGGCTCCATTCAGAGCCTTCAGGCACAGCACCCGCACCGACGCGACCCAGGAAGCCGCGGTGCTGGTGACGCTGGGCTATGAAGACGTGAGCACCGTGTGCCGCCAGCTCGACTTCTACGCCGCGCAACAACCGCTGGAGACGGCCACCACGCTGACCACCGGCACGGTGCTGCTGCGGGCCCACCACCATCCGGCGGTGAAGGAGTTTGGCCGGCTGTGGTGGGAAAGCATCCTGGCGTTCTCGAAGCGCGACCAGCTGTCGCTCGACTACGCGCGGCAGCAGGCCGGCATCGAGATCGACTACTTCGACGGCATCACCCGCGAGAACGACTTCATCCACTGGCACGGCGCCTACACCCAGCACCGCGTCAAGGCCAACTTCGACGCCAAGCGCTATGCCTGGTTGCACCGCGACGACCCCGCGGCAGTGCGCGACCCCAAGGCCCACTACCTGCAGCACGGCGACGGCGACGACGCGGCCTACCTGTTCGATGCGCCGATGCTCGACTACCTGTGCTGGAAACATGGTGCCAGCTTGGGCTCGCAGGTGGCACCGCGCCGCCACATGGCCGGCCCGCTCGAAGCCCTGCTGCAGCCGCTGCAGCGCCCCGGCGCCAAACACCTGCTGGTGCGCCTGCGCGGCGACACCACCGGCCCCCACCCCTTCAGCGACGACGAACTCGAAGCCGCCACCCAAGCGCTCGGCGTGCTGGTGTCGCCCTCGGGCTCGCTGCTGGTGCTCGACCTGCCGACGCCGCAGATGCTGGCCGACAACAAGATCTACGCCATGCCGCAACCGGCCTTCGACGTGGTGATCGTGCTCGGAGCCGACGGCGCCCACCTGGGCACCGTCGTTGACAAGCTCTGCCACATGGCCAACCGCGACCAGGCCACGATGGTGTTGGCCCTCAGCGGTCCTGCCCGCTTGAGCGATGCCGCCGACGCTGAACGGCGCGTCGCCACCATGCTGGGTGCGCAGGCGAGCAGCAGCAGCCTGCAGGGGTCGCGGCATGACGATGTGCGGGGGGTGGTGGCCAATACTGTGTTTGCGTTGCAGTGGGCGGCCAACTCAGTACTGGCACCGACCTCTACGCCAACTGACCAGATCATCGCCCCGGCCCAGGCCGACCACGCTGGCTGACACACCGTGCTATCAGGTCATGGCAGCCGCCCACCCGCCATGACGCCCGAGCAGATTGACTCGTTGCTCTTCGGCTTGCTAGCCGAGCGCGGTATTGCGAAACCTTGGGCCGCCAGTTCAAGTCCGCGCGAAGAGTTGTCGCTGGAGTGCCGACAACTCATGAGTGATGAATCGTTCCGGGACGAACTGTCTCGCTATCTCGCAGCGAATCCAGTGATCGGTCAATCCATTGAAACCGTGCTGGCTCAACTCGCCTTTTCGGCTGGGGTCAAGTCACGACCGTCCAATCCACTTCTCGAACAGCTCGCGCACCGTGGGCAGCATCTGTCGCGTTGGCTACCGACGTTTCTCCTCATCGACGGCCCCCTTGGGCGGCTCCTTCGCCAAAAGCCATCACCTCTGGCCATTCGACTCGGCTCCGCTCACGCGCAGAACCCACTCTTCGCCAGCGCGAGGGATGCGTTCAACAACGATCTCTTCCGTAAGGTCCGGAACGGCTTTGCCCACTGGTCCTTTACTTGGAGGGCAGTCGGAACGTCAGCGCAAATCGCGGTTTTCCACTTTGAATCAGGCCGACAGGAAGCAGAGATATCACTGCTTGAGGCCGAGGCACTGCACTACCTGTCAGCCTCGGTCATCCGCGCTCTCGACCAAGAGATCTTGCGCAAGCTCATACGCAGTAACGACTGATCATTCAACTAAACGCGCTGAGGAAAAGTGCCCAGCTCAACGTTCGGCTCAATACTGATATCTCAACTGCGCCAGCCACAACGCATCGCCTTCGGCCTTGTAGACCATGCGGTGTTCGTCAGTGATGCGGCGGGACCAGTAGCCTGACAGGGCGTGCTTCAGCGGCTCGGGTTTGCCAACACCGGCAAAGGGGCCTCGCTGGGTTTCGCGGATGAGCTTGTTGATGCGCTCGACCATGCGCTTGTCCTGCTTCTGCCAGTAGAGACAGTCGTCCCAGGCCTCGTCCGCAAAGACCAGCTTCACTTGGCCAGCGTCCGTTCGGTGCCCTTGCCAGCAGTGAGCTGCGCTGCGGCAGACAACAGGCGCCGGGCATTGGCCGGGCTGCGCAGCAAGTAGGCGGTTTCCTCCAACGCCTGGAAGTCTTCCAGGGAGAGCATCACGACGGATTGCTCGCCATTGCGCGTGATGATCAAGGCCTCGTGGTTGTCGCACACCCTGTCCATGGTGGTGGCCAGGTTGGCACGGGCAGCAGAGTAGGTGATGGCGTCCATAGCAGGGCTCCTTGTATGTACGTGAACTTGTTCAATACATAGGTCTGGTGGCGGGCCAGCATGGCCTCGGCTGCGGCCTTCATCTTCTTGGCCCGCTCGGCCAGTTCAGCCCGGCTGCCACTGTGGCGCTTGCTGGCGTTGCTGGGCAGCTTGACGCCGTCAACGGCCAACATCTCCCGCCCGATCAGGCCCTGACCATCGCAGACGAGCAGCACGCGCTGGAAGACCTCGGCGATGGGTTCAGCCGCGCGCGCAATGAAGCGCGCCACGGTGGTGAAGTGCGGTGCCTCCAAGCCGCACAGAGCAATGAAGGTGACGTGGCGCTCACAGGCCGAGGCAATGGCGCGGCTGGATACCAGGCCGCGCGAGTAACCCAGCAGCACAACTTTGAGCAGCACTGCAAGTGAGATGGCCGGCGCGCCGACTTCGTCGTTGCTGTACTGGCTGTCAAAGGATTCCAGAGCCACAGCTCCGGAGTCGATCAGGTGGTTGAGCGCGTACTCGAAGGTGCCGAGCAACAACTGTTCAGCCAGGTTGACCGGCAGGAAACACGGTGAGGTATCGACGGGCTTGTAGCGGGCCATCGCAACAGCGGGTTTTGTGTGCCCAGACCGTTGCAAGCCACGTGCCGCCCGGGTAGGCTTGCCGCCAAACAATCAAAGCCACGGGAGGCTCATGCATCACCCCTTCGACCCCTGTCGTGGCCATCGCCACCAGTGCGCCCCTGCCCATGTCTGCAGGGTTTTGCTACAGGGCGCTTCTTGAAACCCCTCTCCCGCCAAGCCAGCTGACCCGGCAAGATGCTT
>JBDTQF010000131.1:0-10985 GCA_039932275.1 Burkholderiales bacterium
GGCCAGGTTGACGATGGGCCGCACGGTGATGCCCGGGGTCTTCAGGTCCAGCAGGAAGAAGCTGATACCGGCTTGCGGCTTGCCATCGGTGCGCGTGCGCGCCAGCACGAAGATGTGGCTGGCGGTCGACGCGTGGCTGGTCCAGATCTTCTGGCCGTTGACCACGTAGTCGTCGCCATCACGGACCGCGCTGGTGCGCAGGCTGGCAAGGTCGGACCCGGAACCGGGTTCCGAGTAGCCCTGGCACCACATGTCGTCGCAGTTGAGGATGCGCGGCAAGTAGTGGGCCTTTTGCTCGTCGGTGCCGTAGCGGATCAGTACCGGCGCGAGCAATGATCCACCCATGTCGAGCACGCGGGCCACGCCGTATTCGTCGAACACCTTCTTGTAGACCAATTGCTTGGCCAGCGGCAGTCCCATGCCACCGTATTCGCTCGGGATGCCCGGTGACCGCAGTCCGTGCGCGCGCAGCTTGCGCAGCCACACGCGCTCGTGCTCGCCGCGCAGGCGCAGCAACACGGGTTTGCGCAGCTCCGCCGGGCAATGCTCGCGCAGCCAGCCGCGCAGGTAGGCCGCGAAATCCTGGTCCGCAAGCTGTGCGAAATCGGGCCGTGCTTGTGCTCCCATCGTCGCAGACGTGAAGTCGGGCGATGCGGGTCGAGCTGCCAGCAGATGGTCAACGAACCGTTGCCTGTGAACGGGCGCGTTGCCCAAGGTGCTGGCCAGCCGCAACGCGCTGTCCAGGAAAAGGCCCGGGTCGGCCTCCTGGGTATAGCCAATGGCGCCATGCAACTGGATCGCGCCCCGGGTGGCCAGCAGGGCCGCTTCGCCACAGCGCGCCTTGGCGGCACTGATGGCGGCGCTGCGCTGGGCCCCCTCGACCCCGCAAGCCTGGCGCCAGGACGCGAAGGCGAGCCGCTTTTGCAGGTCGAGGTCCACAAGGCGGTGGCGCACCGCCTGGAACGACGCGATCGTTCGACCGAACTGCTTGCGCTGGCCCACGTAGGCGGCCGTGATCGAGAGGGCGCCTTCGGCGATACCCGCCAGTTCGGCCGACAGCACCAACCGGGCATCATCCAGCGCCCGGGTCAACGCAGCGCGTGCCACCTCGCCACGCAGCAGGATGGCATCGGCGGGAAGCCGGATGTCGCGCAGTTGCAGCGTCGCCACGGCGGTGCCGTCGCCCATGGTCTGGCTTGTCAGGGCCAGGCCGTCGCTGCCCGCCGGGACGGCCACGATGCAGGGTTGGCCATCGCCCATCGTGGCAGCGACCATCCAGCAGTCGGCCCTGGCTTCTGTGAACACACGGGTTCCGCTCAAGACCCACTCGCCGGCCTGTGATCGCAGCGCCGCACCGGCCCAGGTGGGTTCGACCTCACCGGGCTCGTGTTGCCAGGCCAACGCGATCAGCTTCGATCCGAGGCAGAGATCCTCCGCGAGTTGGTCGCGCAACGGCGAGGCCTCGGCCGCGGCCAGGACCGTGCTCGGGGCCACGGCGCACTGGGCGAACGGCTCCGGCAGCAGCACGGAGCCAAACCGTGCCGCCAGTTCGGCCGCAGCGCCAACGCCAAGGCCCGCACCTCCCAGCGCCTCAGGCAAGCAGATGCACAGCCACCCGCACTCCGCCATGGCGGTCCACATCGCTTGATCGAAACCCACCGCATTGCGTCGGAAGGTGCGCGCGCGTTGCAGCGAATGACGGTCGCGCAGGAAAGCGGCCGCGCCATGCAGCAACATTGCCTGCAACTCTTGTGTCTCCTCGGTCATCGAATATCCCTCCGGCCGGCTGTCTGCCCAGGCCATCAAACAAATTACGCTGCCGCGCCTTCGATGAAGATCGCTCAGGCTTGCACCTCACTCCGCGACCGGTTGTGAGAGCGAACGGACTAAATCAGCGGCGAGTGACTGCCCGCTGTTGACGAACAAACAGCCCAGTTGCCGGTGCCAGTGGCTCTGCGAGCCATGTGCCAGCCGCCACTCGTGCAGGCGCCTGCAGCTCGCGCGCGAGAAAGGTCTTCACCTCCTCGCGAAAAGCTTCGGCAGCGGGCGGGATGGTGGCGAGTCGCAGGTTCTCTATCAGGTCTGCCATGTGGGTCTACTGAATATGCGTGCCCGGCGAGCAAGGAGGCCGGAACGTGCAGCGTCTGGGACGCATTTGCCGGAGCCACCGTCAGCCGAATGCGCAAAGCACCTCCACCTAGATCCCGACGACGGCCGCCGAGGCACCGCCATCGACCGGCAGCAGGACGCCGGTGATGTGTTTGCCGGCGTCCGAGGCCAGCAGCACAACGGCGCCTTTCAGGGCCTCGCCGTCGCCAACGCGTCTCAAGGGAAGCTGTGCGGCGACTGCATCGACTGCCCCGGGTACATTGAGGCGGCTCGACATCTTGCTCGGGAATGAGCCGGGCAAGATGGCGTTGACGTTGATGCCGTGAGGGCCCCATTCGCAAGCAAGCGCGCGGGTCAGTGAAACCACCGCCCCCTTGCTGGCGTGGTAGGCAGCGGCCCGTATGCTGCCGCTGCCACTGCCGCCCAGGGCGGCAATCGAGGCGACGTTCACGATGCGCCCCTGCCCTTGCGGCAGCATGCTGCGCCGGGCCACTTCACGCGACAGCAAGAAGACGCTGCGCACGTTGAGGCTCATCAACTTGTCCCAGGCGTCCATCGGATACTCGGCGGCCGGCGCACCCCAGATGGCGCCAGCGTTGTTAACCAGGATATCGATACGCCCCAGCGTCGCCAGCGCATGGTCTACCAGCATCGTGACCTGCGCGTCGTCCCTTGCGTCGACGGCGAATGTCTCGACCTCGTGTCCAGCCGCACGCAGCTCTGCCGCGGCTGCTTCGAGCTCAACCGGTTTGCGCGCGCAGATCAGCAACCGTGCGCCCGCCTCTCCCAGCGCATGCGCCAGCTGCAGACCGATGCCTCGCGAGCCGCCAGTGATGAGGGCCGAGCGGCCGCGAAGGTCATGCAGTTGAGCGATGGTTCGAGTGTTCGGCATAAGAGTGTTCGGCATTGGCTTGGTCAATCTGCAAACTGGGCGTGCCCATGGTCGAGCACCTTGACGCCGCGCCCCTTGCCCGACGCATCGTCGACCGGATTCGCGCCAAGGCCCAGGCTCAATGCATAGAACGGGCTGTCGCGCCTGGTGTAGCTCTGTACCACCGGTGGGAACGGCCAGCCGATGACGCGGTCCACGTTCATGTTTGTCACGCGCTCATGAAACTGCCGCCGTCGACCGAGATCACTTGGCCGGTGATGTAGGACGCCGCTTGCGACAGGAAGAAGCAGATGGGCGTCGCAGCCTCGGCAGGGGACGACCAACGTCCCATGGGGATCTTCGCCAGCACGCCTTCGCGGAAGCGCTCGCTTCGAATCGTCTCGGTCATGTCCGTTTCGACAAGACCGAAGCAGATGGCGTTGGACCGGATGCCATGCTTGGACCACTCGCGTGCCGCGCTCATGGTGATTCCGAACAACCCGGACTTGGCTGCGCTGTAGTTGATCTGGCCGATGGAACCCATGCGGCCGGCATCGGAGGAGATGCTGACAATGGAGCGGGGCGTGGTGTCTCCGGCCTTGATCTGCTCAAGTGCGGCGCGGCCAAAGGCCTGCAGGCACAGATAGCTGCCGGTCAGATTCACTTCGATCACCTGCCTCCACTGGTCCTCGGTCATCTTCTCGATCATGGCCGGCCGGATGATGCCGGCGTTGTTGACCAAGCCATGGACACCGCCGAACCGAGTGACCGACTCCGACATCACCGACTGCAGGAATGCTGCATCGGTGACGCTGCCGCCATGCACTGCCACACGTGACGACTCGAAGCCGGAGGCAACACGTGCCAGCGCATCGGCGTTCGTGTCAATGAGCACCAGCGAGGCGCCAAGACGATAGGCCTGCTCGGCGGTCGCCTGCCCAATGCCCTGAGCGGCTCCGGTGATAACGACGGTCGAGCCTGCGAGGCTCATCGGGTTGTCCATGATGGGGTCGTCTCCTGTTCGCATGTGGAAAGATGTCAGGCAGCCTTCTGCTCGTTCGCAACGAGGGCAGGAGGCTGGGAAAGATGAAAGCCGTCGTACGCGGGAGCCGGCTTCTTCCGAGGGGGCAGCTTGTAGGTGGGCGTCGCCATCGAGAAAGCGCCGTCGATATTGATCGTGGTACCGGAGATGTAGGCAGCGCCTTCCGACAGCAGGAACACAATGGCTGAGGCAACCTCGGCTTCCGTACCCGGCCGCCCCAGCGGAATATCGCTGCGGTGGCGCAACAGTTCCTCCTGCACCTCGGGTGGGTACCTGTCGACGCCGGACGAGAACACCAGACCGGGGGCGACCGCGTTCACGCGAACATTCGCCGACGCCCATTCGAGTGCGGCTGTCATCGTCATGTTGACCATGCCGGCGCGTGCTGCCCCGGAGTGCGCCATGGAGGGCATGCCGTTCCACATGTCGGCGACCATGTTGACGATGGCCCCACCGTGGTCGCGCATCCGTTGGAGGTAGCACTCGCGCGCCATCAGGAAGCCGCCGGTGAGATTGCTGGCGACAACGGCCTCCCACCCCTTCTTGGAGATCTTCTCGAGCGGCGTTGCGTATTGGCCGCCGGCGTTGTTGACCAAGTGATCGATGCGGCCGAAGCGCGCCAGCACCCCCGCAACGGTGGTGCGCACCCTCTCCTCGTCGCGGATGTCGCAAACGAAGTACTCGACCTCGGCATGTGACCGCTTCAGCTCGGCTCGCACATCCTGCAGCTTCTTTTCGTTGCGGCCGATCAACGCGACTCCAGCCCCCAAGGACGCAAGCTCATGCGCTACGCACCGGCCGATGCCGCTACCGCTCCCAGTGACGATGGCGACCTGATCGGTGAACAACCCTGGGCGGAAAACGGAGCGATATCCGTTGGCATTCATCTGTAAGTCCTTTCGAGGTTCCTCAGACGCCCCTGATGAACAGGGGCCTCCCTTTCTCCGCACTCGATTCGGAGCGACTACTGCAGGCGAGGTATCGGATCACTTGCGAATACGCACGGCCCATCCGGGCCACGACGCCCCGATGCAATGCACCATTGAGCCAGCGCAACATTGCCGACCTGTATTGCCGCTCCGGTCATCCCGACTTCAGCAATGCTTCACTCTAGGATGAGCCCGGCCGCCGGCAATCGTCCAAAGCGACACATCTCGCCTCGACGCTTGGCCGTCGGGCGTGGGTGGCATAAGGACGGACAGCGCCCAGTTGCGTCAACCCCGGCATGCAGAAGCCAATGAGGACCACCCAAGGGGAGCGGCGGAAGGCATCGCAGGCCTTTGAGGCAGGCGGCGCGGTGACGATCGCCAGCCGGCAATGCCCCACCCGTGTTGGCGCGCAGATCGGAAGTCGGACATGACCTGAAATCATCCGATCGGACGACGCTGCAACCCGTCACAACAACCATCATGTGCCCCGTCGCTGCAGGGCATATCCGAAGCACCCTACTTCCCTGCATGCAATAAGAACGACGCCTTTTGCGGCGCAATAACGGAGACGCAGTCGATGAACGGTTACTCTTCTCGATGGGGGCGCGCATGCAACTAGTGCAACTCGCTATCAGCGGACTTGCTCAGGGTTGCATCTACGGTCTCGTAGCGCTGAGCTTCGTCCTGATCTACAAGGCGACCGAAACGGTCAGCTTCGCCCAGGGCGACTTCATGATGTTGGGGGCTTTTGGTGGCTTGGTGGCCCTGACCGTCCTCGGCTTGCCTTTTTGGCTGGCCGTCATCGCGAGCGTCGCCGCGCTGGGCTTGCTGGGTGTGGCCGTCGAGCGCTCGATCGTCAAGCCGCTACTGGGGCAGCCGGCGTTCTCGATCGTCATGCTGACCATCGGTCTCGGCTACGTCGCGCGCTCATTCGTCACCATGATTCCCAGCCTGGGACGGGAGTCGCACGCGCTACCCGTTCCGTATCAGGGCGTCGTGTTCAGGTTCGGCGGGTTTGCAGTGGGCGCGGAGCAGGCTGTGATCGTCGCGGCCACAGCCGCGCTTTGCGCGGTGCTGTATTTCCTGTTCCGATACAGCAAGATCGGCATCGCGATGCAGGCGGCCTCCCAGAACCAGCTCGGTGCCTACTACATGGGCATTCCGGTGGCCCGACTCAACAGTCTGGTGTGGGGGTTGGCCGCAGCGGTCGCCGCACTTGCCGGCATCCTGCTGGCCCCGATGACCTTCGTACACGTCAACATGGGATTCATCGGGCTCAAGGCGTTCCCTGCTGCAGTGGTTGGCGGCTTCGGCAGCCTGCCCGGTGCCTTGGTTGGGGGCTTGGTGATCGGCCTCGTCGAGTCCTTTGCGGGCTTCTACCTGCCAGAGGGCATCAAGGACGTCGCCGCGTACATCGTGGTGCTCGTCATGTTGATGCTCATGCCGAACGGGTTGTTCGGCGAGAACCTCAGCAAAAAAGTCTGACGCCATGCGATTCATCTACAAGACAAGCTACGACCAGGATATCAAGCTGGTCAGGCACTCCGGTCAAGCGTTCTGGTACTCGTTGTTATCCCTGGCTCTGCTGTCGGCACCTTGGGTTTTCACTGAGTATTGGCTGTCGCAGTTGACGTTCATCATGATCTACGGCGTGATCGGGTTGGGCCTGATGCTGCTGTCGGGCTACACGGGTCTGTTTTCCATGGGACAGGCCGCTTTCATGGCGGTTGGCGCGTACTGTGAGGCGATCCTGACCAGCGCAGGCTGGCCCGTTCCGGTCTCATTGGCCGTTGTCGCCGCCATCACCGCCATCACAGGCACCATCATCGGTATTCCGGCGCTGCGAATCCGCGGTATGTACCTTGGCATCGCGACACTGGCATTCGGCTTCGTCGTCGTAGAGATCCTGGCCCGCTGGGACTCCATCACCGGCGGCAACGCCGGCCTCACTGTCGGAGCACCCGTCCTGCTGGGTGATCAAAAGATCACGTCACCGCAATCCTTCTATCTGCTATGCCTGGTGGTCGCTGCGCTTGCGACGCTGTTCACCCTCAACCTCCTGCGTTCATCTGTCGGCCGCGCCTTCGTTGCGATACGCGACTCGGAAATTTCTGCGCAAAGCATGGGGATCAACATCGCCCGCTACAAGACGCTGTCATTCTCGATCTCGGCGGGTCTCAGCGGCATAGGTGGGGCTCTCTACGCCCACAAGCTGCAGTTCATTTCGCCCGAACAGTTCGACATCATCCAGTCGCTCGACCTCTTGCTGCTGGTGGTCATCGGCGGGCTGGGATCGATACAGGGAGCCTTCTTTGGCGCCATTTTCTTGATCACCATGCCCCAGCTCATCTCGCTCGGCAAAGACCTTCTTCCTTCGTCCATCGGTGAAGCCACCGGGTTGCAGGGAATGGTCTACGGCTTGGTCTTGGTCGCCTTTGTTCTGTTTGAGCCGCTGGGTATCTACGGTCGCTGGATCAAAATCCGGACATACCTCCAGCTGGGCCTCTTTTATCGCAAGGGTATGTTCAGCCGGCAGAAGACTTTCCAAAAATCGGATCGATTGAAATGAGCGACCCCCTCTTGTCAGTCAGTGGCGTGGGCGTCCGGTTTGGGGGCGTGCATGCGGTCAACGATGTCAGCTTCCAAGTTCAGCCCGGCGAGGTGTTCACCCTGATCGGACCGAACGGCGCCGGCAAGACGACGCTGTTCAACCTGATCAGCAGGTTCTACCGCGCCACAAGCGGAGATATCCAGTTCCAAGGGGACTCCATCATGCACAAGCCATCGCATCAGATGGCTGCGCTGGGGATCGCCAGGACCTTCCAGAACATCGAGTTGTTCGAGCACGCAACGGTGTTGCAGAACCTGCTGGTCGGCAGCCATGTCCGCCGCAGCGCAAGCTTTTTCGACATTGCCCTGTTCACTCCCAAGGCATATGCCAGCGAGCGTGCTGCGCGGGTGAGGGCCGAAGATGTCATCGATCTGCTCGATCTGCAGCACTACCGCGATGTGCTGGTCATGGGCTTGCCCTACGGCGTGCGCAAGGTCGTCGAGTTGGCTCGGGCACTTTGCACCGAGCCCAAACTTCTGCTGCTTGATGAGCCGTCATCCGGGCTGAACGTCGAGGAGACGGACGACATGGCTTTCTGGATCCAGGACATCCAGGACGAACTGGGCATCACGGTGCTCATGGTCGAACACGACATGAAGCTGGTGAGCAAAGTCTCCGATCGGGTTCTGGCCATGAACCAGGGCAAGGTCGTCGCTATCGGGACGCCGGAGGAAGTGCAGAACCACCCGGGTGTCATTGAGGCCTATCTTGGCAATGCCGACGATCTCGCCTCCTTGCGGAGGAACGCATGAGTACAGCGGCCATGGGCGAAGTCTCGCCAACCCTGCAGGTCAACAACATCGAGAGCTGTTACGGGCCGATCAAGGCCATCCGCGGCATCAGCCTCAAGGTGAGGCAGGGAGAGATCGCGACGGTGCTGGGTTCGAACGGCGCCGGCAAGACGACCATCCTCAAGACGATCTCCGGCATCATTGATCCGAAAAAGGGGTCGGTTCTCTTCAAAGACCAAAACATCACGGCCAACGACCCTGCCACCATCGTCCGACTCGGACTGGTTCAGGTTCCCGAGGGACGGGAGGTCTTCCCCTTGCTGTCGGTTCACGACAACCTGTTGATGGGCGCTTACACGCGCAATGACCGCGATGGGGTGGCGAAGGACCTGGAGACGGTGTTTGGCTACTTTCCGTTCCTCAAGACCAGCGCGAAGCTGAACGCCGGCCTGCTTTCCGGCGGACAGCAGCAGATGATGGCGGTGGCGCGCGCGCTGATGGGCAAGCCGGAAATGATTCTCCTCGATGAGCCCAGCCTCGGCTTGTCGCCCAAGCTGACGCGGGACATCTTCGAAATCATCGTCCGCATCAACCGCGAACGCGGCACCACCATTCTGCTCGTGGAGCAGAACGCTCAGATGGCATTGAACGCGGCCGACGTCGGTTACGTTCTGGAGAACGGCCGCATCGTCATGGAAGACACCTGCGCGAACCTCAGGGAGAAGGACGATATCAAGGAGTTCTACCTGGGCATGAAGGAAGTCGGCGAGCGCGGTGACAGACGTTGGAAGAAGACCAAGCACTGGAGATAGGTTGTGACGAATCTTTGGAACGTCAAGGAATACACCGCGAACGCGTCGATCAAGGTTGCGGGTGACACGATCCCCGCCCTGTTCTGGAACGCCGTCAACAAGCGCGGCAGCAAGACATGGCTGCGCGAAAAGAAGTTCGGCATCTGGCGCGGTTGGACCTGGAACGACGCCGCGCGCGTTGTACGGGAAATCGGCAACGGACTGCTTGCCATCGGCTTCGAACCCCATGTCCGATCCTCCATCCTGGCCAATACACGGGTCGAATGGTTGCTCGCGGACCTGGCTGTCCTGAGTTGCGGCGGGGCATCCAATGGCATCTATCCGACCGATTCCATCGACCAGGTGCATTACCTTTGCGAGGACTCTTCAACGGAAATTCTGTTTGTGGAGGACGAAGAACAACTCGACAAGGCGCTGGAAGCCCGCAAGCGCCTGCCGCTGCTGCGCAAGATCATCGTCTTCGACATGAAGGGTCTGCGGGAGTTCGATGACCCCATGGTGCTCGGCTTTGACAAGCTGTGTGAGATGGGGCGCCAGTACGAGGTATCTCACCCGCAGGAGTTGCAGCAGCGCATCGACGGCATCAAAAGCGATGACTTGGGCATCCTGGTGTACACGTCAGGTACGACCGGTCGCGCGAAAGGCGTGATGTTCAAGCACAGCGGCATGATCCACACGCTGCGGCATTCCGCCGTGTTGCTGCCGCAGGATGAAAGTGACGAGCGCATGTGCTTCCTGCCGCTCTGTCACATCGCCGAACGAATCGGCGGCGCCTATGCCTCGATCTACAACGGCGCCATTCTGAGCTTCGTCGAGAACCCCGCGACCGTGCCCGAGAACGTTCGGGAAATCGCGCCCACGACCTTGCTCACCGTGCCCCGGATTTGGGAGAAGTTCTACTCTGCCGTGCAGATAGCGCTCAAAGAGTCGACGACTTTGCAACAGAAGCTGTACGGCTGGGCCATTGGCGTGGGCGAGGAAGTCGCCGACTGCTTTCTTGCAGGGCGACCGATTGGGTTGTCGCTCAAGGTCAGGTTCACGTTGGCCCGCTGGTTGAGCCTTGACAACGTTCGCAAGATGATCGGCATTCACCGGGCCCGCTACCTCGTGACCTCGGCAGCGCCGATCTCCCCCAACCTGATCCGCTGGTACTACGCCCTGGGGATCCCCATGTTCGAGGCGTGGGGGCAGACCGAGTCGGGCGGCATGGGTACGACGACAAGCCCTGGCAGGATCAAGCTGGGAACGGTCGGCAAGCCATTTCCTGGATCAGAGGTCAGATGCGACCCGGCCACCGGGGAACTTCTGATCCGTGGGCCAGGGCTTTTCGCCGGCTACCTGAACCAGCCAGAGAAAACGGCTGAGACGGTTGACCAGGACGGCTGGCTGCACACCGGCGACGTCGGCAAGCAGGATGAGGACGGTTACTTCCGAATCACCGACCGCTTGAAGGACATCATGATCACCGCTGGTGGTAAGAACATCACACCCAGCGAGATCGAGAATGAACTGAAGTTCTCGCCGTATATCACCGATGCCGTGCTTGTTGCCGAGAAGCGCCGCTTCGTCACCGCGATCATCATGATCGAGCAGGAGAATGTCGAGAAGTACGCCCAGGATCACGACATACCCTTTTCGAACTACGCCAGCCTGACACGCGCGCCCGAGATCCAGAAGTTGATCCAGGATGAGATCGACACGGTCAACAAGAAGTTTGCACGCGTCGAGCAAGTCAAGAAGTTCTTCCTGCTCGACACGCAGCTGACGGCCGAGGACGGTGAACTCACGCCGACGATGAAGCTCAAGCGCAAGTTCGTTTATGAGAAGTACGTGGGCCAGATCGACGCGATGTACGCCGAAGCGGCCTAGCAAGGTACTGG
>JBDTQF010000132.1:0-10959 GCA_039932275.1 Burkholderiales bacterium
GGTTTTCTTCTTCCTGCTGTTCAACGCCATCCTGCTGATGCCGGCGCGCCGCCTGGCCAGCGCTGCGACCACCGAGCCCAGCACGCGCGACCGCTGGGTCAACGGCTCGCTGCTGTTCGGCCTGCCCACCATCAGCTTCGCGCTGCAGCATGGCCTGGTGCGCGACATGCCGTACGGCACCGCGTTGTCGGCGCTGGCGCTGGCGGCCTTCTACGTCGGCCTGGCCACGCTGCTGCGGCGGCGCCCGCTGCTGGCCACGGCGTTCGACGGCAGCCTGGCGGTGGCCATCGTCTTCCTCAGCCTGGTGGTGCCGTTTGCGTTGGATGCGCGCAGCACCGCCGGGGCCTGGGCGCTGGAAGGCGCCGGCCTGGTCTGGCTGGGCTGGCGCCAGGCCCGGCGCACACCGCGCGCCTTTGGGTATGCGCTGCTGTTCCTGAGCGGCTTGTCGATGCAGTGGGCTGGCGACCGCTATGGCGCGCCACAGGC
Source organism: Burkholderiales bacterium (assembly GCA_039932275.1). Classification (GTDB taxonomy): domain Bacteria; phylum Pseudomonadota; class Gammaproteobacteria; order Burkholderiales; family Burkholderiaceae_C; genus Sphaerotilus. The sequence goes on from JBDTQF010000132.1 coordinate 487, forward strand.
CGTGTTCAACGCCTACTTCCTCAACGCGCTGCTGGCGGCGGCAGCCTCGCTGGTGGCGGCGCATGCCGTGCACCGCGGGGTGCAGCAGCACGAGCGGCATCCGGAAACCGCGGCCGAGCCCTTGCTGATCGCCTGGGCGCTGCTGTGGGCACTGGGCGCGGCGGCCTTGCAGATCAACACCTTCGTGCCGGCCGACCACGTGCTGGCAGCGTGGCTGCTGGTCGGCAGCGCCATCGCGGCGGTGTTGACGGCGCTGTGTATGCGGCTGCGCTGGCGGCTGGTGGCCTGGCCGGTGATGGCGCATGCGCCGGGGCTGGCGTTCGGGGTGCTGGCCCTGGCGGTTGAGAGGGCTGCCCCCGCGGCCCACAGCGGCTGGTGGGCCTGGCCGCTGGCGCTGGCCTGCCACGCGCTGGTGCTGCAGCGCGCCGCGCCGCAATGGCCGGTGCCGGCGCAGCGGCTGGCGCATGGCCTGGCCCTGCTGGTGCTGGCCGGCCTGGGGGCGTTGCAAGGCCGCGCGCTCACGGCCGATTGGGGCGACACCGGCAGCGCCTGGCCCTGGCTGGGCTGGCTGGTGGTGCCGGCCTTGCTGCTGGTGGTGATGTCGCGGCCCGGCCTGGCCCGGCGCTGGCCGGTGAGCGCGGCGCCCACGGCCTACCAGGCCGCCGCCGGCTTGCTGGCGCTGGGCCTGCTGCTGTGGACCGTGCTGGCCAACCTGGCCTCCAACGGCGCCGCACGGCCGCTGCCCTACCTGCCGCTGCTCAACCCGCTGGACCTGGGCGTGGCCCTGGCCCTGGCCGCTGCTGTGGGCTGGTGGCGCGGCCAGGCCGCACAGGCCGTGCACCCGCTGGTGCCCGCCGCAGCCCGGTGGCCCACGGCACTGCTGGCCGCGGCCGGCTTCGTGTGGCTGAACGCCATGCTGGTGCGGGCCTTCCACCACTTCGGCGGCGTGCCCTTCCATGTCGATGCCTGGGCCCAATCGCTGGCCGTGCAGACCGGCATCTCGCTGCTGTGGACGGCCACCGCCTGCGTGCTGATGCGCTGGGCCGCGCAGCAGGCCCGCCGCGCGCCATGGCTGGTGGGCGCGGCGCTGCTGGGCGCCGTGGTGTTGAAGCTGCTGGTGGTCGACCTCTCGGGCTCGGGCACCGTCACGCGCATCGTCTCGTTCATCGGCGTGGGTGCGTTGATGCTGGTGATCGGCTACATCGCGCCCTGGCCGTCGCTACCGAAGGACGAGCAAGACAAGCACACCGAAGACGACGAGGAGGCGACCCATGCGCCGACCTGACCGAGCGCGGGTGACGCTGGCGCTGCTGGCCCTGCTGGCAGCGGGCGCCGCGTTAGCCGCGGCCCCCGCCGAGCCGGCCTACCGCTACCGCGCGCCCATCGACGTGCAGCGGCCCGGCGCCTTCGTGCAACTGCCGCTGCCGGCCAGTGCCTACGCGCACGGCCTGCAGGCCGGCCTGGCCGACCTGCGCATCGTCGATGCACGCGGCGAGCGGGTGCCGTACGCCTTCTTGCCACCACCGCCCCAGGCGGCACCCACGCCACCGCCACGCGACGCGCTGCTGTATGCCCTGCCGCGCCAGCGCGCGGCCAGCGGCGACTGGGCCCTGCCGGTGACGGTGCAGGTGCGCGGCGCCGAGATCCGCGTGCAACAACAGCAACGCACATCGTCGACCCTGGCCGATGCAGTACCACCGGGCTGGTTGTTCGACCTGGGCACGCCGCGCGCCGGTGCGGCCACCACCACATCGACGCACTCACGCGCGCTGCTGCTGGCCTGGTCGGGCCCGGCCGACTTCAGCGCCGCCTACGACCTGCAGACCAGCACCGACCTGCGCCACTGGGCCCCGGCCGAGAGCGGCCAGTTGATGGCCCTCACCTCCCCCGCCGGCCCGCTGACCCAGCCCAAGGTGCCGCTGCCCGCCGATGCCGCGCGCTTCGTGCGGCTGCTGTGGCACGAGCCCGCCACCGCACCCCGCCTCACCACCGCCCGCCTGCTGGCCGAGCCACTGGCCGGCCCCGCGCAAGAGGTGCCCACCTGGCTGGAATTCGCCCCCACCGCCGCGCCCAAGGACGTGCCCAAGGACGCGCCACCACCATCGCCGCACCAGGCGCTGTACTTCGACCTCGGCGGCCCCCTGCCGGTGACGCAGATCGACCTGACCCTGGGCCCCGGCAACCGCGTGCTGCCGCTGCAGATCGAAGGCCGCGCCGCACCCGGCCAGCCCTGGCAGCCACTGGCTCAGGGCGTGATCTACCGACTCGAACGCGAAGGCCAGGTCAACCTCTCACCCCCCCTGGCACTGACCGCCGCACTGCGCTACCTGCGCCTGCTGCCCGACGAGCGCGCCGCCGCCCCGCCGCGCGACGCCCTGCGCCTGCGCGTGCAGGCACGCCTGCCGCAGCTGGTGTTCGCCGCACAAGGCCAGCCGCCCTTCACGCTGCTGGCCGGCTCGCCGCAGGCCAAGGCCGGCGCCCTGCCCGTGGCCGCGCTGGTGCCCGCGCTGCAAGACGAACGCCCCCGCTTCGGCCAGGCCACGCTGGGTGCCTGGTCCGAAGACGCCGCGGTGGCGCACGAGATCGATGCAGACCAGCAGCGCGCCGCCTGGCGCCCCTGGCTGCTGTGGGCCGTACTGCTGGCCGGCGTGGCCGGGCTGGGGGCGATGGTGTGGCGGTTGAAGCGGGCTGGGTAGGTGGGTGGTTCGCTGAAGCAGATATTCGCGGTCGCGGACTGGACTGCAGCACCAGACTGATGGCCGTCATTCGGGTTCGGTGGCCGAGAGGTCGCTAAGCGCCCGAGACCTGACATCCACAGTCGCGATCAGTTACGCGCCCGCCTTCCACGTCACCCGCAACGCATCCTGTCGACCGTGTGCTACCAATATTAGACGGCAGCCGCGCGCGCGATGAGTGTTCGATCAATGTCATCAGCAGTCGGCGCGGTCCAATGGAGTTGCGGACGTTCTCGACATCGGAGCTGGAGTCGGCCGCAGGCCGCGACACGCTCTGGCATGCCCGATCAGCCTTGACCCCGCCGCATCTCAGCCCGCCCAGTTGGAAAACGCGAGCTTGAGCCGCTCCACCGTATGGCGCCACTTCGGCGTCGTGGGCTGGCACACCGTGTTCTGGTTGCCGAACAGCCCCAGTTCATTCACTGCCTTCTCCCTCGGCACGGTGTCGAGCCACGTCACAGGCACGAAGTACTCGGTCTTCTCGGGATCGTCGGCGCTCGCCTTGTAGCGCTCGGCATGTGACAGCACGTCCAACGCCGGCCGTGGCCCATCAGGCGTCGAAACCATGAACTCTTTCGCCGGCTGCACGCCGCCGCTGACACGGCCGACGCCAACGTACCCCGTTTTTGGAATCTTCACCCACACGCGGTCACCCGGAGACAGCAGCTTCAGCGTCTGGCTGTACCAGGTACCGCCGCCCGCGCTGATGTAGCCGTACTTGCGAGCGTCCTCCCAACTGCGCGACACCACGTCCCCATACGACACGTAGTGCTCGCCGTTCCAGGGCTCGCGCTCGCCGACGGACTTGCTCGACGTGGCCACGTTCGCCTGCGTCTCGCTCGGGTCGATGAGCCATGCTCGGCTCAGGAGTTGCTGCGCACCGTGGTTGAACACCTGAAAGAAGACGACGTTGATGGCGATGTCGCGCTCATTCAGGTACTTGATGATGCGCTCGGTGGCCGCATCCAGCTCGGCCGCCACGATGATGATCTGGTGCGACAGGTTCAGTTCGTCCGCATCCAGCTCGGTGCCAAAGCGCTGCGCAAACGCCGCATCCAGACTGCCCCCGTTTGAGAACCGCTGGTAGATCTGCGCAATCTTCTCGGCCGTCAGTTGCTCAACCCACGACGCATAGTCCAGCGCCTGGGCAACGATCTCGCGTGGCGTGCGGTCGCGTTTCAGTTCGATCAGCACGAGCGAGCCGTCAGGTGCGATGGCGAGCAAGTCGATGCGGCCACCATGGCTGGTGACTTCCTGCTGCCCGATCAGCATCCACTCGCTGGAGAGGATGCGCGGATCGCGCACGATCATCTCCTCCAGCTTCTGTTCGCTGGGCAGGCGACTGGCCGTCAAGGGCTTGGGCGCGTCATCGACGGTCCAGATGGCGTGTTGGATTGGCATCGGGCGCTCCAGGCGATCAATCCAACAACAAGCCGAGCATCTGCTCGACGTACCCGTGCTCGCCCTCCGGATACCAGAGCGGCGTGATGTGTGCATCGGCGAGGCGTTGATCGATGGCGGCCTTCTTGGCGGCGTCGGTCGGGCAGGCGAGCAGCGCGTAGTGGTGCGGCAAGTTCTCCTGTCCTTCGAGTTGTGCGACACGCATGAACGTCTGGATGGTGCGGTCGGCGGAGAGGCTACAGCCGAGGAACAGGAAGCTGTAGCTCGTGAACAGGCGCTTCAGCAGCTTCGGCAGCGGGAAGTCGAAGTGGATGTTGCCGTCGTTGCCATAGGCGGCGTCGTACTCGGCCTTGTTGAGCACCCGTTCTGCGGCGTTGTCCAGATTGCCATGGAGCTTCAGCAGATAGCGGTCGCCGGCGGGAATGGCACGGAAGAAGGCGCCGGCCTGGCCACGGCCCGTGACCTTCTCGACGAACGACGTGGCGTCGTTCTCGTAGACCTTCTCCAACACGCGATCGAAGTTGGTGGTGATGACGGAGCTGTCGAACAGTTTGGGCAGCAGCGTCACTGCCCCTTCAATGTCGTCCGGCGTCTTGAAGTCGCGCTCGAAGTCGAGGTTGAAGCGATTCACGCCGAGGGCGGTCACCAGGTCATGCATCACCCCTTCGTAATCACTGTTCTCTTCGAGGCGGACGCGCATGACGTCACGGTCCAGGTTTGCGTCATCGCACAGGTTTAGCAGGTACTCGCGCCACTCCGGACAACCGGCGCTCTTGGACATGCCGGCGCCGACGAAGGGGATAACGAAGCCGCGCTGACACGAGCGCTTGAGTTCGTCGAAGCGCGCCAGGTTACGGGGGAACTGGTCGGTGTTGAGGATGCGAGCCTTCTCTTCCTGATCGAACCGCTTCGCTTCCTGATCGTAGAGATTGCGGTCGCCAAAGTAGAACGCACGGCTGGGCTTTGCGAGGGGGATCACCTCTTCGCCGCGCTTGCAGATGACCTGGATGTCTTCGAACTCCTCGTCGTCGATGATCTCGTCGAAGCGGCGGTTCTTGCCAACGCCAGCGAGTTCTTCGAGGCTGGCGTCGGGGTCGAAGGGTGGATGTTGAGGAGTCGGCATCGGTCAGGCCTCGGCTGTCAGCTCGGCAACCACGGCTTCCACGAGGGTTGCGCCAGTGGCGCGAGCGGTTGCGAGTTGAGCTTCTAACGCGTCCACCAAGGCCATCAGTTCATCCACTTTCGCGACGATGCGGCGTTGTTCGGCGAGGGGTGGGATTGGGACTGGGAGACTCTTCAGCGTGGTCTGATTGATCTTTGGCATGCTCCCGGACGTACCAGAGGCTCGTGCACGAAGAAAATCACGAGCGGCATTTTCGCTTATGGCCAAGTAAACGAATCCAACGTCGAGTGCCGATGAGACCCGCAGCTTCATCATTAAATCGGGGTAGACGAAGAGATTGGGTTCGCCGCGATACACGGCGGCGACTCCAACATACTCAATCGTGTTTCCTCTCTGAACGAGGATGTCACCGTCGCGCAACCATAAGTCCGAGTCTTTGGGGATCTCAGCAGCGATGAACTTGGAGTGCTTACCGTTGAAGCGGCCAGATGTCGTCGCGGTTAAGGTAAGAGAGCGAACTGGAGTCTCATACTCCACAGCTTTCGGAGAGAAGCCGTTTGTTGGACCGAAGACCAAGATGTCGTCAAGTCGGTGAAACTGCCAAGACGGAGGAATGCCGAGGCCAAGCGCGTCCGCGCCGTCGACTGCCGAAACTTCATCGGCTACGGTGCGGTTGAGCGCCCTACGCTCGGCGAGGCATCTCGCCATCAACACATCAACCGGTTCGTCGTTGGGGTTTTGGGGGACGAGTTTGCCTTGGACGGCGAGGGTGAGGATGGACTTGCGGAGGGCGGCGGGGGGGATGCTGTAGGACTTGTGGAAGAGAAGGTCGAGGTTGGCCGGGGTGGGCGCGTCAGCAAAGCGGGCCAGCGACGCGCGGGCGAGCGCGGCGTGCCGCGTCTCCCGTTCCTGCTGCTGCACCTCCAGCCGATCACACAACGCCATCAACTCATCCACCTTCGCCACGATCCGCCTCTGCTCGGCGACGGGTGGTATTGGAATAGGCAAGGATAGAAACTCACTGCGCGATATGCCGCCGATTATGCCGGTCATCCTCGCAGCAAACTCCTTGAAGAAGGTCGGCGCTTGATAGACGTAGAAGATGAACCGATGGTCAAGCTGCTCCCGGACCTCGTTCGCATACAGTTTGTTGCCGAAACAAATGTTGCGATCACAAAGCCCGATCTTTCTCCCGGCGCTCCCACCTTCAGCGCAGATCAGGACTGCATTCGCCTTCGCAACCTTGAAGCGTCGATCACCGATTGGAACTTTCAGGCCGTTGTCGTAAGCCAGAGATTCACGACCATAGCCGACGTCTTTGGTTGCGATGAAGGGCAGGCCCTCTTCGACCTTTGCCAGTTCCGCCTTCCCGGATTCGCTGACACTGTCGCCATTAAATATTCGGCCGGTGTTTCCAAGTCTTGTCCATGCCCACCCAGCGGGAATATGGAGATAGGCGTCGTCACCGACGGGCGGCAGCACTTGTTGCTTGCTGCCGGGCGCGCTTGACTGGGTTTGGAGTCGTCTGACTAATTGGGATGCAAGCTCATCACTGGCGTCTTGCGAGACCAGGTTGCCACGGATCGCTGATTCGAGGATCAACTCCCGCAGCGTCGCCACGGCGTCCGGAGCGTCAGCGAAGAGGTCGAACTTCTCGAAATACGTCTCCAGCTTCATTCGGCAGCCCCGGCTGCTGCCTTAAGGGCTTGGTGGAGCTCATGTTTCAGCGTGGCGCGCGTCTCGGCAATCTGGCCGAGGAGCCTTTCGTATTCGGGCAGGAGGTGATCCACGTTGCCGGGGCCGGTGTCCGGGTTGTGCGGGTTCTTGAGGTCGAGGTTGAAGTTACCGGCCTTGATCTCATCGATCGAGACGCGCCACGCCTGCTCGTTCTCCACGCGAGCGACGAAGCCATCACCCTCGTTGCCCCACCAGGCCTTCTCGCTGTCGAACTCCTCGATGCGGATGGGCTTGCCCTTGTTGTAGCTCTTGGCCCCGGCAGGGTACGGATGCTCGTAGTACCAGACGGCGGTGGTTGGCGCGCCTTTGGTGAAGAAGAGTAGATTGGTGCGGATGCCGGTGTACGGATTGAAGACGCCGTTGGGCAACCGAACGATGGTGTGCAGATTGCAGTCGGTCAGCAGCGCCTCCTTGATGCGCGTCTTCACGCCTTCGCCGAACAGCGTGCCGTCGGGCAACACCAGGCCGGCGCGGCCACCGGGCTTCAGAACCTTCATCAGCAGCACGAGGAACAGGTCCGCGGTTTCGCGGGTGCGGAACTCGGCGGGGTAGTTCGCCTCGATGCCGTCTTCCTCCATGCCGCCGAAGGGCGGGTTGGTGACGATGACGTCCACACGCTCCTTCGGACCCCAGTCGCGCAGCGGCCGCGCCAGCGTGTTGTCGTGGCGAACGTTCGACGGCACGTCGATGCCGTGCAGCAGCAGGTTGGTCATGCACAGCACATGCGGCAGGTGCTTCTTCTCGATGCCTGAGAAGCAATCCTGAATCGTTCGCTCGTCGGCTTCCGTCTTGGCTTGCTTGCGCAGGTGCTCGATCGCGCAGGTGAGGAAGCCGCCCGTGCCGCACGCGGGGTCGAGCAGGGTCTCGCCCAGGCGGGGGTTGACCTGATCGACGATGAACTGGGTGACGGCGCGCGGGGTGTAGAACTCGCCCGCGTTGCCGGCGGACTGCAGGTCTCTTAGCAGCTTCTCGTAGATGTCGCCGAACATGTGGCGGTCATCGGAAGCGTTGAAGTCGATGCCGTTGATCTTGTTGATCACCTGGCGCATCAACGTGCCGTTCTTCATGTAGTTGTTGGCATCCTCGAAGACCATGCGGATGAGGCCCGCGATCTTGTCCGCGCCCCCGGTCAGCGCTTTGAGCTTGGGCAGCAGGGTGTTGTTGACGAAGTCGAGCAGGGCATCGCCGGTGATGCCCTCGGCGTCGGTGGCCCAGGCGGACCAGCGCAGGTGCTGCGGCAGCGGCGACTTGTAGCTGTCGCGCAGAAGTTCGAGCTCTATCTCGCGGTCGTCGAAGATCTTGAGGAAGAACATCCAGCCGAGCTGCTCGAGCCTTTGCGCGTCGCCGTAGGTGCCGGCGTCCTTGCGCATGATGTCCTGGATGGATTTGACGATATTGGAGACGTTGGTCATGGGTCAGGCGGCTTCGCTGTAGAGCTGTTCTTCGAGTTCTTGGATGGCGGCCAGGTACTTGGGCTTGCCGCCAAAGAGCCTGACAATTTCGATGGGGGTGCCGAAGCTGCTGAGCGGATCGACTTTGAGGATGTCGAGCGACTCGACGCTCTTCAAGCCCGCATCGGCGTACTTGTCGAGCAGCGCTTCGAGCACGGCACGGGTCTTGTCGCCGTACTTGCCGAACACATTGCGCTTGCGCACCTTGTCGGCCCGCTCGCGGCGTGTGAGCGGCTTCTGGTCGAAGGCGACGTGGCAGATCAGATCGAAGGCATCGAGGTCGCGGTTGACCTGTTCGGCCAATTCGTCGATGAACACGCCTTGCGTCGCGAGTTCGTCCACGATGGCCTGCTTGCGGTCGGCGTCGTTCCAGGCGTTCAGAAACGCATCGAGCGAGGCGTAAGCCTTGCGCACCGCCTTGCGCGTGTAGTCCTTCAAAGACTCGGTGATGAGCTTGCCGTCCGCATCGAGGTACTGCACGCGCTCGGTGGCGACGGTGACTTCCACATCGTCCACGATGTACTTGGGTGTGGACTCCCGTGCTTCGAGGGGGCCGCCCGGATCGACGCCATCGGGGAATGAGACCAGGGGGCTGTCCATCGCAGGCTGTTCGTCCGGTGGCACGGGCGAGTCGTCGGCCTTAGGCTCGTACACCTGCACGGGGTCGCCATCGAACTTCGGGTCGGCGAACAGCGCCGTGGCCCGCTTGAAATCCATGATGGTGAAGTAGAGCTTGCCGTAGTCCTCGTTGATGCGGGTGCCGCGGCCGATGATCTGCTTGAACTCAGTCATCGAGGCGATACGCTTGTCGAGCACGATCAGGCGGCAGGTCTGTGCATCGACGCCGGTAGACATCAGTTGCGATGTCGTGGCGATCACCGGAAAGGTGGACTCGGGGTCGATGAAGTTGTCGAGCTGGGCCTTGCCTTCGTCGTTGTCGCCGGTGATGCGCATCACGTAGCGGTTGTTGGCGGCGGCCAGGTCGGCGTTGGCATTGACCAAGGCCTGGCGCATGCGCTCGGCATGGTCGATGTTCTCGCAGAAGACGATCGTCTTGGCGAAGCGGTCGGTGGCCTTCAGAAACTGCGTGATCTTGGCGGCCACGAGTTCGGTGCGCTTCTCAAGGATGAGGTTGCGGTCGAAGTCGGTCTCGTTGTACTCGCGGTCTTCGATGAGCTGGCCGTGCTTGTCGGCTTTGCCCTTCTCGGGGCGCCAGCCATCGAGGTCTTTGTCGATGCCGACGCGCACCACCTTGTAGGGCGCCAGAAAGCCGTCGTCGATGCCTTGCTTGAGCGAATAGGTGTAGATCGGGTCGCCGAAGTACTCGATGTTCGAAACGTCTTCGGTTTCCTTCGGCGTGGCGGTGAGGCCTATCTGCGTGGCGGACGAGAAGTAGTCGAGCACCTTGCGCCAGTTGGCGTCGTCGGCGGCGCTGCCGCGGTGGCACTCGTCAACGATCACGAGGTCGAAGAAGTCGGGCGAGAACTGCTTGTAGATGTTCTGCTCATCGTCGGTGCCCGAGACGGCTTGGTAGAGCGCGAGGTAGATCTCGAAGGCTTTGTCGACCGTGCGATTGGTGATCTTGGTCATCGCCTGACCGAAGGGCTTGAAGTCGTTGGTCTTGGTCTGGTCGGCGAGGATGTTGCGATCGACGAGGAACAGGATGCGCTTCTTGGCGCCCGACTTCCACAGGCGCCAGATGATCTGGAACGCGGTGTAGGTCTTGCCAGTGCCGGTGGCCATGACGAGCAGCAGCCGGTTCTCGCCGCGCGCAATCGCGTCGATGGTGCGATTGATGGCGTTGAGCTGGTAGTAGCGGGGCGCCTTGCCTGAACCGTCGTCGTAGTAGTCCTGCGACGCGACGGCCGCCTGCGCCGCGGTGTAGCCCTTGGCGCGCGTGTAGCGCGACCACAGTTCGTCGGGCGTCGGGAACTGGTCGAGTGCGATCTCGCGTTCGACGGCGGGGCCCGCGCCGGTGCGGTCGTGCTCCAGGAAGGCGTCGCCGTTGCAGCTGTAGGCGAACGGA
>JBDTQF010000133.1:0-10827 GCA_039932275.1 Burkholderiales bacterium
ACCAGCGGCAAGGGCGGCGTCGGCAAGACCTTCATCTCCGCCAACCTGGCCGCCGGGCTGGCGCGGCTGGGGCAGCGCGTGCTGGTGATCGATGCCGACCTCGGCCTGGCCAACCTCGATGTGGTGCTCAACCTGCACCCCACGGTGACGCTGCACGACGTGTTCACCGGCAAGAGCCCGCTCGAAGCAGCGCTGCTGGCTGCACCCGGCGGCTTCGATGTGTTGCTGGCGGGCTCCGGCCTGATCGAATACTCGCGGCTGACGCCCGAGGTGCGGGAGCAGTTCGTCGGGCTGATCGACACGGTGCGGCCGCGCTACGACCATGTGCTGCTTGACACCGGCGCGGGCATCTCCGATGTGGTGCTCTACGCCGTGTCGCTGGCCGATGAGGTGCTGGTGGTGGCCACGCCGGAGCCCACCTCGATGGCCGACGCCTATGCCACCATCAAGGTGCTGGCCACCCAGTACCAGCGCGAGGCACCGCTGCTGGCGGTCAACCAGACCCAGCGCCTGGGCGAGGGCCGCACGGTGTTCCAGCAGTTGCAGACGGTGTTGGACCGTTTCGTCCGGCTGCCCGAAGGCCGGCTGGCCAAGCTCAAGTTCGTCGGCGAAGTGCCGTCGGACCCGGCGGTGCGCGAGTCTGTGCAGCGCCGCCAGTTGCTGCTGCAGACCTACCCGGGCGCCAACGCCTCGAAGGCGCTGATGCAGATTGCCACCCGGCTCAGCGAAATCGTCGGCCGATGACGGCGTCGCCGGAAGACGAAGCCGTCCCGGCCGGTCCCACGCCCTTTGAGCGCATCGGTGGCGAAGCCCGCGTGCGGGCGCTGGTCGACCGCTTCTACGACCTGATGGACCTGGAGCCCGCTTACCGCGAGCTGCGCGCCGCGCACGGCCCCAGCCTGGACAGCGCGCGCGACAAGCTGCACTGGTTCCTGTGCGGCTGGCTGGGCGGGCCCAATCACTACATCGAGCGTTTCGGCCACCCGCGCCTGCGTGCGCGCCACCTGCCGTTCACCATCGGCCTGCGCGAGCGCGACCAGTGGCTCGCGTGCATGGCGCAGGCCATGCAGGAGACCGCGGTCGAACCCACGCTGGCCGAGCGGCTAGCGCAGAGCTTCTTCCAGACCGCCGACTGGATGCGCAACCGCTGAGTGCGTCCGCAGGCGCAGCCCGCGGCAGCCGCTCCTAACGAACAGTCATTCGCGTAGAATCGGCGTCCAGGCCGCCGGCCTTCATCGATTGCAGCATCGGCCCACGACCATGTCCACAGCGCGTCCCAACGGCGAAACCACCGAAAAAGCCATTCGGCGGGCGGCCATCGAGGTCATCGCCCGGCATGGCTTCGAGGCCGCCAGCCTGCGCATGATCGCCAAGGAGGTCGGGCTGCAGGCACCATCGATGTACAACTACATCAAGAGCAAAGAACAGCTGCTGTTCGACCTGCTCAAGGGCCCGGTCTCGGCCATGACGGCCGAGTACGAGGAGCGCGCGAAGGCGCTGCCGGATCCGTTCGACCGCCTGTCGCTGTTCATCGAGGTGCACCTGGACTTCCACCTCGCCTACACGCAGGAGGTGTTCATCGGCAACATGGAACTGCGCAACCTCAGCAAGCCGCACTACAAGATCATCACCGGCCTGCGCGACCGCTACTCGATGCTGCTGACGCGCATCATCGAAGACGGCGTGGCCGAAGGCAAGTTCCAGGTGGATGAGCCTCGGGTCACGACCTTCGCGCTGTTGGCCATGCTGTCGGGCGTGTGCAACTGGTACCGGCCCGACGGCCCGGTGGGCAAGGCATCCATGATCCAGATCCACACCCAGCTGGCCTTGCAGATGCTGGGGCTGGGTGCTGGCAACTCTTCATTGCCGCGGCGGGCGGCGCGCGGCGCGGCCGGTCCACGCACGGCGTGACGACCGGGTGCTTGGCGCCCTGGCCTAAGGCGCCTTCTTGCGGGCGTACTCGGGGAAGAACTTGGCCACCACGGGGCCGGCAACGTCCCAGGAGCGGCAGCCGTTGAGGAAGAACGGCAGCTCGCCGTTGGTGCCCTGCGGCATGCCGGACTCCGGTTCGAACTGCTCGCGATAGGCCGACACGGTCTGGAACGCGGTGGTCGCCATCGCCAGCAGCACCTCCCGCACATGGGTGCAGCCCTTGATCCCTTTCATGGCCACGCCCACCGCCTGGCGCCAACCCGCGCCGAGGGTGACGCCGACCAGGCGGTCCTGGCCATTGGCTGCGCCGGCGCAGTAGTCGAACGGGATCTCGGCCATGTCGATGTAGCAGGCACGCACCACCATGGCCTGGTCGAGCGTCAGGCGTACGCGCATCAGGTGTTCGGGCTGGCCGGGCGGCATGGCGCCGCGCTCGCGGTCTTCGTAGACGTACTCCTTGACGTCGAGCAGTTCGCCCTCGATGTCCCACATGCCATCATCGCGCAGGAAGCCGCGCGTGACCACGGTGCGTGTGTGCAGTGGGCGGCGGGGGGCGGCTGGGGGCATCGGCATGGGATGGTCCGTCAGAAGGTCAGAACGCGCGCTTGAAGCCAAAGTAGCGCTCGGCCACCAGGTTGCGGCACATGTCGTCGTTCAGCGGTGCGAACGAATACAGCCGGTGGTCGCGGTAGTAGCGCTGCATCGGGCTGGCCGTGTCGAAGCCCGCGCCGCCCATGATCTCCATGCCCACGTCGGCGGCCTGCTTGGCCACGTTGGACGACGCCACCTTCAGCATCGAGCAGGCCACGTCCACCGGTTGGCGGTCCTCGTCGCGCTGTGCGGTGTCGAGCAGGTAGGTCCAGGCCAGCTCATAGGCGGTGGCCACGTTGGCCAGCTTGTGCTGCACCACCTGGAACTCCGACAGCGTCTTCTTGAACGCCGGGCGGTTGCGGGCGTACTCGGCGGCGTATTCCATCGCGCCATGGGCAATGCCCAGCGCCACGGCCGAGGCATTGATGCGCTCGGAGTTCAGTGTGGCCAGCACCTGCCGGAAGCCCTGGCCTTCGACACCCAGTACGTTGTCTGCCGGCACCACCACGTTGTCGAAAAACACCTCACAGGTGTCGTAACCGTTGATGGCGAAGGTGTCGACCTCGCGCGCCTGGATGCCAGGGGTGTTCGACGGCACCAGCAGCATCGAGACGCCGTCGGTCTTGCCCTCGCCGGTGCGGGCCAGCACGATGTAGAAATCCGACGTGGTGGCGCCGCTGATCCACATCTTGGCGCCGTCGATGCGCCAGCCGTCGGCCGTGCGGGCCGCGCGGGTCTTCATCGCGCGCAGGATGTCGGTGCCGCCGCCGGCTTCGGTCAGGCAGAACGAAGCGCGTTTCTGGCCTGACGCCAGCGGCCGCAGGAAGGTGTCCTTCTGCGCCGGAGTGGCGTTGTCCTTGAGCACGCGCAGCAGCATGAACTGCACCACGCCGAACACCGCCATCGAGGTGGCCATGCTGGCCAGCGTGCGCAGCGTGAGGACCTGTTCGATGTTGGTGCCGCCCGAGCCCCCGTCCGCCTCATCGACGCCGAGGCCCCAGACGCCCAGCTCGGCCAGGGCGCGGTGGAGTTCCAGATCGAACGTCTTCTTGGCGTCGAGCGACTGCACTTTTTCCAGCGGAGAGGTCTTCGCAATGGCGCGCCGAAGCGTGTCTTCGAAGAGGATTTGCTCCTGTGTGAGTGCGGCCATGTCGTGGGTCCCGAAGTTGACTATTGAACTGACCATTGTATACTAACGATCATTAGTTCGTGATGTTTCCCGGCCGATCACGCGGCCCGATTTTGATCCCGGCGCTGACCCGGTGCGGAGTGTCCCTATGGCTTACAAGACGATTGAATTCCGAAGCGACGAGCGCGGCGTTGCCTGGCTGACGTTGAACCGCCCCGAGATGAAGAACGCCATGAACGGCGACATGTACGACGAGGCCCGTGCCGTCGTCGCACAGGTCGATGCCGACCCGAATGTGCGGGTGCTGGTGCTTACCGGCGCGGGCGATGCGTTCTGCTCCGGCGGCGACTTCAAGTACCAGCAGAGCCAGGCGCAGCGCAAGGCGCATGAGCGGCTGACTGAGGCCAGCAAGCTGGCGCTCTGGCTCGGCGAGCTGGATACGCTGTCCAAGCCGCTGCTGGGCCGCATCAACGGCGCGGCCTACGGCGGCGGCATCGGGTTGGTGTCGGTGTGCGACGTGGCGGTGGCGGCAGCGGACGTGCGCTTCTGTCTGTCGGAGGTCAGCATGGGCCTGCTGCCGGGCATGATCTCGCCGTTCGTCGTGCGCAAGATGGGCGTGAGCAACGCCCGCCATTACTTCCTCAACGCCGCGGTGTTCGATGCCGAGAAGGCCGAGCGCATCGGGCTGGTTCATGAGGTGGCGGCGCGCGAAGAACTGGACGCGGTGGTAGAACGCCACATCCAGGCGTACCTGCGCTGCTCGCCCGAGGCCATTGCCGGCACCAAGCGCCTGATCGACTTTGTCGACCGCCACGACACGGTGGCGAACTTCCACTACACGGTGGACCGCGTGGCGCAGATGTGGGCTTCCGAAGAAGGGGCAGAAGGCATCGCCAGCTTCCTCGAAAAGCGCAAGCCGCGCTGGGCCGTCCGTTGAGCTGCGCTTGACCAACCCAGGAGATTCGCTCATGGCTGCACACACCCCCTTTCTCGCTGGTGAAGAGACCCTGGCGCCGCTGGCGTCGCGTTACGTGGGCGTCGACGCGCTGCCGTGGAAGCCCACGCCGACGCCCGGCATCGACATGAAGATCCTGCTGCAGGACAAGGACACCGGCCTGCTGACCGCACTGTTCCGCTGGCAGCCCGGCACCGCGTTGGATCTGCATGAGCATGTCGAGATCGAGCAGACCTGGGTGCTCGAAGGCAGCATCGTTGATGACGAGGGCGAGGTCCGCCAAGGCGACTTCGTCTGGCGGCCCAGCGGCAACCGCCACCTGGCCCGCTCGCCCAATGGCGCGCTGGTGCTGTCGTTCTTCCTCAAGCCCAACCGTTTCCTGACCGGCGAGCTGGCCGGCAAGACGCTCGAATAACCAACAGGGGTTCTCAGCATGTCCGACCTCCCGCGTTTCGTCCGCGTCCACGAGGAGGGCCCGCGCGAGGGCTTCCAGATCGAGGCCGGCCCCATTGCCACCGCCCGCAAGATCGAATTCATTGAGGCCCTGGCCGGCACCGGCCTGAAGCAGATCGACTGTGTCTCCTTCGTCAATGCGCAGAAGGTGCCCGGCATGGCCGATGCCGACGAGGTGGCGCGCGGCATCCACAAGGTGCCCGGCGTGCGCTACACCGGGCTGTGGTTGAACACCAAGGGCCTGATGCGCGCGCTCGAAACGCCGCTGGATGTGGTGGGCGCGGTGCGGGTGACGGCCTCCGAGACCTTCTGCATCAAGAACACCGGCATGAACCATGCGCAGACGCTGGACGAGCAGCGCCGCTGGCTGGAGATCTACCGCGAGAAGAAGATCCCGGTCGAATGGGGCTATGTGATGACGGCCTTCGGCTGCAACTACGAGGGCCACATCGCACCGTCCACCGTGGTGTCGCATGTGGCCAGCGTGCTCGACGTGGCGGGCGAGGCCGGCGTGGCACTCAAGGGCGTGTACCTGGCTGACACGGTGGGCTGGGGTACGCCGCAATCGATGGAGCGCGTGATCGGCGCGGTGCGCGAACGCTGGTCCGAGCTGCCGCTGGCGCTGCACCTGCACGACACCCGCGGCACCGGCATTGCCAACGCCTATGCGGCGCTGAAGCTGGGCGTGGCCCAGTTCGACAGTGCGGCTGCCGGCCTGGGCGGCTGCCCGTTTGCCGGCCACAAGGGCGCCGCGGGCAACATCTGCACCGAAGACCTGGTCTACATGTGCCACGAGATGGGCATCGAGACCGGTGTCGACCTGGAGAAGCTGATCGACTGCGCCCGGCTGGCCGAAGACATCGTCGGGCACCCGCTGCCCGGCAAGGTGCTGCGCGCCGGCAGCCTCAAGGCCCACGGGCCGCGTCACTGAGTTGCCCCGATGACCACCGCCGTATGTGAGCACGTCGCCCGGAACGCGCGCAAGTTTCCCCACCGTGTTGCGCTGATCGGCGAAAGCCAGCAACTGACCTATGCCGAACTGGACGCGCAGGCCAACCGGCTGGGTGCCTACCTGATCGGGCAGGGCATCCAGCCAGGTGACAAGGTCGCGCTGCTGGCCAAGTCGACCATCCACTGGGTCGTGGCCTATGTCGCCATCCTGAAGACCCGCGCCACCTGCGTGCCGTTGAACACGCGCCTCACGCCCACCGACATCGAGAACAACCTGGCCGACGCCGAGTGCAAGCTGGTGGTCACCGATGCCGACATCGTGCAGTCGCACCTGGCCGGCCGCGTGAACCTGCCGGTGGTGTTGGTCGACGGCTCGCAGGCGCCAAATGCCTTTGCCAGCATCGTGGCGCGCAGCGACCTGGTGATGCCGGCTATGCAGTACAGCGACGACGACCTGCAGCTCATCATGTTCACCGGCGGCACCACCGGTCGCTCGAAGGGCGTGATGCTGCGCAACCGCCAGGTATTCTGGAACACCGTGCACGAGGCGCTCGACACCGGCATGCACGAGTTCGGCAACACCATGATCGTGACGCCGCTGCACCATGCGGCTGCGCTCAACTGCTGGCTGCTGCCGCACCTGTACCTGGGCGCCAAGGCGACCATCCTGTCGGAGTACAGCCCGCAGCGCATGCTCGACATGATCCATGCGCACCAGGCCACCAACGGCTTCACCACGCCGTCGATCGCGCGTGAACTGGCCATCGCGGCCGAAGCCGCGCCGCACAAGCTGGCCTCATTCACCAACTGGTACGTCGGCGGCGGCATCCTGTCGGGCAAGGACCGCGAGCGCATGCACGCGCTGGTGCCGGGCATGAAGATCCACTTCCAGTACGGGCTCACCGAAGCCGGCGTGATCGTCACCGTGCTGAAGGAGGAGGACTACGCGCTGGCGCCTGATTCCATCGGCCGGCCCTTCATCAACTTCGAGGTGAGGATCGTGCGCGAAGATCTTTCGCCCGCCGATGTCGATGAATGCGGCGAGATCCTGGTGCGCGGCCCCTCGGTGATGGCGGGCTACTACAACCGGCCGGAGGCCACCGCCGCGGCTTTCCACGAAGGCTGGTTGCGTACCGGCGACATGGGCGTCTTGGACGCCAACGGCTATGTGCACTTCCGCGACCGGCTCAAGGACATGGTCAAGACCGGCGGCCTGAACGTCTACTCGCAGGAAGTGGAGCGTGCGCTGCAGAAGCACCCCGCCATCCGCGAGGTGGGTGTGATCGGCCTGCCCAGCGACAAGTGGGGCGAAGAGGTCACTGCGGTGGTCGTGGCGCGGCCCGGCATGAGCATCGACGAAGCCGAGGTGATCCGCTTCGGCAAGGAACAGCTGGCCAGCTTCAAGGTGCCCAAGCGGGTGTTCATCGTTGCGTACGAAGAGCTGCCCATCAACTACTCGGGCAAGATCGTCAAGCGCGACCTGCGTGTTAAGTTCGAGAAGCTGGTTGGCGAGGAAGTTGGCAACCGTCAGTGAGCGGCGGGGTCATTGCCGGCCAGCAAGCAAGGAACATCATGAAGCTTGATTTCACGGGCCAGGTGGTGCTGGTCACCGGCGCCGGGCAAGGCAACGGCGCCGCGATGGCGCGCGGCTTTGCCGCCACCGGTGCGCAGGTGGCGCTGGTGGACCGCAACCTCGCTCAAGCTCAAGCGCAGGCCGAGCAGATCGTGGCCGCGGGTGGCCAGGCCCGCGCCTATGCGCTCGACGTGTCCGACGCCGCGGCCTGCCAGCAATTGGGTGAACGCATCGGCAACGAGCTGGGCGATGTCGCGGTGCTGGTCAACAACGCCGGCATCCTGATCCGCAATGCCCTGGGCGCGGGCGACCCGCTGGGCGACTGGCAGGCCACGTTGCGCGTCAACCTCGATGGGCCGTACCACATGACGCTGGCCTGCCTGGCCATGCTCAAGCGCAGCCGCGGCTGCATCCTCAACGTGGGGTCGATCCAGTCGTTCGTCTCCACGCCCAACTCGGTGCCGTACACCGCCTCGAAGGGCGGCGTGCGCCAGCTCACGGTGGGCCTGGCGGTTGAACTCGCGCCTTTTGGTGTGCGGGTCAATGCCATCGCGCCGGGCTTCATTGCCACGCCGATGACAGAGGCCACTCGCGCCGACCCGGCCAAGATGGCGGCGCTGGTGACCCACATCCCGATGAAGCGCCCGGCCGAGCCGGAGGAACTGGTCGGCCCCGCACTCTTCCTGTGTTCATCCCAGGCCTCCTACGTCACCGGCGCGATCCTGCCGGTGGATGGTGGCTACCTGGCCTGCTAGGTCCACACCCCATGGATGCAAACCGAATGCCCCCACCTTCCGACAGCGAGTTCGAGGCCCTGCGCCAACCGTTTCCCTTCGGTCAGCGCGTGCTGCGCAACCGCATCGTGATGGCGCCGATGACCCGCAATGCCTCGCCGGGCGGCATTCCTGGCGACGCGGTGGCGCGCTACTACGCACGCCGTGCGGCGGGCGGCACGGGCCTGCTGATCACGGAGGGCACCTACATCGACCACCCGGCGGCCAACGGCTACCGTAACGTGCCGGCCTTCTATGGTCCGGCCCTCGACGGCTGGCGGCGTGTGGTGGACCAGGTGCATGCCGAAGGCGCGCTGATCGTGCCGCAGCTGTGGCATGTGGGCGGGGCGCGGCGCCGCGGCATGGAGCCCGTGCCCGAGGTGCCGGGCATGGGCCCGGTCAGCGTGTTCGAGAACGGCGAGCTGGTGATCCAGGGCATGAGCCAGGCCGACATCGACCTCGTGGTCGCCGCCTATGCGAAGGCGGCTGTGGCGGCCAAGGAGGCTGGCTTTGACGGCGTGGAGATCCACGCCGCGCATGGCTACCTCATCGACCAGTTCTTGTGGGCGGGCAGCAACCCGCGCACGGATGGCTATGGCGGTTCGCTGGCCAACCGCACCCGCTTCGCCGCCGAGGTGGTTGCCGCCATGCGGCAAGCGGTGGGGGCCGACTTCCCGGTGATCTTCCGGTTTTCGCAATGGAAGGTCAGCGACTACGCGGCCCGTATCGCCGCGGACGCCGATGAACTCGGCCGCATCCTCAATCCGCTGGCGGCGGCGGGCGTGGACATCTTCCATGCCAGCACCCGGCGCTTCTGGGAGCCGGCGTTCGACGGATCGACCGAGACCCTGGCGGCCTGCACGCGGCGCGTCACCGGCAAACCCGTCATCGCCGTAGGCAGCGTGGGCCTGACCCGGCAGTTCGAGTTGCGCGTGCGCAACCGCAGCAACGAGCTGGCGGAGTCGTCCTCCGACCTGGCTCCTCTGCTGGCGGGCCTGGCGCGCGGCGAGTTCGACTTGGTGGCCGTCGGCCGTGCCATGCTGGCCGATGCCGAGTGGGCCAGCAAGGTGCTGTCGGGCCGCGCGGCCGAAGTCACGCCGCTGACCGATGCGGCGCTCAAGGAACTGCAGTGATCTCCCGCAAGATGGAGGACCCCCGATGACCACGTTTCTGTTCGACCCACCTGTTCCCGCTTCGGTGGCCATCGCCGGCTCGGACCAGCGCTTCCCGGCCCGCCGCATCCTCTGCGTGGGCCGCAACTACGCCGCGCATGCGCGCGAGATGGGCATGGACCCGGGCCGCGAACCGCCGTTCTTCTTCTTCAAACCCACCGACGCGTTGGTGGATGACGGCGCGCAGGTCAAGTACCCGCCGCTGACGGCGGACTTCCAGTTTGAAATCGAGCTGGTGGTGGCCATCGGCACCGGCGGCAGCAACATCGACCGCAGCCGGGCGCTGAGCCATGTGTTCGGCTACACCGTTGGCATCGACCTGACCCGGCGCGACCTGCAACTGCAGGCCCGCGAGATGGGCCGCCCCTGGGACTGGGGCAAGGGCTTCGACCAGGCTGCACCCTGCGCGCCGCTGCGCCGCGTCAACGACATCGGCCACCCGTCGGTCGGCCGCATCTGGCTGGCCGTCAATGGCGTGACGAAACAGGACTCGGACCTGAGCGAACTGATCTGGCCGGTGCCCGACATCATCGCGCTGGCCTCACAGGCCATGGCGCTGCAGCCCGGTGATCTGATCTACACCGGCACGCCGGCCGGCGTGGGCCCACTCGTCGCGGGTGACGTGGTTACGGGTGGGGTCGACAAGGTGGCGGAGATCCGCATCCAGATCGTCTGAGGGCGCAAGCGCCGGGCCGTCCCAAGCTTGTGCAGGGCGGAAGAAGAATCGAATCCGCCGCGAGGATCACACACTCAGCCAGACCGCTTGAGACCTAGACTCTGTAGCACGTCCAGATCTGCTGCCGCTTGCGAGAAGCGATAAGAGTAAGCAAGCAGGTTAGTCACGGAAAATTGGCTGAGAGCGCTCGGGACCGTCATCGGCAGGCCATGAATCATCTGCCGCCGGTGCTCCAGCCAGGCCTGGTCAAAGCTGGGCGGCTCGCCGCCAGCCGCGCGAAGGTCCCCCAGGTATTGTTTGAGCAGGTCCTGCTCATAGGCGCGCCGGTCTTCGATGGAGAGCGCGCAGGTTATGAAATAGCTGACATCGTGCGCCCAGGGGCCACGCATACAGCATTGCCAATCGAGCAGGCCAGGGGCGAGATCCGCTTCGAAATACCAGTTACCGAGATGTGCATCGCCGTGCACAAAGGTCTGCGGCTGACGCTCGTTCAGCTCCCACAGCGTATCGAGGGCCCGCTCCACCACGTCTGCGTCGCGCAATTCGGGGGGCACATAGGCGCCCTGAGGGGCGCTTCTTGAAACCCCTCTCCCGCCAAGCCAGCTGACCCGGCAAGATGCTT
>JBDTQF010000134.1:0-10780 GCA_039932275.1 Burkholderiales bacterium
CTCGCGGATCTGCTCGATCGAGAAGCCCAGCTCGCGCGACTGGCGGATGAAGCGCAGCGTGTGGGCGTCGCGCGGTCCATAGCGGCGGTAACCCGCCTCACTGCGCAGCGCCGGCGGCAGCAGGCCCACGCTTTCGTAGTGGCGAATCATCTTGGCACTGACGCCCGAGGCCTGCGCTGCCTCACCGATGTTCATCTCGCTCATGCCGGGCCCTCTGTTTGCCTGCTGTTGCATTGACCAGTCAAGCGTAAACCTTGCCACCGTGGCAAGGTCAATCCCGGTCGCTGCATGACCATACAGACAGTGCAGGTTGACGGGCCAGGCCTTGACCTTGCCACACTGGCAAGGTTGACAGTGGCGCTGACCGATTGACCGATTGACCGTCACCCGGGCCCCGTGCCCGGCCCTCACCGAGGAATGCACCGTGCCAGATCCACTGCCCCCGCCGACCGATCACCCGCCCGCCGCCGCGCCCGCTGCGTGCTGCCATGGGCACCACGCGCACGCCGCACCTCCTGCGCATCCTGGGCATCAACCGGTGGCGACACAGCCGGCCATCCGCCCGCCAGCGGGCACGCAAGACGCCGAATACACCTGCCCGATGCACCCCGAAGTGCGCCAACAGGGCCCCGGCAGTTGCCCGCTGTGCGGCATGGCGCTGGAGCCGGTGCTGGCCACCGCGCAGACCGGCGACAACGCCGAGCTGCTCGACATGACGCGGCGCTTCTGGATTGCGCTGGCACTGACGCTGCCGGTGTTCGTGCTGGAAATGGGGGGTCACCTGGTCGACCTGCACCAGCTGCTGGGCCAGCAGGCCTCGAACTGGATCCAGCTGCTGCTGGCCTCGCCGGTGGTGCTGTGGGCCGGTGGGCCGTTCTTCGTGCGCGGCGCGGCCTCGGTGCGCAACCGCAGCCTCAACATGTTCACGCTGATCGCGCTGGGCACCGGCGCGGCCTGGCTCTACAGCCTGGCCGGCACGCTGGCGCCTGGGCTGTTTCCGGCCCCGCTGCGCACCCACGACGGCGCTGTGCCGGTGTACTTCGAAGCCGCCGCGGTCATCACCGTGCTGGTGCTGCTGGGCCAGGTGCTGGAGCTGCGGGCGCGCGACAAGACCTCCGGCGCCATCCGTGCACTGCTCGACCTCGCGCCGCGCACCGCGCTGCGTGTCAACGCACAAGGCGTCGACGAGAACGTCGCTGTCGACACCCTCCAGGTCGGCGACCGGCTGCGCGTGCGGCCGGGCGAGAAGGTGCCGGTCGATGGTGAGCTGCTGGAGGGCCGCGGCACCGTCGATGAGTCGCTGGTGACCGGCGAAGCCATGCCGGTGGCCAAGGTGCCTGGCGACCCGCTCACCGCCGGCACGCTCAACCAGACCGGCGGCTTCGTGATGCAGGCGCGCAAGGTGGGCGCCGACACGCTGCTTGCGCAGATCGTGCAGATGGTGGCCAGCGCGCAGCGCAGCCGCGCGCCCATCCAGCGCCTGGCCGACCAGGTGGCCGGCTGGTTCGTGCCCGCGGTCATCGCGGTGGCGCTGCTCACCTTCGCCGCGTGGCTGGCGTGGGGGCCGAGCCCGGCCTTCTCGCATGCGCTGATCGCGGCGGTGACGGTGCTCATCATCGCCTGCCCCTGTGCGCTGGGGCTGGCCACGCCGATGTCCATCATGGTCGGGGTGGGCCGCGGCGCGCAGCACGGCGTGCTGATCCGCGACGCCGCAGCGCTGGAGCAGATGGAGAAGGTCGACACGCTGGTGATCGACAAGACCGGCACGCTCACCGAAGGCCGGCCGACGGTGGTGCACATCGAGCCCGCGCCCGGCTTCAGCGTCGAGCAGGTGCTGCAGCGCCTGGCCAGCGTGGAGCGCGCCAGCGAACACCCGCTGGCCGCCGCCATCGTGGCCGCGGCGCAGGCCCGCGGCCTGGCGCTGGCGCCGGTGGACGGCTTCGATTCACCGCTCGGCAAGGGCGTGCTCGGCCGGGTCGAGGGCGAAGCGGTGGTGTGCGGCAGCGCGCGCTTCCTGGCCGAGCAGGGCATTGCCGTGAACTCGCTGGAGGCCCTGGCCGAGCAGCAGCGGGAGCAGGCGGCCACGGTGATCTTCGTGGCGCTGGGCGGGCGCCTGGCCGGGCTGGTGGCGGTGGCCGACCCGGTCAAGGCCAGCACGCCGGCCGCGCTGGCGGCGCTGCGAGCCGCCGGGGTGCGCATCGTCATGCTCACCGGCGACGGCCAGACCACCGCCAACGCGGTGGCCCGCACGCTGGGCATCGACGAGGTGGTGGCCGAGGTGCTGCCGCAGGACAAAGCCGGCGTGGTGCAGCGGCTGCAGCGCGAAGGCCGCACCGTGGCCATGGCCGGCGACGGCGTGAACGACGCACCAGCGCTGGCCGCGGCCAACGTCGGCATCGCCATGGGCACCGGCACCGACGTGGCGATGGAGAGCGCCGGCATCACGCTGCTGCAGGGCGACCTGATGGGCATCGTGCGGGCGCGGGCGCTGTCGCGCGCCACCCTGCGCAACATCCGCCAGAACCTGTTCCTGTCGTTCGCCTACAACCTGGCCGGCGTACCGCTGGCCGCCGGGGTGCTGTACCCCTTCTTCGGCCTGCTGCTGTCGCCGCAGGTGGCGGCCGCGGCGATGGCGCTGTCGTCGGTCAGCGTGATCGGCAATGCCTTGCGGCTGCGCACGGCAAGGATCGCAGAGGGCGCGTGATGGTGCTGAGCCCGCCGTGCCGCCTCAGCCCAGCGGCGCCAGCTTGTCCTGCGTCTTCGTATCGAAGTCGCTGGCGTCGTGGCGCTCGTGCAGTTGGTCGGCCGGGTCACCCATCACGCGGTTGACCTTGCGGCCGCGCTGCACCGCCGGGCGCGCGGCGATCTGCTCGGCCCAGCGGCACACGTGGCGGTAGGTCTCGACCTGCAGGAATTCGCCCGCGCCGTAGATCTGGCCCTTGGCCAGCGTGCCGTACCAGGGCCAGTTGGCGATGTCGGCCACGGTGTAGGCGTCGCCGGCCAGGTACTCGCTCTCGGCCAGGCGGCGGTCGAGCACGTCGAGCTGGCGCTTGACCTCCATCGCGAAGCGGTCGATGGCGTACTCGATCTTCACCGGCGCATACGCATAAAAGTGGCCGAAGCCGCCGCCCAGGTACGGCGCACTGCCCATCTGCCAGAACAGCCACGACAGGCATTCGGCACGCTTGGCCGGCTCGGTGGGCAGGAAGGCGCTGCCGAACTTCTCGGCCAGGTACAGCAGGATGGCGCCCGACTCGAACACGCGGATGGGCGTCGGCCCGCTGTGGTCCATCAGTGCGGGGATCTTCGAGTTCGGGTTCACCGCCACGAAACCGCTGCCGAACTGATCGCCCTGGTTGATGCGGATCAGCCAGGCGTCGTATTCCGCACCGCTGTGGCCCAGCGCCAGCAGCTCCTCCAGCATCACCGCGACCTTCTGGCCGTTGGGTGTGGCCAGCGAATACAGCTGCAGCGGGTGCCGCCCGACCGGCAGTTCCTTCTCGTGCGTCGGGCCGCCGATGGGGCGGTTGATGTTGGCGAACTGACCGCCGTTGGGTTGATGCCAGGTCCACACCTTGGGTGGCACATAGGCGGCGGGGGTGGCGGTGTTGTCCTGGCTCATGCGAAGCGCTCCGAAACGGGGGATGACCCGCCGCATTGGACCCCGTTGGCGAACTCCACGCGGCGGGTTATCGGCCGGCCCTGCCCAAGGTGCGGTCTCGCGTCGCTTCGGCAGCGCCTCGGCGTGCCTTGTGACAAGGGCATTCAGCCGGTCCGGCCGGGCCGCATGGGCCGTCGCTTCGCCGCGTGATACCGCCCCGTCCCCCGCGTGAGCACCCGGTCGGTGGGCAGCACATCGCGAGGCGCCAGCTCGGGTTGGGCCCTGGCGCGCTCATACAGCGGCGCGAAGTCGATGCGGGCCAGGTCGAGCAGCTCGTCCAGGTCCTGCACGACGAAGTAGGTTTCCTGGAAGTCGTCGATGCGGTAGCGGGTGCGCATCACCCGTTCGACCTCGAAGCCCAGGCGGTTCGGTGACGCGTCGCCGAGGCTGAACAGGCTCTCGGTGGCCGACGATGCGATGCCGGCGCCATAGATGCGCAGGCCATCGGCCTGCTGCACCAGGCCGAACTCCACCGTGTACCAGTACACCCGCGAGAGCTGATGCAGCGTGCCCATCTGCTGCGCCCGCAGGCCGCCTTCGCCGTAGGCCTGCATGTAGTCGGCCATCACCGGTTGCATCAGCAGCGGCACGTGGCCGAACACATCGTGGAACACGTCGGGCTCTTCGAGGTAGTCGAGCTGGTCCGGCCGGCGGATGAACTGGCCCGCCGGAAAGCGCCGGTTGGCCAGGTGCTCGAAGAACACCGCATCCGGCACCAGGCCCGGCACCGCCACCACCTGCCAGCCGGTGCGCTGCATCAGGGCGTCGGACAGGCGGCGGAAGTCGGGAATCTGATCGGCGCCAATCGGCAGCGCCGCCATGCCGCGCACGAAGGCGTCGCAGGCACGGCCCGGCAGCAACCGGGTCTGGTGCTCGAACAGCGTCTTCCAGACACCGTGCTCGGCAGCGCTGTAGTGTTCCCAGCGCTGGTCGATGGTCCAGTCCGGCCGCTCGGGGGGGTGCGCCTGACCCGCGGCCAGGCCGTGCTTCTCGGTGCTGCTGTCAGCCATTGCCATGCTCCGGAGCGCCCCAGGCCGACGACCGCTGTCATCGGCACTCGATGGGATCAGTGGCCCGATTCTCCAGCCTGAACTGCCCCCGTGCTAAGGTCTTCAGGCTGCCCTTCGGCAGCGACAGGAGATGCCTCAATGTCAGGCCCTCGGCCGGGCAACGCAGCGGGTGATGAACGCAATGCGCTGCTGATCGCCGCCATGCCGGCGCTGTTCGTACTGATCTGGAGTTCGGGCTTCATCGTCGCGCGGCTCGGCATGCCGCATGCACCGCCGCTGGGGTTTCTGAGCTGGCGCTATGCCTTGTCGCTGCTGGCCTTTGCGCTGTGGATCGCCATCAGCCGGCCGGCCTGGCCGCGCAACCCGGCGCAGTGGCTGCACCTGGCCGTCACCGGCGCGCTGATGCACGGCGGCTACCTGGGCGGCGTGTGGGCCGCGGTGAAGGCCGGCATGTCGGCCGGCACCACGGCGCTGATCGTCGGGCTGCAGCCGGTGCTCACCGCGCTGTGGATCGCCTACAGCGGGCAGGAGAAGCGCCTGTCGGCGCTGCAGTGGGCCGGCTTGGTCTGCGGTTTCCTCGGCGTGCTGCTGGTGGTGTGGCGGCGCCTGGGTGGTGGTGACAGCGGCGGCATCGATGCCGTGAACCTCGGGCTGACACTGTTCGCGCTGCTCAGCATCACCGTGGGCACGCTGTACCAGAAGCGCCACGTGCTGCCCTGCGACGTGCGCACCGCCAACTTCGTGCAGCTGCTGTCGGCGCTGCTGCTCACCGCGCCGCTGGCCCTGCTGCTGGAACACGAGGCCATCGACCTGGCGCCGGGCTTCATCGCCGCGATGGCCTGGGCCGTGCTGGTGTCCACCGTGGGTGGCAGCTCGCTGCTGTACATGCTGATCGCGCGCGGCGCGGCCAGCCGCGTCACCAGCCTGTTCTACCTCACCCCGCCCTGCACCGCGCTGATGGCCTGGGCGCTGTTCGGTGAACCGATGACCGCCCTGATGCTGGCCGGCCTGGCGCTCACGGCGCTGGGCGTCTGGCTGGTGGTGCGCGAGCCCTGACCCGCCCGTGCGTCCCCGCACTGCCCTTGGGCCATTGCATCCGCCCCCCGGGTGATCGATGATCGCCGGCGGCCGCGTGCCACTGCTGCACGCCGGGCGCACCCAACCACCAGGAGGTTTCATGAGCCAGGATCCGTTCGCCGAACTGAAGCAGCGACAACGCGAGATGTGGGCCTCCTTCGGGCCCACCGCGATGTTCACCACGCCCGTGGCGGCCCATGTGGTTCGATTTGCCGGCATCCAAGCCGGCGAGACCGTGCTCGATGTCGGCACCGGCACCGGCGTGGTGGCCCTCACCGCGGCGCGGCTGGGGGCCAAGGTCAGCGGGCTCGACCTGACGCCCGAGCTGATCGAGCAGGCACGCGAGAACGCCGCCATCGCCCGGCTGCCCGAGATCGCCTGGCAGGTGGGTGACGCCGAAGCCCTGCCCTACCCCGACGCCTCGTTCGACGTGGTCACCAGCCAGTTCGGCCACATGTTCGCGCCCCGGCCCGAGGTGGTGGTGAGCGAGATGCGGCGGGTGCTCAAGCCCGGTGGTCGCATCGCCTTCGCGACCTGGCCGCCCGAGCATTTCGTCGGCCGCCTGTTCGCCTTCATCGGCCGCAACGGTCCCCCGCCGCCCCCCGGCGTCGCCCCGCCACCGCAATGGGGAGCACCGATGCTGGTGACCGAGCGCCTGGGCAACCGGTTCGGCCCGCCGTTCTTCGAGCGCGGCGTCATGCGCTTTTCTGCCCTGAGCGTGCCGCACTTCCGCCTCTTCATGGAACGCTCCATCGGCCCGATGCAAAAGCTCGTGGAAAGCCTGGCCAACGAGCCCGAGAAGCTGCAACGCCTGCGCGACGAGTTCGAGGCGCTGGCCGCGCCATACCACTCGGACAACGTCGTCCACCAGGACTACCTGCTCACACGCGCACAGGCAGTCTGACGGGCGGGCCGCCTCGCCCCGCCTTTAAGGCTTGGCTAAGCCCCGCGGCATAGCATGCAGAGACTTTCGCTGCCTGCCTCTGCCGCCCATGCGCAACCGTCTCGCCCGTACCCTATCGCTTGCTGCCCTGTTCGTCGGCGCGGGCACACCGTGGGCCGGGCCACTGGCCGTCAGCCCGGAGCAGGCCCGCAGCCTGCAACTGCAGACCGCCGCACCGGTGCCGGCCAGCGACGGCGGCAGCCTGCGCCTGCAGGGCCAGGTGCAGTTGCCGCCGGCCTCGCTACGGGTGCTGAGCGCGCCAGTGGAGGCGCTGGTGGAGCGGGTGCAGGTGGGCGTGGGCGACGCGGTGGCCGCGCGCCAGCCGCTGCTGCTGCTGAACTCGCCCGAGCTGGTGGGCTGGCAGCGTGAACACCGCCAGGCGCTGCTGCTGGCCGAACAGGCCCGCAGCGTGGCCGAACGCGACGCCAAGCTGCTCGACGAAGGCCTGATCCCGGCGCAACGCGCGCAGGCCAGCCGGCACCAGCAGGCCGCCGCCGAAGCCGCGCTGAGCGAACGCCGGCAACTGCTGCAACTGGCCGGCGTGGTGCCTGATGCCAGTCTGTCGGGCCGCGCCCAGGTGGCCGCGCCCGCGGCCGGCCGCGTCACCGAGGTGCTGGTGCAGCCCGGCCAGCGCGTCAGCGCCGGGTCGCCGTTGCTCAGCCTGGCCTTGCCGGGGCCGCTGTGGCTGGTGCTGCAGGCGCCGGCCGAGGTGGCCGCGCAGTTGAAGGCAGGCGATGCCGTGCAGGCCACCGGCTGCGACGCCGTGGCCCGCATCGAGACCTTGGGCGCGCAGGTCGAAGGCGCCAGCCAGATGCGCGTGGTGCGCGCCGTCTGGCCGCGCCCACCGGCCTGCGTGCTGCCGGGGCAGCGGGTGGAGGCCACGGTGAAGCTGTCGCAAGCCCTGGCGGGCTGGTGGCTGCCCGCCAGCGCGCTGGTGCGGCAGGACGGCAAGGACCAGGTCTACCTGCAGCGCCCCGGTGGTGATGAGCGCCCCCAGGGCCGGGCTTCGCCCAGCCCGGCGTTTTCTTATGAAGCCGTGCCGGTGCAGCGCCTGGCGCTGGGCGCCGACGGCCGCGTGCAGGTGCGGCCGGTCGCCGGCACCTGGGGCACGCAGGACCGCATCGTGGTGCAGGGCGCGGTGGCGCTGAAGGGCCTGGCGGCCGGCCTGGCCGGGGGCGAGTGATGCTGCAGCGCCTGATCGAAGCCGCGCTGCTGCAGCGCCTGCTGGTGCTGGTGGCCGCCGTGGTGCTGGTGGGCCTGGGCCTGCAGGCCGCGCGCGAGCTGCCCATCGACGCCTTCCCCGATGTTTCGCCCACGCAGGTGAAGATCATCCTCAAGGCCCCGGGCATGACGCCCGAGGAGGTCGAGGCCCGCATCGTCGCCCCGCTGGAGCAGGAGCTGATGGGCATTCCCGGCCAGCGCACGCTGCGCTCGGTGTCGAAGTACGCCATCGCCGACCTCACGCTCGACTTCGAAGAAGGCACCGATCTCTACTGGGCCCGCCAGCAGGTCAGCGAACGTTTTGCCGCGGCCCGCGCCAACCTGCCGGCCGATGTGGACGGCGGCCTCGCCCCCGTGACCACGCCGCTGGGCGAGATGTTCATGTTCACCGTCGAAGGCCCGCTGTCGCTGGCCGAGCGCCGCAGCCTGCTCGACTGGACCATCCGCCCCGCGCTGCGCACGCTGCCCGGCGTGGCCGATGTCAACGCGCTGGGCGGCGCGGTGCGCGCCTTCGAGGTGGTGCCCGACCCGGCCCGCCTGGCCGCCCGCGGCCTCTCGCTGGCGCAGCTGCGCGAGGCCCTGATGGCCAACAACCGCAACGACGGTGCCGGCCGCCTGAGTGCCGGTGAAGAAGCGCTGCTGGTGCGGGCCGAAGGCGCCATCCGCACGCTCGACGACCTGCGCGCCGTGGCCATCGCCCAGCGCGGCGGCGCTGCTGGGGGAACGGTCGTGCGGGTGAGTGACGTGGCCGAGGTGCGCATCGGTGCGCTCACGCGCTACGGCGCCGTCACCCGCGATGGCAAAGGCGAGACGGTGCAGGGCCTGGTGCTGGGCCTGCGCGGGGCCGATGCCGGCAAGCTGGTCGAGCGCGTGCGCGCCAAGCTGGCCGAGCTGCAGCCCAGCCTGCCCGCCGGCATCACCATCGTGCCCTTCTACGACCGCGGCGCGCTGGTGGGCCAGGCGGTGGGCACGGTGAGCAAGGCGCTGCTCGAAGCCACCCTGCTGGTGGTGCTGTTGCTGCTGGCCTTCCTGGGCCAATGGCGCCCGGCACTGGTGGTGGTGGCGGTGCTGCCGCTGTCGGCGCTGGCCACCTTCTGGCTGATGCGCCGCACCGGGCTGAGTGCCAACCTGATGTCGCTGGGTGGCCTGGCCATCGCCATCGGCATGCTGGTCGATTCAGCCGTGGTGGTGGTCGAGAACATCGAGGCCAAATTCGCGCATGAATCCAAGGACCACCCGGCGCCCCTGCAGCGCCTGGTGCGCCTGGGCGCCGAAGAGGTGGCCCAGCCGGTGGCCGCCGGCGTGGTGATCATCATGCTGGTGTTCCTGCCGCTGCTCACGCTCGAAGGCCTGGAGGGCAAGCTTTTCAAGCCGGTGGCGCTGACCATCCTGTACGCGATGGGCGCTTCGCTGCTGCTGTCGTTCACGCTGATTCCGGTGCTCGCCCTGTTGATCATGAAGCGCGGCAGCCACCGCGACCCGTGGCTGGTGCGCCATCTCAACGCCGGCTACACCCGCGTGCTCGACGCCGCGCTGCGCCGCCCCGCGCCCTGGCTGGCGGGCACCGGCGTGGCGCTGCTGGCCGCGGTAGTGGCCTTCATGCTGCTGGGCAAGAGCTTCATGCCGACGATGGATGAAGGCGACGTGATCGTCGGGGTAGAGCAGTCGCCGGCCATCAACCTCGACGCCGCGCTGCGCCTGAACACCCAGCTGCAGCAGGCCCTGATGCAGGTGCATGAGGTTCAGGGCATCGTGGCCCGCAGCGGGGCCGACGAACTGGGCCTCGACCCGATGGGCCTGAACCAGACCGACACCTTCCTGGTGCTCAAGCCGCGTGATCAGTGGCAGGTGGCCGACAAAGCCGCCTTGCTCGACAAGCTGCGCCACCAGCTCGCGCTGCTGCCCGGCATCGCCACCAGCTTCACGCAGCCGATCGAGATGCGCGTCAACGAGATGATCCTCGGCGTGCGCGGCGACCTGGCCATCAAGGTGTGGGGCCCCGACCTGGCCGAGCTGTCGCGCCTGGCCGAGCAGGTGCATCTGGTGCTGGAAAAGACGCCCGGCGCGCAGGACGTGCAGCTGATCCGGAACAACGGCCTGCGCTACCTGCGCGTGGTGTTCGACCCGCTGGCGCTGGGCCGCCACGACCTCACCATCGAACAGGCCCAGGCCGACCTGCGCACGCTGCTGGAATCGACCCGCGTCGGCACCGTGCAAGAAGCCGGCCGCCGCACCCCGCTGATCATGCGTGGCCCGAACGGTAGTGCGATGGACCCGGCCACCTTTGCGCAGACTCAGCTGCCGTTGGCCGATGGCCACCATGTGCCGCTGGCGCAGATCGCCCGCCTCGAAGAAACCGAAGGCCCGGTGAAGGTCGACCGCGAAAACGGCGCACGCTTTGCCGCCATCACCAGCAACGTGCGTGACCGCGACCTGGTCAGCTTCGTGCAGGACGCCCAGACCCGGGTGGCTCAGCAGGTGAGCCTGCCGCCGGGTTACCGCATCAGCTGGGGCGGTCAGTATGAAAACCAGCAGCGCGCCGCGCAGCGGCTGGCCATCGTCGTGCCGGTGGCGCTGGGGCTGATCTACCTGATCCTCTACGCCACCTTCAGCAGCCTGCGCCAGGCCACGCTGGTGCTGCTCAACATCCCGCTGGCGCTGATTGGCGGCGTGCTGGCGCTGGCGCTGGCGGGCGAGTACCTGTCGGTGCCGGCCTCGGTGGGCTTCATCGCGCTGATGGGCATCGCGGTGCTCAACGGCCTGGTGCTGGTGAACCACTTCAACACGCTGCTGGCCGAAGGCCGCCCGCTGGCCGAGGTGGTGCGCGACGGCGCCATCCGCCGGCTGCGACCGGTGCTGATGACGGCG
>JBDTQF010000135.1:0-10587 GCA_039932275.1 Burkholderiales bacterium
ACGTCGGATCGCGGGAACACTTCGAGCACCTCAACCGGCTGCTCGCCGTGCACAAGATCTCACCGCATGTGGACAGTGTGTTTGCCTTCGAGGATGCACGGGCAGCCTACGAGCACCTCAGCGCCTCACGACAGATCGGCAAGATCGTCTTGCGCATCAGCGCATGACCGCAGACCGCTGATCAGCGGGCGGCCGCAGCAGCGTACTGGTCCTTGAGCTTGCGGCGCTGCAGCTTGCCGGTCTCGGTGCGCGGCAGCTTGCCAAAGTCGGCCCGCCGCGGGCACTTGAAGTGGGCGATCTTGCTGCGGCAGAACTCGATCAGTTCGGTCGACAGCGCCGCCGACGGCTCGAAGCCCGGCTGCAGTTCCACCACCGCCAGCACCTCCTGGCCGAAGTCGGGGTGGGGCACGCCGATGACGGCGACGTCGAGCGCCGCGGGGTGCATCAACAGCGCTTCTTCGGTTTCGGGGGGATAGATGTTGACGCCACCGGACAGGATCAGGTCGGTGCGGCGGTCGGCGATGTAGAGGTAGCCTTCCTGGTCGAGGTAGCCGAAATCGCCCAGCGTGCTGTAGCCCTGCTTGCTGTAGGCGCCGCGCGACTTCGCGGTGTCCTTGTGGTATTCGAAGACCTGCCCGCCGCCCATGCGCTGGCAGCCCATGCCCCAGCTCAACGGGGCCGCGTGGTACAGCGGCGCCAGCGCCAGCTGCACGTCGTCGGGCCCGAAGCCATAGACCTGCGAGGTCAGCTTGTCGGCCGGCACCGTGGTGCCGAACGGCACGCCGTCGAGCGGGGCGCTTCTCGCGGCGTGCGGTATGCGGCCGTGGCGGCCGTAGTGGCCCTTGTGGCCACTACGGCACAGGGTGCTCAGCGCACCCGCTTTTCCATGTCGCGCGCGATCAGCTCTTTCATGATCTCGTTGGTGCCGGCCAGGATGCGGGTGATGCGCACGTCCTGGTACAGGCGCCCGATCGGGTACTCCAGCATGTAGCCAGCGCCGCCGTGCAGTTGCAGGCATTCGTCGACCACCTGGCCGCAGACCTCGGTGACCCACCACTTGGCCATGGCCGCGGTGGCCGTGTCGAGCTGGCCTGCCAGCAGCTTTTGCAAGCACTGGTCGATGAAGGCACCGGCCAGCGCCGACTTGGTTTCGCACTCGGCCAACTTGAAGCGAGTGTTCTGCATCGACAGCAGGCTCTGGCCGAAGACCTGGCGCTGGGCGGTGAACTGCAGCGTTTCCTCGATGGCGCGCTCCATGCTCGCGTGGGCGCAGATGGCGGTGACGAGCCGTTCCCGCGTCAGCTCCTTCATCAGCTGGATGAAGCCCTGGCCTTCTTCGGCGCCGAGCAGGTTGGCGCGGGGCACGCGCATGTCGTCGAAGAACAGTTCGGAGGTGTCCTGCGAGTGCATGCCCACCTTGTTCAGGATGCGGCCGCGCCGGAAGCCCTTTTCCACCTTGTCGGTCTCGACCACGATGATGGAGAGGCCCTTGCCGCCCTTGGTGGGGTCGGTCTTGAGCACCAGGCAGATCAGGTTGGCGGTGGCGCCGTTGGTGATGTAGGTCTTGGAGCCGTTGATGACGTAGTCGTCGCCATCCTTCACCGCGCTGGTGCGGATGGCCTGCAGGTCGGAGCCGGTGCCGGGTTCGGTCATCGCCAGCGCTGCTATCAGCTCGCCGGTGGCCATCTTCGGGAGCCAGGCACGCTTTTGCGCCTCGCTGGCAAAGTTCTCGATGTAGTGCGACACCAGGCCGCTGTGCACCCCGTTGCCCAGGCCGCCGCACATCATGCGGATCGGCTCGGACAGGATGATCACCTCGTGCAGGAAGCCGCCGCCGCCGCCGCCGTACTCCTCCGAGATGCCCGCGCACAGCAGGCCGGCTTCACCGGCCTTGCGCCAGGCGGACGGATCCACCTGCTGCTGCTGCGACCAGCGCTCTTCGTTCGGCAGCAGTTCGGTTTCACAAAAGCGGCGCACGCTGTCGCGCAGTGTCTCGAGCTCGGGGGTCATCCAGGAGGGTTGGTACATGGTAGGCAATGGCTATGAAGTGTGTTGGACAGACGAAAGGGCCACGTGTGGCCCTTTCGCCACCTTGGGGAGGGTCAGAACTTGCACTCGCCGCTCGGCGGCGGCGTCACCTTCTGGGCTGGTTCGACGAAACGAAGTCCCATCATCGACTTGCCGTCCTTGGTGGGCAGCACCTGGGCCAGCACCATCGGACGCACGAGCTGGTGATCGGCCGCGCGCATCTCCACGTTGCCCAGGACGGTCGAGACTTTCAGTCCCGACAGCGCAGCACGGACCTTGTCCACATCGGTGGACTTGGCCTTCAGGATCGCGGCGTGCAGCAGCTCATAGGCTGCGTAATTGTCGGCGTCGCCGAAGGTCGGCTTGCGCTTGAACTTCTCCTCGAACGCTTTCACGAACGCGGCGTTCTTGTCGCCGGGCATGTCCCACGCATAGCTCATGACCGAAAACACGCCATTGAGCGTGTCACCCATCGCGGGCAGCGTCATATCGTTGGCGAAGTACCAGCTCATCACCTGCTTGTACTTCGAGAACAACCCGAATTGCTGTTGCTGCTTGGCAAGTGCGACCGACCCCGCGCCGATAATGAAAACCGCCAGGCCATCCGCGGGTTTGGAGTTCAGCTGCGCGATGTGGCTGCCGAAATCGGTCGTGCTGAGCGGTGCGAACAGCGTGGTCTGCACCGACCCACCCAGCTCCTGCACGAGGCTGGCGAAGTGCTTGGCATGCTGGTGACCCGCAGAATAATCGGCGACCAACATGTTCCACGTCTTGATCTTCCCGTCCTTCACCGCTTCGCGAATCATGTTGAACAGGATGCCGTCGCTGGCCGAGGTACGGAAGTAATTGGGCTGACAGTTCTTCCCGGTCAATTCTTCGAGCGACGAACCCGTGTCAAAGTAGATGGCATTGAGGCCGCTCAGCTTCGGCGAGATGGCGCTGGCGATGGCCGAGGTGGCGATGCCATTGAGGAAGGACACGCCGCCCTGCTGAACCAGCTTGGTCGCCGCTGCAATCGCCGCAGCGGGCGGGCCCGCATGCGCCTGCACCACCAGTTCGTACTTGCGGCCCAGGGCGCCGCCCTGCGCATTGAAGGTTTCCACCGCCAGTTCAGCCGGCTGCATGGTGTAGTTGTTGTAGACCACCATCGGACCGGCATCGATCGGCATCAGGCCGATCTTGATCGTCTCCTGTGCGACGGCACCGCCATGCAAGCCCACGGCCGCAGCCGCCAAGGCAATGAGTTTCTTGATCATCGTGTCTCCTGGTCGTAAGTTATAAGAGCCATGTCCTGTTTCCAGGACGCTCCAATGCTACTTGCTCTTCTCGCGGCACCCCTGCAAGACCGGGGTGCCCTTCGAAGAAAGCGCGGATGCCTTTGTTGGCATCTCGGGGAAGGTCAGAACTTGCATTCGCCGCTCGGCGGCGGCGTGACCTTCTGGGCTGACTCCACGAACTTCAGGCCCATGACTGACTTGCCGTCCTTGCCCGGCAGCACCTGGGCCAGCACCATCGGGCGCACCAGTTGGTGGTCGGTGGCGCGCATCTCCACATCGCCCAGGATCGTCGAGGCTTTGAGACCAGACAGTGCTGCCCTTACCTTGTCGACGTCGGTCGACTTGGCTTTCAGGATCGCAGCGTGCAGCAGCTCGTAGGCCACATAGTTGTCGGCATCGCCGAAGGTCGGCTTGCGCTTGAACTTCGCCTCGAACGCCTTGACGAAAGCTGCATTCTTTTCACCGGGCATGTCCCAGGAATAGCTCATGACGGAAAACACGCCGTTGATCGTGTCACCCATGGCGGGGAGGGTCATGTCGTTGGCGAAATACCAGCTCAGCACCTGCTTGTACTTCGAGAAGAGCCCGAACTGCTGCTGCTGCTTGGCCAGTGCCACCGAACTTGAGCCCGAGAAGAAGACCACCAGGCCGTCGGCAGGTTTTGCGTTGAGCTGCGAGATGTAGCTGCCGAAGTCGGTGGTGCTCAGCGGCGCGAAGAGCGTGGTTTGCACAGAGCCGCCCATCTCATGCACCAGCGCTGTGAAGCTCTTGGCCTGCTCGTGGCCTGCCGAGTAGTCCGGCATGATCAAGTTCCATGTCTTGATCTTGCTATCCATCAGCGCTGCACGCACCATGGTCATCAGGATCCCGTCGCTGGCCGAGGTGCGGAAGTAATTCGGCTGGCAGAGTTTGCCCGTCAGGTCTGAAAGCGACGAACCGGTGTCGAACCAGAGGGCATTGAGCCCGGCCAGCTTGGGCGATATGGCGCCAGCGAGGGCAGAGGTGTTGATGCCGGACATGAAAGAGACG
The DNA here is from genome assembly GCA_039932275.1 of Burkholderiales bacterium. Lineage (GTDB taxonomy): Bacteria > Pseudomonadota > Gammaproteobacteria > Burkholderiales > Burkholderiaceae_C > Sphaerotilus. The sequence continues at coordinate 4,335 of JBDTQF010000135.1, forward strand.
CCGCCTTGCTGCGCCAACTTGGTCGCCGAGGAGACGGCTGAGGCCGGGGGGCCCGAGTGCGACTGCACCACGATCTCATATTTGCGTCCCAGGGCCCCGCCCCGTGCATTGAACGTTTCGACGGCCAGTTCGGCAGGTTGAGTCACGTAATTGTTGTAGACGGCAAACGGGCCGGCATCAATGGTCAACAGACCGATCTTGATCGGCTCCTGTGCTTGAGCACCGCCATGCAGGCTCACGGCCACAGCCGCCAGCGCAACGAGTCTTTTAATCATCTTGTCTCTCCTGGTTGTGAAAGTTTCAGAGGAATGGCGCGGTCCGCGTCTCAACGCCCCTGCCAGACCGGTGGGCGTTTTTCGAAGAAGGCGCGAATGCCTTCCTGCACATCCTCGCTGCCGCGGATCTGTGCCAATGCTTCTTCGGTGGCCTGCCAGCCATGGGCCTCGGCCGCAGCCAGCACCGTGTTCATCGCGCCGAGGCTGGCCTGCACCGACAGCGGGGCGTTGGCGGCGATCTGCTGCGCCAGCGCCACCGCCTGGGCGAGGGCCTGGCCTGGCGATGTGAGGGCGTTGACGAAACCCAGCGCGTGGGCCCGTGCAGCCGCCATCGGCTGGCCCGTGAGCACCAGTTCGCGTGCGATGTTGGCCGGCAGCCGCTGCGCGGTGCGGAACAGCGCGCCGCAGGTGGGCAGCACGCCACGCACCACCTCGGGCAAGCCGAAGCGGGCGTTGTCGGCGGCCACCACCAGGTCGCAGGCCAGCGCGATCTCCATGCCGCCGCCGAAGGCGATGCCTTCCACCGCGGCCACCAGCGGCTTGCGGCGCTGGCGGCGGATCACACCGTACTCGCCGCCGCGTTCGGTGACGTAGTCGCCGCCGGACGCCAGGTCGCTGCCGGCACAGAACACCTGCGTGCCGCCGGTGAGCACACCGGCGCGCAGCGTGGCGTCGTCGTCCAGCGTGTTGAGGGCGGCGTCCAGTGCATCGGCAAGAGCGCGATCGACGGCGTTGCGGCGCTGCTCGCGCCGCAGGGTGATGACCAGCACTGCGCCGTCGCGCAGCGTCTCGACCAACGGGGTTGCGGTCGTCATGGTCACTGCCTCAGAAGGTGAGGACCACGCGGCCGAACAGCGCGCGGTCGCCCATCTTGGCTTCGGCTTCGCTGAAACGCTCGACCGGGAACACATGGCCCACCATCGGCTTGATGCGGCCCTGTTCGTACAGGGCCACGACGTCGCGCCGCACCTGGGCGGCGTGGGCGCCCTCACGCTCGCCAAACTGGCGGGCATCCACGCCCACCAGCGACGCGCCCTTGACGATCGACAGGTTGGTCTTGAGCTGGCCGATCTGGCCTCCGGCAAAGCCAATCATCAGCAACCGGCCGTTCCAGCCCAGCGTGCGGAAGCCGGCATCGGTGGCGTCGCCACCCACCGGGTCGTAGACCACGTCGACACCCTTCGGTGCCAGGGCCTTGACCTGGTCCTTCCAGTCGGGGCTGGCGCTGTCGACGGTCTCGTCGGCGCCGGCCGCACGGGCGGCCTCGCGCGCGGCGGCGGTCGAGGCGGCCGCGAACACCCGCGCGCCCAGCACCTTGCCGATCTGTACCGCGGCATGGCCAACGCCGCCGCTGGCGCCGAGCACCAGCAGGGTTTCGCCGGCCCGCAGCTGGCCGCGCTCGCGCAGCGCATAGAGCGCGGTGAAGTAGGACGCCAGCAGCACCGAGCTCGCGACGAAGTCCGCCTCGGCCGGCAAGGGTAACACCATGGCCTGTGGCAGGCTGATGTATTCGGCCCAGGCGCCCTGGCGTGTACCGCAGACGCGGTCGCCCACCTTCAAGGTGCCATCGGTGCCTTCGCCCAGGGCGTGCACCACGCCGCTGAATTCGCTGCCCGGCACGAACGGCACCGGCGGCCTGACCTGGTAGCCGCCCCGGGCGACCAGCAGGTCCACGAAGGAGACGCCAGCGGCATGCACCCGCACCTGGACCTCGCCAGCGCGCGGCGCCGGAGCAGGGGTGTCTTCGAGCAGGATCTTGTCTTCAGGGCCGTAGCCGCGGACGAGCAGTGTCTTCATGAATATCTCTTGAGTGTTGTCAGGGAGGGGGGCTCGCAACGGCGCAAAAAACGGACCGTCAATTGTTGCAAAAGGAGTTGGAGCGGCGCGGCTCGGAACCGACCTTCAACGCGCCGTCATCAGCAGGTCGACCAGTGCCTGACCGCCATTGTTGATGTGGCGCTCCATGGCCACGTGAGCGGCGTCGCCATCACCGGCCACGATGGCCTGGACGAATTCGCCATGCTCACGCTGCGAATGCGCAAGCCGCCCAGGGTTTGCGAAAGGGTTTTGATGGTAGATGCTCAGGCGTTTGCGCAGGTCGTGTATCTGAGTGGCCAGCAGCGGGTTGGCACTGCCGGCATAGATGGCGTCGTGCAGGGCACGGTTGCCTTCGTTGTAGGCCGCCACATCGTTGGCCGCCGCCAGCGGCGCGTTGGCTTCCTGGATCTGCAGCAGCCGCTGGCGCTGTGCGGCGGTCATGCGCCGCGCCGCCAGGCGTGCGGCGAAGCATTCCAGTTCGGCCAGTAGTTCAGTGGCCGCTGCCAGGTCCTTTGGGCCCATGCGCGCCACATACATGCCGGAGCGCGGAATCATCTCGACCATCCCGGTGGCTGCCAGCATCAGCAGCGCCTCGCGTGCCGGTGTCCGCGAGGTGGCGTAGCGCTCGGCGATGTCCTTGTCGCATAGCATTTCGCCGGGCACGAAGTCGCGCTCGCAGATGGCCCGTTCGATGCGCAGCCGGAGCACCTCCGTCAAGGTGGCGGACGGCGCTGGGGCGGTGGAGCGCTGAGCGGGGCTGGTCATGAGCGGCGGGCGGCTTTCGTGGCCGGCGATGGTATATCACGACGTCGATTTGATATATCGCGGCAACCCTGCCAGCCTGCCGCTCACCCCCCTACCGGCTGTTGGTGCTCGGCCTCCTGCAGCGCCCGCCAATCCATCTTGCCGGTGGCCGAGCGGGGCAGCCGGTCGATGAAGGCCACGGTGCGGGGACACTTGTACGCGGCCATCTGAGTGCGGGCCCAGTCGATCAGTTCCTGTTCAGCCAACGTGTGGTCGTCCTTCAGCACCACCACCGCCTTGACCTGTTCGCCGCGCCGCGGACAGACCGCTGAAATGATGCAGGCCTCGCGCACGGCCGGATGGCGGTGCAGCAGCGACTCGACCTCCGACGGCCAGACCTTGTAGCCACCCGCGTTGATCATGCGCTTGAGGCGGTCGACGAGAAAGTGGTAGCCATCGGCATCGCGAGTGACCAGGTCGCCGGTGCGCAGCCAGCGCTTGCCGTCGCGCTCAATGAAGGACGCGCGGTTGGCTTCGTCGTTGCGCCAGTAGCCGTGCGGGCTGACCTGGTCGCCGCTGATCCACAGCTCGCCGCTGTCGGCCGTCGCACCGTCCGGGTACGCTTCCAGCGTTGCCGGATCGACCACCGTCGCGCTGACGCCGAAGGTCGGGATGCCCAGGCACTGCCGCTTGCCGCGGGTTGGCGGGTTGGCCATCACCATCGAGGCCGTTTCGGTCATGCCATAGCCTTCGAGGTAGGTGATGCCCAGTTCCTCGGCCAGGCGGCGGTTCACTGCTTCGGGCAGCGCCGAGCCGCCGCCGGTGATGATGCGCACACTGTCCAGCGCATCGGGCCGCAGGTCGGGCAGAGCCAGCAGGTCGAGCAGCATCGGTGGCGCCGCGCCCCACAGGTTGACGCGGTGCTGCTGGATCAGCCGCGCGGCGGTTCTTGCATCCCAGCGAGGCAGCAGCAACACGGTGGCGCCCAGGTAGATGGCCGTGTTGATCACCGCTTGCAGACCCATCATGTGGAACATCGGCGAGGCGCCCAGGAACACGGCTTCGGCCGAATCGCCGCGCCAGATGGCCGGCGTGATGGCGGCCGTCATCAGCGAATGATGCGTGTGCGTGCAGCCCTTCGGGTGCGCGGTCGTGCCAGAGGTGTAGGCGATCAGGCACAGGTCATGCGGGCCGGCGGCGGCGGCGGCGGGCGCCAGGTCGGCTTCCAGCGCGTCGGTCCAGCGAACGGCCTGTGCGTGCGGCAGCGGTACGTGTCCGGCGGCAAACCATTCCGGCGCATCATCGTCCAGCGCGCTGGCGCCTTCGGCATAGGCGAACACCACGGCGTGATCCAGATCGTTGCCCAGCAGCGGCCGCAGCTGCGGCAACAGGTCCTGCGCGGCAATCACCACGCGGGCCCCGCTGTCATGGGCTACATGCGCGAACTCTTCGGTGAGATTCATCGGGTTCACCGGCACCGCCACCGCGTCGGCGCGCAGGATGGCCTGGTAGGCCGTGACAAACTGTGGCGAACTCTGGCCGCTCAACATTACCCGGTCGCCGCGCCGCACGCCGCAGCGTTGCTGCAGCCAAGCCGCGAGCCGCTCGCTGTCGCGCAGCAACTCCCGGTACGTCACGCTGTGGCCGTAGATGATGTAAGCCGGCTTGTCGGGGTAGCGGCGCGCGGCGATCTCCAGGTTGGCGCACAGCGTGGTTTGCGGCACCTGCAGCGTGGCGGGCAGGCCCTTGGGCCAGAACGGGGAGGGCGGCTGAAGGGCCTGGGAAGGCATGGCGGCACCGGCGCGTAGGGATGGCGTTGATGGTAGCGGGTAGCGGCGTCAACTTAAAGGTTCAACCGATGTAAGATTGAACCACCCATTTCTACCCTCCTCGACAAGGACACCCATGACAGAGGCCATGATCTTCGACGCCGTGCGCACGCCGCGCGGGCGTGGGCGCAGCGACGGCAGCCTGCACGAGGTCAACCCGGTCAGCCTGCTGGCCGGCCTGATGCGTGAACTGCAGCGCCGCAACGACCTGGACACGGCGCAGATCGAAGATGCGCTGATCGGCTGCGTGCAGCCGCATGGCGAGCAGGGCGCGGTGATCGCCAAGGTCGCGGCGCTGGCCGCCGGTTGGGACTACCACGTGCCCGGCCTGCAGCTGAACCGCTACTGCGGCTCGGGCCTGGAGGCGGTGAACATCGCGGCGCAGAAGGTGCGCTCCGGCTGGGAAGAGCTGCTGGTGGCTGGCGGCGTGGAGTCGATGTCGCGCATCCCGATGGGCGCAGCACCCAGCGCGCGCGACAACAACCCGATGCTCACCTTTGGCATGCAGCCGGTGCCGCAGGGCATCGGCGCCGACCTGATCGCCACGCTCGACGGCCACAGCCGCGAAGACGTCGATACGCTGGCGGTGCAGTCACAGCGCAAGGCTGCGCAGGCCCGCGCCGAGGGCCGCTTCGCGAAGTCGCTGGTGCCGGTGAAGGACCTCAACGGCCTGACCATCCTGGCCGAGGACGAGTTCATCCGCCCCGACACCACGCTCGAAGGCCTGGGCAAGCTCAAGCCTTCGTTCACCGCGATGGGCGAGATGGGCTTCGACACCGTGGCGCAGTTCAAGTACCCGCAGGTGGAGCGCATGCGGCATGTGCACACCGCCGGCAACTCCTCGGGCATCGTCGATGGTGCGTCGTTGATGCTGATCGGCAGCGAGGCCAAGGGCCGTGCGCTGGGCCTGACGCCGCGGGCGCGCATCGTCTCGGTGGCGGTGACGGGCGACGAGCCCACCATCATGCTGGCCGCGCCCGGTCGCGTCTCGCGCATGGCGCTGAAGAAGGCCGGCCTGACGGTGGACGACATCGACCTGTTCGAGGTCAACGAGGCCTTCGCGTCGGTGGTGCTGCGCTTCGTCAAGGAGCTGAACGTGCCGATGGAGAAGGTCAACGTCAACGGCGGCTCCATCGCCATGGGCCACCCGCTGGGCGCTACCGGCTGCATGCTGGTCGGTACCGTGCTCGACGAGCTGGAGCGCCGTGGCCTCAAGCGCGGCCTGGTCACCCTCTGTGCCGCCGACGGCATGGGCGTGGCCACCATCATTGAACGTCTGTGAGGAATCGACAGTGACTGCCATCACCTACGACAAGGACGACCAGCGCGTCGTCACGTTGACGATCGACATGCCCGGCCAGTCGACGAACACCATGAACCCGATGTTCCGCGAGGCTTACGAGGCGGCCGTGACCCGGCTCGAAGCCGAGCGCGACGACATCGCCGGCGTCATCCTCACCTCCGGCAAGAAAACCTTCTTCGCCGGCGGTGACCTCAACAACCTGCTGGCCACGCGGCCCGAGGACGCGCCGGCGGTCTTGGAGCGCGCAACGGGGATGAAGGCCGTGATGCGCCGCCTGGAGACGC
>JBDTQF010000136.1:0-10433 GCA_039932275.1 Burkholderiales bacterium
GCCAGGCGCTTGGCCTTGTCGCGCGACAGGATGGTGTCGCCGTAGCCGTTTTCGACGGCGTCGATGGCCACCGACACGAAGTCACCGACCTGGACTTCGATCTCGCCGTGGTCGTTCTTGAATTCATCGAGCGGCACATAGGCTTCGCTCTTCAGGCCGGCATTGACCACGACGTGGTTGTGCTCGATGCGCACCACCTCGGCGGAGATGACCTCGCCGACGCGCATGTCGGCGCTCTTGAGCGACTCCTCGAAGAGGGCGGCAAAGGATTCGAGGCCTGGCGAAGAGGCCGCAGCAGCAACTTGGGACATGAGGGAACTTCCTGGCCGGACTGACCGGCGATGCCGTCCCCAAGGAACGGCGGGTTAGGTTAATGAACCTGCACTTCGGCGAGGGCTGCGGCCAACCAGGGCCGCGAGGTCACCGCGGATGAAGCGCAGGGCGTTCAAAGGGCCCTCCTGACTCATCCCTTTACAGGGTCGGGCTCGAAAGGCTGGCGTGCCTGCCACCGGTCCAACACGAGCCGCACCGAAGCGTCGATGCTTTGCCGCGAGTTGTCCAATAACAAGGCATCTTCAGCCGGCTTCAGCGGCGCCACTGCACGGGTTCTGTCCCTCGCGTCGCGCGCCTCCAAATCGGCCTGAAGGGCCGCGAGGTTAGCAGAAAACCCCTTGGAAATCAATTGCTTATGTCTGCGCTCGGCGCGCGCTGCCGGCGTCGCGGTGAGGAAGACCTTGAGCCCCGCATCCGGAAATATCACGGTGCCCATGTCGCGCCCGTCGGCCACCAGCCCGGGCAGGCGCCGGAAGCTGTGTTGCAGTTCGGTCAGCGCCGCGCGCACCGCCGGCCAGGCGGAAATCTGCGAGGCCATGACACCGATGTCCTCGGCTCGCAGCAGTTCAGTCACCTCGTCGCCATCGAGGAATAACAGCGTGCCGTGGAACCGCAGGCTCAACCCGCAGGCCAGCGCCGCCAGGCCAGCCTCGTCGCTGACGGCCACGCCGCCACGCTGCGCGGCCAGCGCCGTCACGCGGTAAAGCGATCCGGAGTCGAGTGTGTGGTAGCCCAGCCGCTCGGCCACCGCCGCGGCCAGCGTGCCCTTGCCGGAGGCGGTCGGTCCGTCGATGGTGATCACCGGCACGCCCTGCGGCAGCGCGCTGACCACCGAAAACAGCGTCTCGAAATAGTCCGGGAAGGTCTTGGCCACGCACTGCGGGTCGAGGATGCGCACCGGCACGGCATCACGCTGCTTCAGGCCATTGAAGGCGGCCAGCGACAGGCACATCGCCATGCGGTGGTCGTCGTAGGTGTGCAGCACCGCAGGCCGGATGGCTGCCGGGGGCGTGATGCGGATGAAGTCCGCGCCACTGTGCACCTGCGCACCCAGCTTCTCGCACTCGGCCGCCATGGCCTCGATGCGATCCGTCTCCTTGACCCGCCAGCTGCCGATGTTGCTCAGCGTGCACGGCCCGTCGGCATACAGCGCCATCACGGCCAGCGTCATCGCGGCGTCGGGGATGTGGTTGCAGTCCAGCGTGAGTGCGCGCAGCGGCCAGGCACCGCGGCGCACCTCCAGCCAGTTCTCGCCCTGCACGACCTGCGCGCCCATGGCTTCGGCCGCCTCGACGAAACGGATGTCGCCTTGAATGGACGCGCGGCCCACGCCTTCGATGCGCACCGGCGCGTCGATTCCGGCAATGGCGCCCAGCGCGATGAAGTACGACGCCGCCGAGGCATCGCCTTCCACATGCACTCGGCCAGGCGAGCGGTAGGCACTACCGGCCGCCACGGTGAAGCGCTGCCAACCCTCGCGCTGCACATCAATGCCGAAGCGCCGCAGCAGGTTCAGCGTGATCTCGACATAGGGCTTGGAGATCAGCTCGCCCAGCACCTCGATCACCACCGCCTGCGGCCCGGCCGCCAGCGGCAACGCCAACAGCAGGGCGGTGAGGAACTGGCTCGACACATCGCCGCGCACCCGCACCGGCGCATCGAGCTGCAGCCGCCCGCCGGCCAGCGCCAGCGGGGGGTAGCCTTCGCGGCCCAGTGACTCGATATGGCAGCCCAGCCCGCGCAAGGCGTCGACCAGGTCACCGATGGGCCGCTCATGCATGCGCGGCACGCCGCTCACCGTGTAGCGCCCACCGTGCAGCGCCGACAGCAGCGCCAGCGCAGCGGTGAGCGGACGCATGGCGGTGCCGGCGTTACCAAGGAAGAGTTCGGCTTGCATCACGGCGAGCCGGCCGGCCAGGCCGGTGACGTGGGTCGAGCGGCCGTCGTGCCTGACCACGCAGCCCAGCGCTTGCAGCGCCGCCAGCATCACCCGCGTGTCATCGGAATCCAGCAAGTCCAGCAGCTCGGTTTCACCCTCGGCCAGACCGGCCAGCAGCAGCAGCCGGTTGGAGATGCTCTTAGAACCAGGCAGCACCACGGTGCCGCCAGCCGCCGACAGTGGCGGAAGGTCGAGGAAGGGAATCGCGTACATGTCGGATGTCGGTCGGTCGCGACCTCGGGAGCCTTACTTCCTGCCCATCTGCCAACCCGACCGGGCGTCGGAGGCCAGGCGGATCAGGTCTTCCAGCGCCTCGGTGTTGCCGGACTTCATCACATGCTCGAAGGCATCGAGTGCATGGCGAAAGCGCTGCGACTGCTTCATCAGCTCCTCGCGGTTGCTGATCAGCACATCGCGCCACATCGTCGGATCGCTCGCCGCGATGCGGGTGAAGTCGCGAAAGCCCGGGCCGGCCAGCGACAGGAACTCGCGCCCGGCCGGCTGTGACATCACCCCGTTGAAGTAGGCGAAGGCCAGCATGTGCGGCAGGTGGCTCACGGCCGCAAACGCCGCATCATGGTTCTCGGGTGTCATGCGCAGCACCTGGCAGCCGATGGCGGCCCAGACATCGGTGGCCTTTTGCACCAGCGCCGGGTCGGTCTGCACCAACGGCGTCAGGATGCACTGGCGGCCTTGGTACAACTGCGCATCGGCATGCTCGACGCCGGACGATTCCTTGCCGGCGATCGGGTGCGCCGGCACGAAATTAGGCAGCCGCTCCTTCAGCACCCGCCGCGCGGCGTCGACCACCTCGCGCTTCGTCGAGCCCACGTCCATCACCAGCACATGGCGATCCACCAGATGGCGGATGGCCTTGAAGGTGGCTTCGGTGGCGGCCACCGGCACCGCCAGCAGCACCAGGTCGGAGCCGGACACCGCCATCAGCGCCGACTCGGCCACCTCATCGATCACGCCCATACGCTTGGCACGCTCGGTGGTGGAGGGCGATTTGCTGTAGCCCACCACGCGTTGCACGGCACCGGCCCGCTTGAGCGCCAGCGCGAAGCTGCCGCCCATCAGGCCGCAGCCGATCACCCCGAGTTGCTTGAACATCACGGTCGACGGCCTTTCAATGGACGTCGATGGGGTACGTGCCCAGCACCTTGAAGAAGGCGCAGACGGCGCGCAGCTTGGCCAGCGCCTGAGCCACCTGCGGCTCCTCCGGATGGCCTTGCAAGTCGATGTAGAAGTAGTACTCCCACTGACCCGAGCGCGCCGGGCGTGACTCGAAGCGCGTCATCGACACGCCATGCTCCTTCAGCGGCACCAGCATGTCGTGCACCGCGCCGGGCCGGTTGACCACGCTCACCACCAAGCTGGTGCAGTCGTGTCCGGAGGCCTTGGGCGCGGGGTGGCGGTCGGGATGGGTGACGATGGCAAACCGGGTGCGGTTGTGCGCATCGTCCTGGATCGCCGGGGCGACGACGTGCAGCCCGAACTCGCTGGCCGCGCGCGTGCTGGCGATTGCCGCCAGGGTGGGGTCCAGCCCCGCCAGACGCGCGCCCTCGGCATTGCTGGACACCGGCCGGCGCTCCGCATCGGGCAGGTGCAGACTGAGCCAACCATAGCACTGCGCCAGCGCCTGGGGATGCGCGCAGACCGCGCTGATGCCGGTCAGGTCGTTGCTCTTGCGCAGCAGGTTGTGGCGCACCATCAGGCTGGTCTCGCCGATGATGAACAGCGGCATCGTGAGGAACAGGTCCAGCGAGCGCGCTACCACGCCTTCGGTATTGTTCTCCACCGGCACCACGCCGAAATCAGCCGCACCTGCGGTGGTGGCGCGAATCACCTCGTCGAAGCTGGCGCACGGCACCTTGACGATCGAGCTGCCGAAGTAGCCCAGCGCCGCTTCCTCAGTGAAGGTGCCCGCCGGGCCCAGGAAGGCCACGCGGGTGGGTGTCTCCAGCGCACGGCAGGCTGACATGATCTCGCGCCAGATCGGCGCGATGCTGTCGGTCTTCAACGGGCCGGCGTTGACCGCCTTCAAGCCATCGATCACCTGCGCTTCGCGCTCGGGCCGGAACACCACCGAGCCTTCATGCCTCTTGATCTCTCCCACCTCCAGCGCCAGCCGAGCACGCTGGTTGAGTAGATCGAGCAACGCGCGGTCGAGCCCATCGATACGCTGGCGCAGGTCGGCCAGGCCCGGCACGGGCAACGCGGAAGGTGCGGATGCGTCTGGATTAGCCATGAACGGATCGGTCGAGGATCAGGAAAAAACAGCGCACTCTGCGCCGCTCAGCAGAGTTACTTCTTGGGCGCAGGGGCCGCACCGCTGGCGGGCGCCGGCACACCCAGCCGGGCGGCAACCGACTGCTCCAGCGCCTTCAGCTTGGGCTCGACCGTGGGCCGCATCTCGGCCACCAGTTTCTCGCCCAGTGCGCGCTGCATCTCCGGCTGGAGTTGGCCGTACTTCTTGCTCACCGGCGACTCGAGCCAGGTGATCAACGCCTTCAGCTCGTCCTCGCTCATGCTTTGATCGAGCACGCCGCCGATGGTCTGGGGCGCCAGCTCGATGGCACGCTTGCGCACACTGGGCGTCACGTCTTCAACGTACTTGCGCGCGTCGGCCTCGATCGACTTGCCGATGGCCTCACGCTTGTCGGCCGGCTGCGCCTGCAGTGCCCGCGCCGCAGCCTGCATCATCTGACTCACCGGCTGCTCCACCACGACCGTGCGCGCAAATCCCTCGACGCCGATCTGCTGCAGCTGCAGCACCTTCTGGATCAATTCCTTCTTGGCGGCCGAGGATTGGGCCGGCGCAGCGCCGGCCACGGCGCACAGGCTGAGCAGGGCCCAGGTTCTGAATGACTTCTTCAGCATCATGCCGATTCTCCGGATGTATGGTCTGCGGGATCGGCATCACCACTTGGCAAGGCCGACGTGTCGGCAACGTCGTTCTCGACGATGCGCTGCAGGCCGGCAAGCTGCGTACCTTCGTCGAGCGCGATCAGCGTCACACCCTGGGTGGCACGGCCCAGTTCGCGGATCTCCGAGACACGGGTGCGCACCAGCACGCCCTTGTCGGTGATAAGCATGATTTCGTCGGCCGGGCGTACCAGCGTGGCCGCCACGACCTTGCCGTTGCGCTCGCTCTGCTGGATGGCGATCATGCCCTTGGTACCGCGGCCGTGGCGGGTGTACTCGACGATGCTGGTGCGCTTGCCGTAACCCTTCATCGTGGCGGCAAGCACGCTTTGGGTCTCGTCCTCGGCCACCAGCATGGCGATCACGCGTTGGCCGTCTTCGAGCATCATGCCGCGCACGCCGCGGGCCTGGCGGCCCATCGATCGGACGTCGTTCTCGTCGAAGCGCACAGCCTTGCCGCCGTCGGAGAACAGCATCACGTCATGCTGCCCGTCGGTGAGCGCGGCGCCGATGAGGTAGTCGCCTTCATCCAGGTCGACCGAGATGATGCCGGCCTTGCGCGGATTGCTGAACTCGTTCAAAGCGGTTTTCTTCACCGTGCCCAGCGCCGTGCACATGAACACATAGTGGTCGGCCGGGAAACTGCGGAACTCGCCGGTCAGTGGCAACACCACCGTGACCTTCTCGCCCGGCTGCAGCGGGAACATGTTGACGATCGGCTTGCCACGCGAAGCCCGTCCACCCTGTGGCACTTCCCACACCTTCAGCCAGTAGACCCGCCCGCGGTCGCTGAAGCACAGGATCCAGTCGTGCGTGTTCGCAATGAAGAGCTGGTCGATCCAGTCGTCTTCCTTGGTGGCCGTGGCCTGCTTGCCGCGGCCGCCGCGCCGCTGGGCGCGGTACTCAGTGAGCGGCTGGCTCTTGAAGTAGCCGGTGTGGCTGAGCGTGACCACCATATCCTGCGGGGTGATCAGGTCTTCGGTGCCCAGCTCCTGCGCGTTGTGCACGATCTCGCTGCGCCGGGCCGCCAGCTTGGACTGGCCGAACTCCTGCTTCAGCGCGGCCAGTTCGTCGGTGATGATGGTCGTCACGCGTGCCGGCTTGGCCAGGATGTCGAGCAGGTCGGCGATGACAGCCATCACCTCCTTGTACTCGCCGATGATCTTGTCCTGCTCCAGCCCGGTCAGGCGCTGCAGGCGCATCTGCAGAATTTCCTGGGCCTGGTCGTCCGAGAGGCGGTAGAGACCATCGACCTGCATGCCGTAGTGGCTGGGCAGGCCTTCAGGGCGGAAGGCTTCGCGGCCGCCCGGGGTGTCCTGCTCGGCACGCACGAGCATCTCCCGCACGGTTGACGAATCCCAGCTGCGCGCCATCAACGCGGCCTTGGCCACCGGCGGTGTCGGCGAGTTGCGGATGATCGCGATGAAGTCATCGATGTTGGCCAGCGCCACCGCCAGGCCTTCGAGCACATGGCCGCGTTCGCGCGCCTTGCGCAGCTCGAACACGGTGCGGCGGGTGACAACCTCGCGACGGTGCTCAAGGAAGATCGCGATCAGCGTCTTGAGATCGCACAGCTTGGGCTGACCATCGATCAGCGCCACCATGTTGATGCCAAAGGTGTCCTGCAGCTGCGTCTGCTTGTACAGGTTGTTCAGCACCACCTCGGGCACTTCGCCGCGCTTGAGCTCGATCACCAGCCGCATGCCCGATTTATCGGACTCGTCCTGGATGTGGCTGATGCCTTCTATCTTCTTCTCGTGTACCAGCTCGGCGATGCGCTCCTGCAGCGTCTTCTTGTTGACCTGGTAGGGGATCTCGTCAACGATGATCGCCGTGCGCTGTCCCCGGTCGATCTCTTCAAAGTGGCACTTGGCCCGCATGATCACCTTGCCGCGCCCGGTGCGGTAACCCTCGCGCACCCCGTTCAGGCCGTAGATGATGCCGGCGGTCGGGAAGTCAGGCGCCGGGATGATCTCCATCAACTCATCGATGGTCGCTTCCGGGTTCTTCAGCAGGTGGAAGCAGGCATCCACCACCTCGTTGAGGTTGTGTGGCGGGATGTTGGTGGCCATGCCCACCGCAATGCCGGCCGAACCATTGATCAGCAGGTTGGGCAGCCGGTTCGGCATCACCAGCGGTTCGGTTTCCGAACCGTCGTAGTTGGGGCCGAAATCGACGGTCTCCTTGTCCAGATCGGCCAGCATTTCGTGGGCGATCTTCGACAGGCGGATTTCGGTGTACCGCATCGCCGCGGCGTTGTCGCCATCGACCGAGCCGAAGTTGCCCTGACCGTCGACCAGCATGTGGCGCAGCGAGAAGTCCTGCGCCATGCGCACGATCGTGTCGTAGACCGACTGGTCGCCGTGCGGGTGGTACTTGCCGATGACGTCGCCGACGATGCGCGCCGACTTCTTGTACGGCCGGTTCCAGTCGTTGCTCAGCTCGTGCATCGCGTAGAGCACGCGTCGATGCACGGGCTTCAGGCCGTCGCGTGCATCGGGGAGGGCGCGGCCCACGATCACGCTCATCGCGTAGTCGAGGTAGGACCGCCGCATCTCCTCTTCGAGGCTGACCGGCAGGGTTTCCTTGGCGAATTGATTCATGCGAGAGTCCAGACCGCGCGCTTGGCATCGGTCGCGCAACAGCGTTGGTCGGTTTGTGCACCCCCTCCGCACGGGAAGGAGGGACGCAAAAGCAAGGCAATCGGCGATTCTACGGGCCGCCGGCTGTCGCGGCCTCGCAACACGGCATCGCCCCGTTCCGCCCCGACTATGCAAAACCGCGACGCTATAGCGTCGTATGGCACAATCTTTCGACGGACCCATCCGCGCCCGCACTGGGTTTTCGGTGCGCTGGCTCGAATCACGTAGTGCAGCACCCGCTGCAACCTATCCCGAGAGGAGAACCATGAACAAGCTGAACAAAGTGGCCTTGCTGTTTGCATCGGTCGCACTGACTGCCTGTGCGACGGGCGGCAGCAATGGCCCTGCGGTCGACAACTGGCGCGGTGTTGACGGCACCGCAATCCGTGGTGGCGCAGACAATTCGCTGTGCTGGCGCGATTCCAGCTGGACGCCTTCGACCGGCGTGCAAGGCTGCGATGGCGTTCCCCCGCCGCCGCCCCCGCCCGCGCCGCCGGCACCCGCGCCGGCACCGGCTCCGGCACCTGCCCCGGTGGCTCCGGCCGCCGCGCCGGTCGCGCCTGCCGTGGTCGTTCCGGCCGCCCCGACCAGCGAGAAGGTCAGCTTCGCCTCCGACACCTTCTTCGACGTGGACAAGTCGGTGCTCAAGCCGGAAGCCTCGGCCAAGCTGGATGACCTGATCAGCAAGGTCAAGGGCATCAATCTGGAAGTCGTCATCGCCGTGGGTCACACCGACTCCGACGGTTCCGACGCCTACAACCAGAAGCTGTCTGTGCGCCGCGCCGAAGCGGTCAAGCAGTACTTGGTGAGCAAGGGCATCGAAGCCAACCGGGTCTACACCGAAGGCAAGGGTGAAAAGCAGCCGGTGGCCGACAACAAGACCAAGGAAGGCAAGGCGAAGAACCGTCGCGTCGAGATCGAGGTCGTGGGCACCCGCACCAAGAAGTAACCTCGCAGCAGGCCTTGCGCCCGCAAGCACCCCCGTCGTTCGCGGCGGGGGTTTTTTTATGCCCGTTTCATGCAAGGGTCCGGCGCGGATCCCGTTGCCAACCCACCCTTCCCACCTGAGCCGGTACGCAGGCCTTGGCATAACATGTCGCGATGAGCAACGTTGACGCCAAAGAGTTGGCCAAGTTCAGCGAACTGGCCCACAAGTGGTGGGACGCGGACAGCGAGTTCCGCCCTCTGCACATGATCAACCCATTGCGGCTGGGGTGGATCGAACAATGCGCAGGCCCCTTGGAGGGACGACGCATCGTGGACGTGGGCTGCGGCGGCGGCATCCTTGCCGAGGCCATGGCCCGCAAGGGCGCGGACGTGTTGGGCATCGACTTGGCCGACCGCTCGCTGAAGGTGGCACAGTTGCATGCCATGGAAGGCGGCGTCGCTCACTTAGCCTATCGTCTGGTCACCGCCGAGACACTGGCGGATGAACAACCGGGCCAATACGACGTGGTGACCTGCATGGAGATGCTGGAACATGTGCCCGATCCCGCGGCCATCGTTGAAGCCTGTGCCCGGCTGGCACGCCCAGGTGGTTGGGTGTTCTTCTCCACCATCAACCGCAACGCCAAGGCCTTCGCCATGGCCATCGTGGGCGCCGAATACATGCTGCAGCTGCTACCCCGCGGCACCCACGAGTACGCCCGCTTTCTGCGCCCCAGCGAATTGGCAAGGTTCGCCCGCGAGTCAGGTCTGGATCTGATGCACACCCGCGGGCTGGCCTACAACCCCCTCACGAAGCGCTACCGGCTGAACGACGATCCCAGCGTGAACTACCTCGTCGCCTGCCGCCGGCAACCGGCATGACCTCTGGGCGAACGATGCAGCTGAAAGCAGTGCTGTTTGATCTCGACGGCACGCTGGTGGACAGCGCCCCCGATCTGGCGGCTGCAGGCAACACCCTGCGTGAGTCCCGCGGCCTGCCGCCCCTGCCCGCGGCGCAATTCAGGCCCATGACCAGCCAGGGTGCGCGCGGCATGGTGGGCATTGCCCTGGGATTGACGCCTGACAACCCGGACTTCGAAGCCGCGAAGGCGGACTTCCTCGCCAGCTACGCACAGCGCCTGACGGCCCTGACCGATGTCTTCACTGCGATGAAGCCGGTGATTGATCGGCTGGACGAGGCCGGCTTCCCCTGGGGCATCGTGACCAACAAGGCGAGCCGCTTCACCGACCCCATCGTCGCAGCCCTGGGCCTGGCCGAGCGCGCACAGGTGGTGATCAGCGGCGACACCACCCCGCATGCCAAGCCACACCCCGCGCCATTGCTCGAAGCGGCACGCCGGCTCGGCCTGCCGCCCAGCGCCTGCCTGTATGCCGGCGACGATCTGCGCGACGTGCAAGCCGGCCAGGCTGCCGGCATGCAAACCGTGGCCGTGGCCTGGGGCTACCTTGGCCAGGATGAGCCAATCGATCAATGGGGCGCCGACCATTGCATCGAACATCCCCATGAGCTCTTGAATCTGCTGCCATTGCCCTAAACTCCTGCGTTCTGGGGCCGACCTGGTTTCGACGTGGGTTCGGAATTGGAGCAGGGCATGCCGAGCACCAGTTCGCTCGTAAAACCACTGGAAACAAAGTAACTGCGA
>JBDTQF010000137.1:0-10327 GCA_039932275.1 Burkholderiales bacterium
TGCACGACATCGGCAAGAACATCGTCACCGTCGTGCTCCAGTGCAACAACTTCGAAGTGGTGAACATGGGCGTGATGGTGCCCTGCCAGGACATCCTGGCCAAGGCCAAGATCGAGGGCGCCGACATCGTCGGCCTGTCGGGTCTGATCACGCCGAGCCTCGAAGAGATGCAGCATGTCGCCGCCGAAATGCAGCGCGACGACTACTTCCGCGAGCGCGGCACGCCGCTGCTCATCGGCGGCGCCACCTGCAGCCGTGTGCACACCGCGGTGAAGATCGCGCCGCACTACCAGGGCCCGGTGGTGTATGTGCCCGATGCCTCGCGCAGCGTGGGCGTGTGTGCCGACCTGCTGAGCGACGAGCGCGCCGCGAAGTTCATTGATGAGCTCAAGGCCGATTACGACCGGGTGCGTGAGCAGCACGCCAACAAGAAGGCCACTCCGCTGGTCACGCTGGCGCAGGCGAGGGCCAACAAGACACCCATCGGCTGGGCCGGCTACACGCCGCCGGCACCGAAGTTCATCGGCCGCCGGGTGTTCCGCAACCAGGATCTGGCGGAGCTGGCCCAGTTCATCGACTGGGGCCCGTTCTTCCAGACCTGGGATTTGGCGGGCAAGTTTCCCGACATCCTGAAGGACGCGGTGGTCGGCGCCGAAGCGACCCGCGTGCACGACGACGGCCGGCGCCTGCTGCAGCGAGCCATCGAAGGCCGCTGGCTGCAGGCCAACGGCGTGATCAGCCTGCTACCGGCCAACACGGTGAACGACGACACCATCGAGATATATGCGGACGAGTCGCGCCAGCAGGTGCTGATGCGCTGGCAGCCGCTGCGCACGCAGAGCGTGCGGCCGGTGATCGACGGGGTGATGCGGCCCAACCGCAGCCTGGCCGACTTCATTGCACCACGCGGTGTGCAGCCTGATTACATCGGCCTGTTCGCGGTGACGGCCGGCCTGGGCGCCGAGAAGAAGGAAACCCAGTTCATGGCCGAGCACGACGACTACTCGTCGATCATGTTCAAGGCCCTGGCCGACCGGCTGGCCGAGGCCTTCGCCGAACAGCTGCATCAACGCGTGCGCAAGGATCTGTGGGCCTACGCGGCCGACGAAACGCTGGACAACGTCGCGATGATCGCCGAACAGTACCGCGGCATCCGCCCCGCACCGGGCTATCCGGCCTGCCCGGACCACACCGTCAAGCGCGAGATGTTCAGGGTGCTCCAGGCCGAGGACATCGGCATGGCACTGACCGAAAGCCTGGCCATGACCCCCGCTGCCAGCGTCAGCGGCTTCTACCTGGCTCACCCGGAGGCTGCCTACTTCAACGTGGGCAAGATCGGCGACGACCAACTGGCTGACTGGGCTCTGCGCATGGGCATGAGCGCGGCCGATGCGCGACGCGCGCTGGCGCCGGTGTTGGGCTAGAAAAGGAACCCGGGCGCAGTGAGCCTGCGCCGCAATCTCGTGCTGGCTACACCAGCACGAGATTGTCGCGATGAATCAGCTCGGGCTCGTTGGCATAGCCGAGCAAGCCTTCGATCTGCGATGAAGCCTTGCGGGCAATGAGGCGGGCTTCACTGGCAGCGTAGTTGGCCAGGCCGCGGGCGATCTCTTGGCCCGCCTGCGTGCGCACAGCAATGACCTCGCCGCGCACGAAGTCGCCCTGTACCTCCACCACGCCGATGGGCAACAGGCTCTTGCCTTCGTCGCGCAGCTTGGCGGCGGCGCCGTCGTCGACCACCACCGCGCCCTTGAGCTGCAGGTGATCGGCCAACCACTGCTTGCGCGCCGCAACCTTGGGCGTGCTGGCCACCAGCAGCGTGCCAATGGATTCGCCGGCGACCAGGCGCAGCAAGGCGTTGGGTTCGCGACCCCATGCGATCACCGTGCTGGCACCGCTGCCCGCCGCCCGCTTGGCAGCGAGGATCTTGGTGATCATGCCGCCCTTGCCGATGCTCGACCCAGCGCCGCCGGCCATCTGTTCCAGCTCCGGCGTGCCGGCTTCGGCCTCGTGAATGAAACGAGCACCAGGCACCTTGCGCGGATCGGCCGAATACAGCCCCTTCTGGTCGGTCAGGATCACCAGCGCGTCGGCATCGACCAGATTGGCCACCAGCGCGCCAAGGGTGTCGTTGTCACCGAACTTGATCTCGTCGGTGACCACAGTGTCGTTCTCGTTGATCACCGGCACCACGCCCAGCGCCAGCAGCGTCAGCAGCGTGGAACGTGCATTGAGGTAGCGCTCTCGGTCGGCCAGATCAGCGTGCGTGAGCAGCACCTGAGCACTGCCCAGGCCCTGTGCCCGCAACGAGGTTTCGTAGGCGTGCGCCAGGCCCATCTGGCCCACCGCGGCGGCGGCCTGCAGTTCGTGAAGTTCCTTGGGCCGCGTGGCCCAGCCCAGGCGCTTCATGCCCTCGGCGATGGCGCCGGAGGACACCATCACCACCTCGCGCCCTTGTCGGACCAAGCCGGCAAGCTGAGCGCACCAGGCATCGATCGCAGCCGCGTCCAACCCCCGGCCTTCGTTCGTGACCAGGCTCGACCCCACCTTGACGACGATGCGGCGAGCCTGGGTCAGCACGGTGCTGATTGGGGTACCTTCGCCCTGACGGGCTGCGGTGCGAGCCCCTTCGGGCGGCCGGGCGGTGCTCATGGTCTTGCTGGAAGGGGGGAGTCAGCGAAAGCGCGGGTCGGCGGGGTCCGGCACAGCGGCAGGTTCGGCCGTGACCGTGGCCTCGTCGAAACGCACGTCGATCTCGGTCTCCTTGTGCTGCAAGGATTCGATGTGTTTGTAGATGGCGTGCACCAGGTCTTCGCAGCCCTCGCGGGTCAGCGCCGAGATCTCGAACACCGGGCCCTTCCAGCGCATGCGCTTGACGAAGTCCTTCACCCTGGCTTCGCGCTCTTCGGCCGGCACCATGTCAAGCTTGTTCAGCACGATCCAGCGCGGCTTGTCCGCCAGGGCAGCGTCATACTTCTTCAGCTCCTTGACGATGGCCTTGGCCTGGGCGACCGGGTCGACTGCCTCGTCGAACGGCGCGAGGTCAACCATGTGCAGCAGCAAGCGCGTGCGCTGCAGGTGGCGCAGGAACAGATGGCCCAGGCCGGCGCCCTCGGCCGCGCCCTCAATCAGGCCCGGCACGTCGGCCACCACAAAACTTTGGCTAGGGCCCACCCGCACCACGCCGAGGTTGGGATGCAACGTCGTGAAAGGGTAGTCAGCCACCTTCGGGCGAGCATTCGAGATGGCAGTGATCAGCGTGGACTTGCCGGCATTGGGCATACCCAACAGGCCCACATCGGCCAGCACGCGCAGCTCCAGCTTCAGATGGTGCGCTTGGCCAGGCCAGCCCTTGGTGCTTTGCCGGGGCGCGCGGTTGGTGCTGCTCTTGTAGTGCAGGTTGCCGAAGCCGCCGTCGCCGCCTTTGGCAAGCAGCACTTTTTCACCAGGCACGAGCACCTCGATCAGCTTCTCGCCGGTCTCCGCGTCGTTGATGATGGTGCCCATCGGCATGCGCAGCACGATGTCTTCGCCGGCTGCACCGTACTGGTCGGAACCCCGGCCATGCTCGCCATTGCGGGCAAAGTGCTTGCGCGCAAAGCGGTAATCGATCAGCGTGTTGATGTTGCGGTCGCCCACCACCCAGACATGCCCGCCGCGGCCGCCATCGCCACCGTTCGGGCCGCCGAAGGGGATGAACTTCTCGCGCCGGAAGCTCACGCAGCCGTTGCCCCCGTTGCCAGCGGCAACGTCGATAGTGGCTTCGTCGACGAATTTCATGATGGAGGCTTCTCGCTCGCTGCAGCAGCGATGGTACCGGCGTGTGCGTGGTGTGCCCCTCCGGCTCGACACCGAACAGGCGCAGGCGCAAAGCAAAGAGCCCCGGCTTGCCGGGGCTCTTCACCGGGGTGGTACAGCGTCAGACCGGTTGGATGAACACGGTCTTGTGGTTGCTCGGGCCCTTCACGGCGAAGGACACCGTGCCGTCCACCATCGCGAACAGCGTGTGGTCGCGGCCCATGCCGACGTTGGTACCCGCGTGGAAGCGGGTGCCACGCTGACGCACGATGATCGAGCCGGCGCTGACCACTTGACCGCCGAACGCCTTGACGCCCAGCATCTTCGGTTGAGAGTCGCGGCCGTTCCGGGTGGAACCGCCGCCTTTTTTCTGTGCCATTTACTGACTCCTTGGCTATCTGGGCGACGGCCCGCTTACACCTGGACCGCGCTGATTTCCAGCTCGGTGAAGTTTTGACGATGGCCCTGGCGCCGCTGGTAATGCTTGCGACGACGCATCTTGAAGATATGCACCTTGTCGTGCTTGCCTTGCGCCACCACGGTGGCCGTGACCGTGGCACCCGCGACCAAGGGCGTTCCGACCTTCAGCTCAGCGCCGCTACCCACAGCCAGCACCTGGTCGATCACGATCTCTTGGCCAACGTCCGCAGCAATCTGTTCTACCTTGATCTTCTCGCCAGCAGCAACTTTGTATTGCTTGCCGCCGGTTTTTATGACCGCGTACATATGAGCCCTTTCTGACACCGCCTCGCAGCCGCAACACCTCAAATGAAGGCGCCTTGCCACCGAGCCGGCCACTACCTGTTAATTCGCTCCCTAATGATACCGGAACGAAGCCGAGCATCATAGCACACCCCATCGCCAGCTGATAGAGTCCGCCGCCTTGGCCCAGGTACCTTGGGCGTCGATGAAGAAGCGCGCGTAATCACCAGCATCGGTAGAACCCCTTCCTATAATCGGTCGGTTTGCCCCCCTGCACACAGCCCGTGAACCCCGTCGCCTCGCTTCCTTCAACACCGCTTGCCTCCCAGTTGATGGCGGCGGACATGGCGGCCGTTGACACCGTCATTCATCAACGGTTGGCCTCCGAGGTGGCGCTGATCAATCAGATCGCCGGCTACATCATCAGCGCTGGCGGTAAACGTGTGCGGCCGCTGCTGGTACTGCTGTTTGCCAACGCCCTGGGATGCCATGGGCCAGAACGCCACGAGCTCGCGGCGATCGTCGAGTTCATTCACACCGCCACGCTGCTGCACGACGATGTGGTCGATGAATCCGCCCTACGACGTGGCCGCGACACTGCCAATGCTCTCTTTGGCAACGCCGCAAGTGTGCTCGTGGGCGACTTTTTGTATTCACGGTCGTTCCAGATGATGGTGTCCATCAACAGCATGAGGGTGCTCGAAATCCTCGCCGACGCGACCAACGTGATCGCCGAAGGGGAAGTGCTGCAGCTCATGAACATGCACAACCCCGATATCACTGTCGAGGAGTATCTACGCGTCATTCGCTTCAAGACTGCGAAGCTGTTCGAGGCCAGCGCCCGACTCGGCGCCGTGCTGGCCAAAGCGCCAAAGGAAGTCGAGGACGACTGCGCCTCGTACGGGCGTGCGCTGGGTACGGCCTTCCAGCTGGTGGACGATCTGCTCGACTATGAAGGCGCCACCGAGCAGCTCGGCAAGAACGTGGGCGATGACCTGCGCGAAGGCAAGCCAACGCTGCCGCTACTGATCGCAATGTCATCGGGCAGTGCTGAAGAACGTCGGTTGATACGACACGCCATCGAACATGGCGAGGTCGAGCGCCTGCCAGACATCATTCGCATCGTTCGCGGGACGGGCGCACTGGAAGACACACGTCGCGCTGCCCGCGAGGAGGCAACACGCGCGCAGCACTGCCTGAACAGGCTGAGCCCTTCCCAGTTCAAGGACGCTCTGCTAGACTTATGCGTTCAGTCAGTGGAGCGATCTTCCTAGTGAAGGCAGTGAAGATACTGATTGGTTGCGGGGTGTAGCTTAGCCTGGTAGAGCGCTACGTTCGGGACGTAGAGGCCGGAGGTTCGAATCCTCTCACCCCGACCAGTGAATCAAAAAAAGCCGAGAGCATTGCTCTCGGCTTTTTTGTTCCTGACTAGGCAGCAATTTCAGCCAGGCTCATCTGGTGAGCCTATGAGGTTGGACGATGAGGACATTGCTGCAGGAGGTGCACATGCCGATGAATCGAGTCCAGTCCCAATCGGGTCTGCCGCTGCGGGATTTTCTGGTCCGGCTATGGCACCGAGGCACAGTGCGCTCAGGCGCTGCAGGAGGCGCGTTGGCCCAAGGGTGTTGATTTCCACCTCGAACTGAGCCACCCGGCCCGGTGATTTCCACGCAAATCTGATCCACGTAAGAACCCTAACCTGCTGCGTTTTGCAGCAGGGGTTATAGGAGTGATTGACGTGGCGACACTCAGTGTGAACCGCCCCGGATTTTGAGGAGGCTCCAACACTTGAGAAGATGGAGCCATGAACAAGACGAACAAGTTCTCACCGGAGGTCCGTGAGAGAGCCGTGCGGATGGTGCAAGAGCACCGCGGGGAATACCCATCGCTGTGGGCGGCGGTCGAATCGATTGCCCCGAAGATTGGCTGCGTGCCGCAGACACTGCTGACGTGGGTCCAGCGCCACGAGGTCGATACCGGGGTGCGCGACGGCGTGACCACGAGTGAGTGCAACGGGTCAAGGAACTGGAGCGCGAGAACAAGGAGCTGCGCCGGGCCAACGAGATCCTGTAGCTTGCGAGCGCGTTTTTTGCCCAGGCGGAGCTCGACCGCCGGCTCAAGTCCTGAGGAAGTTCATCGACCAACATCGGCACACCTACGGGGTCGAGCCGATCTGCAAAGTGCTGCAAATCGCCTCGTTGGGCTATCGACACCATGCAGCACTGCGGCGTGAGCCGTACAGGCGCTGCGCGCGTGTCCAACGAGACGAGGCCCTGGAGCCTCACATCGAACGCATCTAGCAGGCGAACATGCAGGTCTATGGCGCTGACAAGGTCTGGCGGCAATTGAGGCGTGAAGGCACGGCGGTGGCGCGCTGCACCGTCGAGCGGCTGATGCGTTGCAAGGGCTTGCGCGGCGTGATGCGTGGCAAGGTGGTGCGCACGACGATCAGCGACAGCAAGGCGCCATGCCCGCTGGACAAGGTCAACCGGCAGTTCCGGGCCGAGCGACCGAACCAGCTCTGGGTGTCGGACTTCACCTATGTCTCGACCTGGCAGGGCTGGCTGTACGTGGCCTTCGTCATCGACGTGTTCGCCCGGCGCATCGTGGGCTGGCGTGTCAGCAGTTCGATGCGCACGGACTTCGTGCTCGACGCGCTGGAGCGGGCGCTGTATGCGCGCCAACCCGAACGGGACAACAGCTTGGTTCATCACTCGGATCGCGGGTCGCAATACGTGTCGATTCGGTACAGCGAGCGCCTGGCTGAGTCCGGCATCGAGCCGTCCGTGGGCAGCAAGGGCGACAGCTATGACAACGCCCTGGCAGAGACGATCAACGGGCTCTACAAGGCTGAGTTGATTCATCGCAGTGCGCCCTGGAAGACCAAGGAAGCGGTGGAACTGGCGACCCTGGAATGGGTGCCCTGGTTCAACCACCACCGGCTGCTTGAACCCATCGGCTACATCCCGCCCGCAGAGGCTGAGGCAAACTACTACCGGCATCTCGCCCGTCAGCCCGCCGAGGTGGCGGCCTGACTTAAACCAAACAGCCTCCATGAAAACCGGGGCGGTTCAGAAGGGCTTCGACGGCCTGGCCGCGTTGGTTCAGACCGCGCTGGTCGAGAACCCGTTCTGCGGCCACGTCTTCGTCTTCCGTGGCCGGCGCGGCGACATCCTCAAGGTCCTCTGGTTCGATGGCCAGGGCCTGCTGTTGCTGGCCAAGAGATTGGAGCGAGGCCGCTTCATCTGGCCGCAGGCCACATCGGGCAAGGTGTCGCTGACGCCCGCGCAGCTGTCGATGCTGCTCGAAGGCCTCGACTGGCGCATGCCCAGGCGCACGCACGAGCCCCAGCTCGCTGCCTGAACCACTGTATGAACTCGCCTCGGGTGCGCACCCGATGGTCGAGCCCTCTTGGCCCCGGCACACCCGAGTTCGACACCTCCAAGCGGTTTTCCTACCCCAAGGTCTGACCTTGGCCATATGAATCAAGCACTTGCAAGCGACCAGACTGCCGGTTTTCGTTTTTCGTGTAGTGCCAATTTGCTTACGTGACGTAGTTCCATGAAGTTTGCAATGCGCTAAACTGTGCGCATGTTTCTCAAGGTCTCGTCCTCCGACGGCCACCGCTACGTTCGGCTGGTGGAGTCGTTTCGCAACGAGGATGGGCAGCCCCGCCAGCGCACCGTCGCAACGCTGGGGCGCCTGGACGAACAAGGTGGGCCCTCGATGCCCTGCTGAGCGCGCTGCTGCGCGCCAAGGGCCGGCCTGTGGGTGACGCTGACCCGTCGCAAGTGCGCTTCGAGTCAGCACTTGCCTTGGGTGACGTTTGGACCCTGGATGCGTTGTGGCACGAGCTTGGTTTCCAAGGGCTGAGTGCTGTCTTCCGGCGAGCCCGGTTTACCACCGCGGTCGAGCATGCGATCCGTGTGATGGTCTTCAACCGGCTGTTCGACCCAGAGTCCAAGCTGGGTGTGCTGCGCTGGCTGCAGACCGTCAGCGTGCCCGGTGTCGACGTGGGCAAGCTGACGCATCAGCACCTGCTGCGCAGCATGGATGCGCTGATGGACCATCAGCAAGCCGTCGATGACTGTGTGGCCCAATTGCTGCGCCCACTCATCGATGAAGACCTCTCGGTGGTTTTCTACGACCTCACCACCATCCGCGCCGAAGGCCTGAGCCAGCAAGAAGGCGACGTGCGCCACTTCGGCATGTCCAAGGAAGGCATCGTTGCCCGCCAGTTCATGCTGGGCGTAGTGCAGACAGCCGATGGCATGCCGATCTTCCATGAGGTCTTCGATGGCAACACCGCCGAGGCCCCGACGTTGGAGCCTACGCTCAAGAAGGTGCTGCAGCGCTACCCGCACATCCGTCGTCTGGTGGTGGTGGCCGACCGCGGGCTGCTCTCGTTGGACAACATCGAGTCGCTGTCCAAGCTGCACGTGCAGGCAGATCGGCCGCTGGAGTTCATCCTGACGGTACCGGGGCGGCGCTACGGTGAGTTCGTGGATCTGCTGGAGCCGATGAGTGAACGAGCCGCCAAGGCCAGCCAGGAGATCATCGAAGAAGCGACGTGGCAGGGCCATCGCCTGGTGGTGGCCCACAACCCGCTGCGCGCGGCCGAGCAGACCCAGGAACGCCTAGCGCGCATCCACGCCTTGCAGCAGCGCGCCGATCAGTTGGCTGGCAAGCTCGATGCCCAGGACGAAGGCACAGTCCATCGCGGGCGCAAGCTCTCGGACTCCGGCGCCAAGGCGCGCTTCTTCCACGAGGTCAGCGATGCCCATCTGGCACGCATCATCAGGGTGGAACTGCAGTCCGATATGTTCACCTATTCGATCGACGAGGCCGCGCTGGCGCGCGCGCAGCTCATGGACGGCAAGCTGATGCTGGTCACCAACGTTCAGGACATGAACCCTGTCGAGGTGGTGCAGCGCTACAAGTCCCTGGCCGACATCGAGCGCGGCTTCAAGGTGCTCAAGTCCGAGATAGAGATCGCACCGGTCTTCCACCGCCTGCCCGAGCGCATAGAAGCCCACGCCAGCGTCTGCTTCATCGCGTTGATCCTGTACCGCGTCATGCGCGCGCGCCTGCAGCTCGCCGGCAGGGACCTGTCTCCAGAAACCGCACTGGCCGACCTGCGTCGCATCCAGCGTCACACCGTGCGCATCGACAACGGTGCCCCCATCCACGGCATCTCCACCGCCCACCCTCGCCAGGCCAATGTACTGGCCGCACTCAACGTCAAGAAACCCTCCCACGACGCCCAACTCTCCCTCCTGTAGTGGCAATCTTGAAGACCGGCCCTATACAGATCAAGCACTTACGAGAGTTGGTGTCGAACTCGGGGATCCTGGCTCGATCACTAGCGAGGGCACCCGACTGACCACGGCCCTGAACCGCTCGACGCTGAGCTACGTCTACGACTTCGGCGACTACTGGGACCATCACATCACGGTCGAGAAGAAGCTTGCGCCGGATTCCTTGCTGGCGCTGCCGTTCTGCGTCGGCGGCGCGTGCGCGACGCCGCCCGAAGACTGTGGCGGCTTGCCTGGCTACGCGGACTTCGTCAAGGCCATGGATGATCCAGATGACCCGGAGCACGAGCACTTGGCCGAATGGATCGGCCTCGAGGCTTGGGATCCGAAGGTGTTCGACTCCATCGAGGTCAACGACAGGTTGGCAGACATCAAGCTCTGATGGACCTCAATAGGGCCCTGGGGCCTCGCTTACTGAATACCACTCGAATGGTCGTACAACATCGCCGCGCAAAAAAAATGCCGCCTAGCTACACTGAGCCAGGCGGCATTTGAGGTGTAGAAGCCTGACG
>JBDTQF010000138.1:0-10308 GCA_039932275.1 Burkholderiales bacterium
GCCCGCCATCCTGTGCATCGCCCTGCTGCGCCAACGCCAAGACGCCTTCGGCGCCAGCTTCGGCCTGTGGTTCGTGGGCGTGTCGCTGCTGGACGTGGCGCCGTATGTGTACGACTCACGCCACCCGCAGCTCATGCTGCTGAGCGGCGCCACGGGCGAGGAGGGCGGGCACGACTGGATCTACCTGCTGTCGTCCATGCACTTGCTCAACCACGCGCAGGGGCTGGGTGCGGTGGTCAGGTTGCTCGGGGCGTGCGTGGTGCTGGCAGCGCTGGGGTGGGGCGCGTGGCTGCTGGCGGCCATGCGTGGCGAGCTGGATGACGAGTAAGTCGCGGATCCGCTGCCCGCGGCCAAGCCGAGAACTTGCGCGACTGGTTTTCAGATTGGGGCAGGGCTAGCATCGCCTGCAGGACCGGCGCATAAGCCGGCCGGGAGGTTTGTCATGTCATCTGAGGCGGTTGGGGAACTGCATGGCGGGGTGATTCAGGTTGGTCACGCCGTGCACGGCAAATACGTTCTTGGCGCGATCAATGCCTACGGTCGGAATCGTCATGGACTTCCCCTTCCGAATGAGTTGATGAGATTCGCAACCCCATCGTGGCACTCAGTTGCCGGTCGCCGCAATACGCGGCTGGTTCGGGACGGGGAAGTCCCTTTCATTCGTTAGTCTCCTGAAGACACACTCATGACCAACTTCTTCGTTCGTCAAAGCGCAGCGTTCAAAAACGACTTGAGCCGATCACTCGGTGCGCTCATCGGAATCGCGCAAGGGCTATTGTGTGATGGTCATCTCAACGATCAGGAGATTGCGTTCCTCAACACGTGGCTGCGAGAAAACGAGAGCATCTCCCTGACTTGGCCAGGAGACGTGATTCACCAGCGCGTGATGGCAATTCTTCAGGACGGCGTGGTGACCGAAGAGGAGCGTAGCCACCTGATGCGAACGCTACAGCAACTTGTCGGCGGAACGCTTGAAGAACTTGCGGAAGCGACGCATGTAACGGAACTGATATTCGATGAGGTCCCGGACCTGGTTTTTAAGGATTCGAGGTTTTGCCTCACTGGAGAGTTCGTATTCGCTCCACGTAGCACATGCGCTGAAGCAATCGAGCGTCGCGGCGGCATCGTGAGTAGCGCCGTCAACAAGAAGATTCAATACGTGGTCGTTGGGGGGCTTGGCAGCGCGGAGTGGAAACACGGTAGCTTCGGCACCAAGATTGAACAAGCCATGAAACTCAAACGCGAGGGCGTGCCGCTTCGAATCCTGCACGAAGACCGATGGGCAAACTTCATTTCTTCCTATCCTGGCTAGACTTATCGCCGCCAACTCCCCGACCGAGGATGTCACGTGAGAATTAACCGCGAAGCATCAGCCATGCCCGTCGGCAATCAGACCTGGGCCGAGAGATGGGAGGGAGAAGATCGTGGGCTCATCGCGTGCTGGGAGCGGGGACGAGAGAAGGCTCGAGAGGATCCAAAACTCGCGACTCGCGCTGCGTCAGGTGAGCTTGTCGTTCTGCCATGGAAGGGCGGTATCGAACGCGCAATAAAGGCCGGTCACAAGTTCGGTACGCTCTACTACCTGGCAATGTGGCAAGGCCTACGCGGCGACCACCTCGACATTGAACTCGACGAAGAAATTACTCTGACCTGTTCCAAGACAGGCATGAAGGTTACGTACACACCAACCGCAGAGAAGTACGCCGAAGCATGAATACGCAGTCCACAGGCGCCGCGCAGGGGCCAAACCCCTTGGGACTTCATGCCTTCGTCAAGACTGGTATTGGTTTTTTCGCTGATTCGTAATGTTGCTGGCGACGCTGTGAAGACGCTGAACAGTGAACAGACTGCCACTCTGCAGACGGCCTTGTTGCAGTGACCGGCCGGGCAAGTTGACCAAGGCGGGTGTCGGGGCCAGGAAAAGCGGTTAGGAAGGGCCAGAATGCCCCTCAACCAACCGACCCCTTGTTGCCGCCACAGGCGGCTTTGAACCTCACCCATGCGAGTTGGCCGTGAATCCCCTGCACACACCGAAGACTCAGATGCCATCGGCTTCGGCGGGCAAAAAATGGGTGAATGGGCAGTTTGGTTAGGCCGCACACAGAAGCTATGAGCACATCGCCCCACGAGGAATACTTCGCAAGCGCTTCGCCGGAAGCTCGTCACTTGCTCCAGGCGATCCAGAGAAAGGTCGAAGAGTTGCTGCCAACTGCCTCCCAGTGCATCAGCTACAAGATGCCTGCATTCAAACAAGAGCGCGTCTTCTTCTACTTTGCTGCTTTCAAGAAGCACATCGGCGTCTATCCACCAGTCACAGAAGATGCTGGGCTTATCCGAGAGCTCGCGCAGTACCGAGGTGAGAAGGGGAATCTTTCTTTTCCGCTCGGTGACCCGCTCCCCATTGAACTCATTGGTCGCGTGGCTCTTGCGCTGGCCCGCGAGTACGCCAAGTAAGGAAGGCGAGCGAGTGCGGCCTTTGCAGGGACTTCCCGTTGAGTCAACGCTGATCAGCTGGTGTTTGTCTTCATGATGGCCTTCCTGCTACCGGTATCCCGGACGTGATCGCGTAGCGGCCACCATGGGAGGGCAGACTGCACATTTATAGGCGGGCTTGTTTCAGCCGGGTTGGCCTGCGAAATAAAGACGCGGAGGTTCGCATGCTTGAAATGAGGCCCTGTTGCGAGTGCTGTGGCGTTGACCTGTTGCCGGGCTCAACAGAGGCGCGCATCTGTTCTTTTGAATGCACGTTCTGTGTCAGTTGCGCCGTCGGTGCGCTTGGCGGCAAATGCCCGAACTGTGGCGGCGAGTTGGTCGCGCGTCCGCGCCGTCCTGCTGAGAAGCTGGCCAAGTACCCGGCATCCACCGAGCGGGTGGTCAAGCCGTTGGGCTGCGCGAAAGATCACCCATGACAACCTACACCGGCGGCTGCCTGTGCGGCCAAATCGGTTTCCAGATCAACGCCGAGCCCGGGCCTTCGCGGCTGTGCTGGTGCCGCGATTGCCAGCGCATCGCGTCCAACGGCACGGCGAACGTGATCTTTGCGGGCGATGCGATTCAGGTGTCGGGCGGGCCTAGGGCTGAGGGACGCCCAGCCAAGTGATGAACCCCCGGCCCATCCGCCTGGCACCCGGCAATGACCTGCGCCGTGCCCTTGAACAAGAAGCCCTGGCCAACATGGGCGGCGCTGCCTTCGTGCTGGCCGGCATCGGCAGCCTGTCAGCGGTCTGCCTTCGCTTTGCTGCGGCCGAGGTGGCGACGCACCTGACCGGGCCGTACGAGATCCTCAGCCTGTGTGGCAGCTTGTCGGCCGACGGCGCACACCTGCACATGAGCGTGGCCGATGCGGCGGGCCAGGTGGTCGGCGGGCATGTGGGCTACGGCAACCTCATCCGCACGACCGCCGAGATCGTGCTGGTGGCATTGCCGGGCTGGCAGCTGTCGCGGGCGGTGGATGCGGCCACCGGGTACCGGGAGCTTCAGGTCAAGCGGCGGGGACGCTGACCCGGCACGCCTGCGCGGAAGGGCAGTAAGCCATCCCCCAGGAGGCGTTCGCTGGAGGGCGCGCATCAGGGGCAGGCGGCCGTGACCCACACCTATTCACCGTACGGTACGCGGAATCGAGATTTGTACGGTGAATCCTTGAAGAACAACAGCTTAGGGCAGCCGACAGGGGTCAGAACTTGTGCACCTCGATGTTGAACTTGCGCAGCGCATTAACCCAGCTGCCGCGGCGTCACCTTCAACAACCGCGCGGCCTTGTGCGCATGCAGGGCTCGTCCTCGCGGTCCCTTCGAGATGTCAGCGCATCAACGACACGCCCTTGATCTGCGCGTACAGCGTGTCACCGGGCTGCAGTTGCAAGGCATCGAGCGAGCGGCGGGTGATGCGGGCCAGCAGTTGCGGCGCGCCCGACAGGGCCGGGTCGGCCGGGCCCAGCGCCAAACCCAGCAGTGCGGTGCCCGGGTCGGCCTGTACGCTGCACAGCACCACCGGCAGCACGTTGAGGATGCTGCTGTGCGCCGGTGGCTCGCGCACCACGCTCACATCGCGCGCCAGCACGCGAACACGCACCCGCTGGCCGATGGCTTGGGCGACCTGGCCGGTCCACAGCACGGCAGCGCTGTGGCTGCTGTCGCTGCCCAGTTGCAGGCGGCTCAAGCGGTACGGCGCGTCGTGGGCCGCCACTACCGCGTTGAGCACCACGCCGGCGTCGTCGGCCTGGGCCAGCGGCAGGTCGGGGCGTGCCAGCAGTTCGTGCAGCGGGCCGGCCGCGGTGACGTGGCCGTCGGCCATCAGCACCAGGTGATCGGCCAGGCGGGCCACCTCGTCCATCGCATGCGTGACGTAGACGATGGGCAGCGCCAGCTCGGCATGCAGGCGCTCCAGGTACGGCAGGATCTCGGCCTTGCGCGCGCTGTCGAGTGCGGCCAGCGGCTCGTCCATCAGCAGCAGGCGCGGGCTGGTGAGCAGGGCGCGGGCGATGGCCACGCGCTGGCGTTCGCCGCCCGACAGCGTGGCCGGTGAACGGCCCAACAGGTGGCCGATGCCGAGCAGGCTCACTGCCTGAGCCACCTCGATCTGCCGCAACGCGGGCGCGATGCGGCGCTGGCCGTAGACCAGGTTGCGCTGCACGCTCAGGTGCGGGAACAGCGCGGCCTCCTGGATCACGTAGCCGATGGGGCGCTGGTGCGGCGGCATGAAGGTGCCGTGGGCATCGTCCTGCCACACCGCGCCTTGCACCACCACGCTGCCCTGCGCCCGCACCAGCCCGGCGAGCGCGCGCAGCACCGTGGTCTTGCCGCAGCCCGAGGGGCCGAACAGCGCGGTGATGCCACGCCCGGGCAGCGTGGCCTGCAGGTCGAGCGTGAAGCCCGTGCGCTGCAGGCGCAACTGCAGCTCAATGCCAGCACGCTCAGCGGGCCGAGCCATGCGCGGTCTCCCGGTTGCGTGGCCGGTTGACGAGGTACAGCAGGCTCAGCACCACCAATGCAAACACCACCATCGCCGCAGCCAGCCGGTGCGCGTCGTCGAACTCGGTGGCCTCGACATGGTCGTAGATCGCCACGCTGAGCACGCGGGTCTGGCCGGGGATGTTGCCGCCGATCATCAGCACCACGCCGAACTCGCCCACCGTGTGGGCAAAGCCCAGCACCGCTGCGGTGATGAAGCCCGGCCGCGCCAGCGGCAGCGCGATGGTGAAGAAGCGGTCCCAGGCATTGGCGCGCAACGTGGCGGCGGCCTCCATCAACCGCGGCGGTACCGCCTCGAAGGCCTGCTGCAGCGGCTGCACGACAAAGGGCATCGAATACAGCACCGACGCCACCACCAGCCCGGCAAAGCTGAAGGGCAGCCGCCCCAGGCCCAGCCACTGGGTGAACTGGCCCACCGGGCCGTTCGGGCCCATCATCACCAGCAGGTAGAAGCCCAGCACCGTGGGTGGCACCACCAGCGGCATGGCCACCAGGGCCGAGAACACGGGCTTGAACGGCGAGCGGGTGTGCGCCAGCCACCAAGCGATGGGCGTGCCCACGATCAGCAGCAGCACGGTGGTGAGCCCGGCCAGTTCGGCCGTGAGCCGAACGGCCAACCAGTCAGCGGGCGAGAACAGATTCAAACCAAGGCCTTCACTGGTAGCCGTAGGACGCGATCACTGCCTTGGCCGGCGCGCTCTTCAGGTAGTCGAGCAGCGCCTTGGCAGCGGGGTTGTCCTGGCCGGCCTTGAGCAGCACGGCGTCCTGCCTGATCTGGCCGTACAGAGATTGCGGCACCTTCCACATCGAGCCCGTCATCGGCTTGCCCGGCAAGGCATTGGACCCCTGGGCCGCCCGGGGCGTCCGTCCCCCCAGGGGAGCGTCATTGGCTTGGGGCGGCCCGGCGCCAATGACCTGGCTGAGTGCAACAAAGCCGACATCCGCATTGCCCGACGACACGAACTGGTAGGCCTGCGCGATGCTGTCGCCCGTCACCAGCTTGGGCGTCACGGCATCGAGCAGGCCACGGGCCTTGAGCACCTCGATGCCCGCGGCGCCGTAGGGCGCGATCTTGGGGTTGGCAATGGCCAGCTTGTTGAATTTGCCCGCGGCCAGCACCGCGCCCTGGTCGTCCACCAGGCCGGGCTGCGCGCTCCACAGCACCAGTTGGCCGATGGCGTAGGTGAAGTTGCTGCCGGCTACGGCAAAGCCTTCGCTGATCAGCCGCTTCGGCGTCTCGTCGTCCGCCGCGATCAGCACCTCGAAGGGCGCGCCGCCCTGCGCGATCTGCGTGTAGAACTTGCCCGTGGGGCCGGGGGAGACCAGCAGCTTGTGCCCGGTGGCAGCGGTGAACGACTCACCGATCTTGGCCAGCGGCCCGGCGAAATTGGCGGCCACGGCCACCTGCACGTCGGCAGCAAAGGCAGGGGCCCAGAAGAGGCAGCATGCCAGCCATGCGGTGGCGTGTGGAACCCAACGGGCGGCATACATCTACGGTGATTCCCTTCTGATTCGCGCGGCACAACGAGCGGGATGGCACGGCATGTTAGCCACCCATGCCCGCCAGCGCCCTGCCAGGCAGCGAGGTTTCGGGCCGGCAACAAACCACGCTTGCCGTACACGCCCTGCGCAACGGCTCAAGTCTCGCCATTCACACGACGAAGGTCTCTGCATCAGGAGCCTTCTCATGTGGAAACCTCTCTCTGCGTTCGTTGCTGCGATGCTGGCCTGGCCGGCATGCCAGGCGGTCGACCTCACGCCGACCGAGACGCAATGGTTGCGCGGCGCCTGGCCGGTCATTGCCTTCGTCAAGAGTGAGAAGCTGCCGCTGGACATCGTCGTGCAGCCGCAGGCCAGCCCCGGCGCCGCGCCGCTGGCATTGGCCTTCGTCGACGGCCGCTGCAAGCTCGTGCTCTCGATGCGCGGCAACCCCGAAGCCGAGGCCACGCTTGAGCGCATCGAGCCCGACCTTCGCGACGCCACGCTCGAACTCATGGCCGCGCACGAGCTCGGCCATTGCCGGCGCTACCTCGACGGCGCCTGGTACGGCCTGCCCGCCAGCTTCCAGGCCACCGTCCCGTCGGTGCTGAGCCCCGACCTGCGCACCGCCTACGTCAGGATGAAAGCGGCGCGCCGTGAAGAGGGCTACGGCGACCTGGTCGGCCTGGCCTGGGTGCAACAGCAGCGTCCGCAACAGTACGCCAGGTTGCATGCATGGCTGCTGGCCGAACGAACGCGTGACCTGCTGCCCGGCAGCCACCACGACACGCTGGCGTGGGTGCGGCTGGCGCAGGACGGTGACACGTTGGCGGGGCCATCGATCTTCGCGGCCGCAGCCCGGCTGTGGGCGGCCGGGCTTGCTGTTGAAGAGTAGGGGTGCGGCGGCGCTCCCGCATCCCCGAGTACGTCAAGGACCACGTGCCGCTCAACCAGTTCATGTAGGGCCGGTGGGCCTCACGCGGGTTGAAAATGAATCCGAAACAGCTTCATTTGTAGCCATTTTGGATTCAAACGGAGCGTCGGAGGGCCTGAGCCCTGAAAACCGCTTTGATGCCGCCTACAAGTGCATCCTGCAATGCGCCATGCTGGGCCTGTGGGCGCAGGGCTACCGCACCCCCACCAGCCAGCCCGGCCACCACCAGACCACGCTGCAGGCCTTGCCGCTCACCATGGGCCACCCGCAGCGAAGTGCTGTTCGTGGACTACATGGCCGAGCCGTGTGGCCTTGCTTGATGGCCGCCACACCGCCTGATGCTGGGTGGCCCTGTGGCCTCAATCGAAGTCTGGAATGTGCGCTCGCGGCAAGCTCTCGAACCCTGGCTTTGCGAACAGGTAGCCCTGGAACAGGCGCACGCCATGTTCCGCAAACCAGGCGTACTCCGCCAGCGTTTCGACGCCTTCGGCGATCACGTCGATGCCCAGGTCGGCACACACCTGCGTCACGGCCCGAACAATCGCCTGGCGCGGACCGTTCCTTTCAATGCCGCGGACCAGATTCATGTCGATCTTGATCTGGTCGGGTTGGAAGTCGGCCAGCATGTTCAGCCCCGAGTAGCCGGCGCCAAAGTCATCGATGGCGACCTTGAGCCCCATGCTGCGGAACTCGTTGAGCTGCTGGCCGAGGTGGTTGTAGTCGGCGATGACTTCGCCCTCGGTGACTTCGAGGATGACACGATCGATCGGCAGTGCATGCCGGGCTGCGGCCGCCAATGTGCTCGTGACCGATGCGTCAGACGCGTACAGGCCCTGCGGCAGGAAGTTCAAGTTGAGGTGGCAGTCCAGCCCGAGCTGCACGGCGAGCGCAATCGCTGCCGTGCGGCTGTCCGCGTCAAACCGGTATTTGGCGAGCGTTGGCACTCGTTCGAGCACGCGAAACGCAGGCTCGTTGGCTCGCCCACGGATCAGCGCTTCGTATGAAAAGACCTTGCGCTCGACGACATCGACGATGGGCTGGAAGGCATACGAAAACGCAGGCACGCCATCGGCTGTGCTGTGCTGCGGGTCCGCGCAAGCGTCAACCGGCGGCAGGTGCATGTCCATGTCAGCGCGCGCCGGGCCGCCCCAAGCGCGCTGAAGCCCCCTCGGGGGGCAGCGAACGAAGTGAGCGTGGGGGTTGTTTCATCCTAGGCCGGCTCGGTTTGGCGAGCGCCGGCGAGCTTCTTTCGCCAGCGGCCGTCGCGGAAGGCAGCCAGCAATTTTTTTGCGCGGCCAGCGTCGACA
Organism: Burkholderiales bacterium; assembly: GCA_039932275.1. GTDB lineage: Bacteria > Pseudomonadota > Gammaproteobacteria > Burkholderiales > Burkholderiaceae_C > Sphaerotilus. Next base: position 8,691 of record JBDTQF010000138.1, read on the forward strand.
CTGACCAAAGTTCGATCCTTGCCGAAGAACTCGTTGACCCCCGATATCCCGGCCAACTCTTCGTGCGAAACCTTGTAGAACCCCATCGTCCAGGCGTCGAAGTGGCGTTTGGGAATCGGCTCCCTGATGACCAGCGTCACTTGGGCGTGCCGCTGGTCGCGGTCGATCTTGGCGTACACCGCATCGACCACGTCCGCCGGCCCTTCGAGTACCTGGAAGAAGCTGCCTTCGGCGTACAGAAGCATCCCGGTCAGGCCGAGCTTGGCGTTGTTCTCGCGGGCAACCTCGAGCAGTTCCAAGAGTTCCCGGGGTTCGAAGTCGCGACTGGCTGCACTGGCGTAGACGCAATGGATGAGTTCGGCCGTCATGGTTGAATTGCCCGCTGGAAGTGCGCCGGGGGAAGTTGCCTGGGAGTAATTCAGGGCTGATTTCACTCAACCCTGGTCGCTCTATCGGCCGCGTGACCGGTTTCTTGAGCACATTTCACCGGCTCAGTGCCCGGCACCGTGGGCGATTTTCTTGTTGCCGAAGTGGAAGTGGCCATCCAGCATGGCATCCACCAGCTGGCTGCGCTGGCGCTTGTACTTGGCTGGCACAGGCTGGCCGCTGAGCTGCGCCAGGTGCATCACCAGCGCGTCGGTCGCAGCCATCCCCGCCTGCCGGCGCGCCAGGGCGATGCCCTCCCGCTGCCGCTCGTGGATCAGTGAGCGCTCGAACTCAGCGACAGGACCCCACATGGGCGCCGCCTTTTACTAAGGGCAGCAGAGATTGCCGGACGTTGTTCTGGTCCCGCCGACAGGAATCGAACCTGTATCTAGCGCTTAGGAGGCGCTCGTTCTATCCATTGAACTACGGCGAGCCGGCCGGCTTGCAGCGGGGTGAGGCGGGCGGCGCGGATTGTAGGCGGCGCCCGGTCAACCAGCGGGGCTCTGATCGGGAGGCCCAGCAGGCCCGGCAGGCCCGGCGGCCGGCAACGCGGCCGCGCGCGCCAGCAGCAGGGCCTGTTCGCGGGCGTTGCGGGTCATGGCGGCGGCGCGGGCGAACTCGGTGCGGGCTTCGTCCACACGACCCAGGCGGGCCAGCAGGTCGCCGCGCACGCTCGGCAGCCAGTGGTAGTCCTTCAGGCGCGGCTCGTGCTGCAGGCCATCGACGATGGCCAGGCCGGCGGCGGGGCCGAAGGCCATCGACACCGCCACCGCGCGGTTGAGCTCGACCACCGGTGACGGTGCCAGTTGCGCCAGCGCGTCGTACAGCGCGGCGATGGCGGGCCAGTCGGTGGCGTCGGCCCGGGTGGCGCGGGCGTGGCAGGCGGCGATGGCGGCCTGCAGCGCATAGGGGCCGAGCGAGCTGCCGGCTTCGTTCACCAGCACCTCGGCCTGCGCCAGCGCGGCCAGGCCGCGGCGGATCAGCAGGTGGTCCCAGCGGCCGCGGTCCTGGTCGAGCAGCAGCACCGGCTGGCCGCCGGCATCGACGCGGGCATGGGTGCGCGAGGACTGCAGCTCCATCAGCGCCACCAGGCCATGCACCTCGGGCTCGGCCGGCGCCAGGCCGGCCAGCATGCGACCCAGGCGCAGCGCTTCGTCGCACAGCGCCGGGCGCATCCAGTCGTCGCCGGCGG
>JBDTQF010000139.1:0-10274 GCA_039932275.1 Burkholderiales bacterium
ATGCTGATACCGAGCACTTCGACGGCAAGACCTCGGAATGACTGCAACCAAAGCGGCGGATCGCTATGGAACCCTGGCGATCGGCCTGCACTGGCTGACCCTCGCGATCCTGATCGCGGTCTACAGCTGCATCAATCTGAAGGATATGTATCCCAAAGGGAGTGATCCGCGGGAGGCGCTGAAAACGTGGCACTTCATGCTCGGGCTGACCATCTTGGCGTTGGTGTCGATTCGCCTCTTGAATCGCCTGAGAAGTAGCGCACCGGCGGTGATCCCACCGATGCCAATATGGCAGGCCCGGCTGGCCACTTCGGTGCACGTCTTGCTGTATGTCTTCATGGTCGTCATGCCCCTGCTGGGCTGGCTCCTGCTCAGCGCGTCCGGCAAGCCCATTCCGTTCTTCGGCGCGCTCCTTCCAGCCCTGCTGTCCGTGGACAAGGATCTCGCGGGGCAACTGAAGGACGTGCATGAAACGATCGGGACCATCGGCTACTACATCATCGGCGCGCATGCGCTCGCAGCGCTGTACCACCACTTCCTGTCCCGCGACAACACGCTGACGAACATGCTGCCGCACAGGCCCTAGTCGAGTGCGCGCGGTCGACCTACCGATTCGCGGCGGAAGCAGCCCTCCGCCTTCACACTTTTTGCCTGAAGCGGCCTGATCCGCCTGCCGATCTACCGGCCCAGTCGGTGCCACACGGTGCGCCCTGTGAGCATCCCGTCAGCTCACCCCGCTCCAACCCCGCCCCGCTTCTTCTGCCGCTTCTCCAGCACCCCCGCCGCAGCCGCCTTCACCAGCCGCTGAAACGACGGGCACTCGGCGTGGCTGGGGGCGGGGCAGGCGGTGGCGTGGCGCAGTGGGTCGGGGCCTGGCTCATGGCGTGGCTGATCGCCTTTCCGGTGGTGCTGGTGGTGGCGCCGCTGGCGCGCCGGGCGGTGGCGGCGCTGGTGGTGGCGCGACCATGACCGGTGCTACCTGCGTCAGCGCAGCCGCGCACCGCGCACTTCGAATGCCCGCTGCTCCACCCGCCCATCCGCCAGCCTGAGCTCCACCACATGCCGCCCCGGCACCGGGGCCCAGGCGATACGGGGGCCGCGGCCGAGGGGGCGGCCGTCGAGCCACCAGGCGCCGGGTTCACCGTCGAAGATGATGCGTTGTGTGGCCGGGGGCATGTCGGGGTCGAGCGCATGCACGCTGCCGGCAGAAGGCGTGCGGATGCCGGTGAAGTGGCGGGCCAGCGTGGCCGCGGTGTTGGCCGACGAGGGCGTGGTGATGAACCTCGGTTCGGTGCCGGCCAGGAAGGGTTCGTCAGCCGCGCCGCGTGGCGTGGCGGCTTTCGCCCACACCAGGCCAGGCGGTGGCGCGGGGGCCGATTGCGACGCGGGCTGCTCGGCCTGCAGTTGCGCCATCACCGCGCGCCACACCGGCGCGGCGCCACTGGTGCCGCTGACCTGGTGCATGGGTGCGCCGCCAGCATTGCCCACCCACACGCCCACGGTGTAGCGCGGGCTGTAGCCGATGCACCAGTTGTCGCGCAGGTCCTTGCTGGTGCCGGTCTTCACAGCCGCCCAACCGCGGGTGACCAGCGCGTTGTCGAGGCCGAAGGTCAACGCGCGGGCGGTGTTGTCGGACAGGATGTCGCTGACGAGCCAGGTGGCCGCCGCATCGGCCACCGACTTGAAAGCCACGGGCGCGCCGGCCACGCTGCCACGCACCGGCGACCAGCGCCCGCCATTGGCCAGCGTGCGGTAGGCGTTGGTGAGGTCGAGCAGCGTGACCTCGGCGCTGCCCAGCGCCAGCGCGTAGCCATGCCAGCCACCGCTGTGGCTGAGCTTGAGGCCGAAGGCGTTGAAGCGCTCGAACATCGCATCGGGCGAGAGCATCGCGCCGACCTTCACCGCCGGCACGTTGAGGCTGGCAGCCAGTGCGGTGCGCGCGCTGACCCAGCCGTGGTGGCGGCGGTCGTAGTTCTGCGGCAGGTACAGGCTGGCGCCGGCATTGAGCGCCAGCGGCGCGTCGTCGATCAGGCTGGCGGGCGTGATGAGCTTGCGCTCAAAGGCCAGGCCGTAGATGAAGGGCTTGAGCGTGGAGCCCGGCTGGCGGCGCGCCAGCACCGCATCCACCGACGGCGCGGCTGACAACAGGCCGCCGGATGAACCGACCCAGGCGCGCACTTCGCCGCTGGCGTTGTCCAGCACCAGCACAGCGCCGTCTTCAACATTGCGGCCCGACAGCTCGGCCAGTTGCTGGCGCAGCGCCTGGGTGGCGAGGCGCTGCAGCCGTGCGTCCACCGTGCTCGGCAACGTGGGCTGTGAAGCCACTTCGCGCGGCAACGATTTGCGCAGCCAGCGCGCAAAGTGCGGCGCCAGCGCCTCGTCGGCCAGGGCCGGCACTGGTTGAGGCCGCAGCGCCTGCACGGCCAAGCCTTCGAGCCCATCGCAGCCCTGCCGCTGTGCCTTCAGCAGTCCGCAGGCACGTTGCGCCACCACTGCCGGCGCGGCATTGGGCCCGCGGATCAGCGCCGCCAGCAGCGCGGCTTCCTGCGCATCGAGCCCGCTGGGGTGTTTGCCGAACAGCAGCTTGGCTGCCACCGGCACACCCACCAGTTCACCGCGCAGTGGCACCAGGTTGAGGTAGGCCTCCAGGATCTGGTCCTTGCGCCAGTCCGCCTCCAGTTGACGAGCTGCCCAGAGTTGGCCGAGCTTGCCGGTCACGCCGCGTCCTTCGCGTGGCCGCGCATGCTGCGGGTCAATGAGACCGGCCAACTGCATCGTCAACGTCGAGCCGCCCTGCCGGCCGCTGCCGCCCAACGTGGCCGCCGCGCTGCGCGCCAGGCCGCTCCAGTCGATGCCGCTGTGCTCGGCAAAGCGCTGGTCTTCGCTGAGGATCACGGCGGTGCGCAGCGCCGGTGAGAACTCGGCCAGGGGCAGCCACGGCAGGCGGCGTGCGGTGGTGTCGATGCGCAGCAGTTGCAGCGGCGCGCCGCTGCGGTCGAGCACGGTGAGGTCGGACGGCCGGTGCGCGGTGCGCACCGCGGCGAAGTCGGGCAGGGCCATCACCACGCCGCTGGCGACCAGCAGGCCACCGACCACCAGCCAGCGCAGGTGACGGCGCAGGGTCACGGCCCCACCTCCACCATCGCATTCGGCGCCTCGCCAAAGTTCTCAGGTGCATACATCGCCTCCACCCGCGTGGGCGGCAGCTGGAAGCGGCCGGGGGTGTTGAGCCGCAGCGTGTAGCTCACCGTGTGCTTGCCGCGCGGCAGCCAAGCGTAGTAGGCGCGCCAGGCGTCGGGGCGGCGTTCTTCATAGGCCAGCCAGGCGCTGCCGCTGCGGCGTTCACCGCCCGATGCCGCGGTGGCCACTTGTGAATCACGGCCCAAGCCGTTGCCCAACAAGGTGGCGCCGGCCGGCACCGGGTCGCTGATGACCACCCAGCCGAGCTCGGCCTGGGCTTCGATGTTGAGCGTGACGCGCAGCACATCGCCGCGGCTGAGGCGGCCGGGCTGCTTCTGCTCCACCGGCGTGACGCTGCGCTCGATGCGGTAGCCGGCGGCCAGCGGTGCGGTCAGCGGCACGGCGGCCAGGCTCTGCACCGCCAGCCAGGGTTTGCCGCTGCCTTGCTGGGTGACGTTGAGCGGGCCGGGCTGTGCCGGCCACGGCAGGCTGAGCGTGCCGCCGTCCTTGGCCTGTGCCCAGTCGAGCTCGCGCGTGGCACTGCCCAGTTGCGCACGCGCCTTGCCGGTCACCGGCGTGGCTTCGCGCAGTGCGGAGAAGCGCTCGAACGCCAGCGTGGCCCAGGCGTTGGCGGTGGTGGTCGCAAAGGCGCCGCCAGCACCGCCCGCGCCGCCACCGGCCGGGCCGGCGGGCGTGTTCAGCCGCGTCACCAGGCCGCTGGCCAGACGCGGCAGCTCGGCCTGCCAGGTCGAGTCGTCCAGCGCCAGCAGCAGCAGGCGTGCGGCGTTGCTGTCGGCGCCGTCCATCAGCCACCACCAGGCATCGCCGGCTTCATCGACAAAACGCAGCGTGGTGCCACCCACTATCAGCCGGGTGCGCAGCAGGCGCTGGGCTTCGTCGAGGCGCGCCGCGCGCTCGGGGATGCCTTCAACCCGCTGCAGGATGGCCAGCCAATCGAGCAGCGCGGAGGTGGGCCACACCCCCGGCGTGAGCGACAAAGAGCCGAGCATGCGCGGCTGCGCACGGCCATAGCGCGACAGCGCTTCGAGTGCGGCCAGCTTGCGCACGTCGAGGTCGTTGCGCGGCGCCGGGAAACGCCGCATCAGCCGGCCTTCGACAAACGCCGCCAAGCCGTCGAGCATGCGATCACGCGCCTCGCCCGGCAGTTGCCAGCCGGCCTGGTGCGCCAGGCTCAGCAGGTAGGCGCTGAGGCGGTCGCTGCCTTCGGCGCCATCGCCGGGCTGGGTCGGGAAGTAGCTGGCCAGGCCATCGCGGTCGAGGTAACCCGGCAGCTCCTTGCTGAGCTGCTGCCAAGCCGCGGCATCACGCAGGCCGACGGCGCGCGAGGCCTGTTGTTCGAGGCAGCTGTAGGGGTAGGTCTCGAAGTAGCGGCGGATGCCGGGCAGCGCACCGGCCAGCTTGGGCCGCAGGGTGAGCTGCAGGCCGCCTTGTTTGGTGCCCGCTTTTGCGTCAGGTCCCGGCAAGCCATCGGCCGGCGGCGCCACCGGCAGGCTGAACGGCCCGTCGAGCTGCTGCAAGGTGGCCTGCAGCACGCGCAGTGGCACGGCAGGCTGCACGGCCTGGGTGAGGAGCAGGCGGTCCTGTGCGCCGCCACTCGCCTCCTGCACGCTGGCCTGCCAGGTGATCTGGCTCGCGCCCACCGGCACGTCGATGGGCCAGCGCACTTCTTGCGCCGCGCCGGCTGGCAGGCTCACGCGTTGAGCTACTGGGGCCAAGGTGGAGGCCATCTCGCCAGTGACGCTGCCCGTCAAGCTGGCGTTCACGGTCATCGCTCGCGTGGTGGTGTTGCGCAGCGTCAGCAGCGCCTCGAAGCGGTCGCCACCGCGCACCAGCGGCGGCAGCCCGGCCAGCACCTGCAGGTCCTGCGTGACGCGGATGCTGGCGCTGCCGCTGCCGAAGCGGTCGGCCCCGGCATCGGCCACCGCCACCAGGCGAAAGCTGGTGAGTGAATCGTTCAGCGGCACGTTCACGCTGGCCTGGCCGTTGGCATCGAGCTTCACGCTGGGCAGCCACAGCAGCAGCGTGTCGAACAGCTCACGCGTGGGGTTGCGGCCACCGCCGCCGCCTGCGGCGATGGCTTTGCGGCCGTAGTGGCGCCGGCCGATGATCTCGTTCTGCGCGGTCGAGGTTTCCACACCCCAGGCGCGCGGCTGGAACATGGCGTCCAGCAGCTGCCAGCTGGTGTTGTCCTTCAGCGCCAGCAGGCCTTCGTCCACCGCCGCAAAGGCCACGTCGGCATTGGCCGCGGGCTTGCCGTTGTGCGTGACCTGCACGGTGACCTGCGCGGTCTGGCGCACGCCGTACTGTGGCTGCGCGGGCGTGACCTTCACATCGAGCCGGTGCGCCGCCAGGCCGATGCGCAGCGCCGCCACGCCGAACTTGTAGCTGGGCTTGGCCAGGTCGACCATCGCGGTGGGCGGCTTCCAGTCGCGGCCCTCGTCGCGGTAGGCGTGCCACCAATCGACGGGCGCGCGCCAACCCCACTGGAACAGCGAATACCACGGCACCTCGCGCAGCCGGCCACGCAGCACCAGCACGCCGACGTAGACGTTGGGGGCCCAGCTGGTGGCATTGGCGTCCTGACTCACCTTAGGGATGGGCACCTCGATCACCGGGTCGTCGCCGCGCAGCGTCACCAGCTTGGCCTCGATCACACCCTCGCGTTCCACCGTCACCAGCGCGGTGGCGGCGCGGTAGGGCATGCGCACCTGCAGGCGCGCGGTGTCGCCGGGGGCGAGCTCACGCTTTTCGGGCAGCACGTCGATGCGGTCGTCGTTGTCCTGCGCGAACCAGGTGTCGCCGGCGCGGCTGATCCACACGCTGGTGGCGGCGCGGCTGGTGCGGCCGGCATCGTCGCTGGCCTGGGCGATCAGCTCCACCTCGCCGGCCTGCGTCAGCGTGGCCTCGCACAACACCAGGCCGCGGGCATCGCTCTTGCCGCTGCAGAGCTTGCCGAGGTCGCTGACCTCCTGCTGTTCGTCGTAGGCATAGAAGCCGCCGACGATGCGCTTGCGGGTCGACAGCAGCCGCACTGCTCGGCCGCTGATGCTGACCTCGCGGCCGGCCTGCGGCTTGCCATTCGTATCCAGCACCAGCGCCTGGAACTGCACACTGCCGCGCTGCGCCAGCCACGACTTGGCGCGCAGCCCCAGCACCACCGCGCTGGGCCACAGCGGCAGGGTCTGGCTGACGGTCTGGAACTCGCCGTTCGGGTCGGCAAAGGTCAGCTCGGCCACCAGCTCGCTGGGCGTGGCCGGTGTGGGCAGCTTGTCCAGCTTGACGGTGGCAGCGCCCTTTGCGTCGGTGGCCACCGGCAGCTTGTCGGCAACGATGGTGATCCGCTCGGGCCGGTCGCTTTCGTCGTCATCCACATCGGGCGCGCGGCCCTTGCGTTCACGCGGTGGCTGGAAGCTGTAGTCCTCATAGCCGGCGAACGAAGGTTGGCGGTCGCGCAGCAGGGCCGACAGCGACGCCTTGGTGCTGCCCACCGCTCCGCCGGCCAGGTAGTTGAGCTGCGCCTGCAACGCCAGCTGCTGCGGCGCCACCAGCGGGCCCTTCGGTGCGCTCAGGCGGGCATCGACCAGCGGCACCTTGAAGGCCTCGACACGGAAGCTGCCGCTCCACCAGGTGCGTGGGCCACGGTGCAGGCTGACCTCCCAGGCGCCCAGCTTGGCGCTGGCGGGAATGGCCCAGCTGGTGGCGATGCTGCGGCCTTGCACCGGCGCCGGCAGCACCTGCACCACCTGCTCGCCGCTGCCCACGTGCGTGAGCTTCATCTCGGTGGGCCACTCGGCCACGGGCAGCGCGGCCAGGCCTTGCGCGGTCTGCCGGCGCAGCAGGTGCTTCATCGACACCGTCTCGCCGGCGCGCAGCAGGGTGCGGTCGAACACCGTGTGGGCGCGCAGCTCGGGCTCGGTGCCGCTGGCGGTGGGGTGGTTGAAACGCCAGGTCTCGATGCCCTGCTGCCAACCGCTGAAGACGAAGGACAGGTCGGTGACACCGCCGGCACCGGCCTTGCGGGCGGTGACGAAGTAGCCTTGTTCGCTCAAACAGCCGGGACCATTCGCGTCATCAAACCCACGCGGCACCCGCGCCAGGCCTTGTGCATCGGTGCGGCCGCTCCACAGCCGCTGGCCGCGGCAGTCGTTGATCGCCACATCGACTCCGGCCACCGGCTGGCCGCGGCCCAGCGTGGTGACCCACACCAGGCTGGATTCGCGCCCACGCTTGAAGTGCACGCCGAGGTTGGTGACCAGCGCGCCGGTGCGCACGTACATCGGCTGCGGCTTGGCCAAGAGCTTGTCGCCCAGCAGGCGCGATTCGATCTCCAGCACGTGATAGCCCGGCTGCGCCAGCGGCACGCCGATGACCTCGGTGCTGTTGGCTTCCTTGGGCGGTGGCGGCAGCGTGGCCAGCGTGGTGCCGGTCTCACGTGCCAACAGGCTGAGCTCACGCGTGGCGACCATGCGCGCTTGCTTCACCAGACGGGTGCGGCCGTTGTCGTCGGTGACCGGTTCCATCACGAACCAGTCCTTGGCCGGCAGGCCGGCGTCCTTGGCGGTGAGCTGGCTTTCGTGGTGCTGCTGCAGGCGCTGGATCCAGCGCAGCAGGTCGAGGTCGGACACCGCAGCATCCAGCCGCTTGATGCGCACCTGGCCCTGCGGCTGCGTGCCGGCGATGTCGGCCTGCACGAAGCGCATCGTCAGCGGCAGTGCGGCGGGTTCGGTGCTGCGGCCGGTCTTCTCGTCCACCGGCCACTCCAGGATGCCAAAGGGCGCCGCGGCGAACTTGGCCAGCGGCGGCAATGCACCGGTGGCAGTGGCCAGCGGGAAGCTGCTGGCGTTGGCCAGCGCGCGGCCCGAGAGGTCACGCAGGTCGGGCGGCAGGCTGAGCGTGTAGCGGGTGTGCTCGGGCAGCGGCGCGGCGAAGACCACTTCGCTGACCGACGCCGCGCGGTCGTCCTTGTCGAAGAAGGGCGCCAGCGCGGCGCCCTTCTCAGGCTGCAGCCGGGTCTTGTCGGCCAGCGCACGCGGCACCGGCGCCGAGAAACGCACCACCAGCGGCCGCAGCGGCAGGCAGGGTGCATCAGCACGCTCACGCTCGCAGCTGAACTCGGCGGTGAAGCGTTCACGCACGCGCCATTGCAGCGTCTGCGGCTGGCGCGTCAGCACCTTCGGGTTGTTGGCCGCGGCGATGCCCGCGCCCCACACCAGCCGCACGCCGGTGGCCGGCGGGAAGGGCCGCTGGCAGGCCAACAGCAGCGCATTGGGCTGCTGCTCGCGCCTGACCTGCTGGGCCTTGAGCACCGCGTCGCGCTCCGCCCCGTCGATGACCTTGACGCCGAGGCGTTCCCCCAGCCCCTGCACCTCGCACCAGGCGTTGGCCGTGACGCTGGCGGGCGCGGCTGGGCCGTTCAGCCGCAGCAGGAAGTACTGGCCTTCTTCGATCTGCGCGCCGGCATAGGGCCAGCTGCTCACGACGGCCGGCCCGCCGGTGGCGAAGCGGAAGGTCTTGTCGCCTTCGAGCGCGGCGCCGCCCAGCGGCAACCAGGCCGCGTCGGCATCGAGCTGGCACTGCACGCCCGGCGGCAGCGCGGTGCGCAGGTCGAACACCCATTCCTGCGCGCCGGTCCAGCGGCCCTGGCCGGCGATGGCCGCTGCGGGCACGCCCTCGCAGCGCAGACGCAGCGGGTCGGGCAGGCGCGGGTCGCCGAACGGCACCACCGGCGCATCGAAGCGCGCCACGATCTGCCGCACCTGCGCCACCTCGCCCTGCGGGCTGAGCTGGGTGATGCGGGCGGCACGGGCCGGGCCGCAGAGCGTCAGCAGCGCCAGGGCCAGCGCCCCCAGGACGGCAGCGGCCCGCACGGGCCTGGTTTGTTCGTGATCGCGCATCTCGTCTCCCTGCGCCGTCGCGGCGCAGCCCGCAGTCTAGTGACGGAATACACACTTGAACGCACCACAATCGATCTGCCGTCAGTCACCGCCACGTCATGCCCGCCCCCAAAGCCGCCCCGCACCGCTGCCCCTGAAGCCTCTGCCGGCGTGCAGGCCCTCGACACCGGCCTGCGCCGGCTCTCCACACTGATCGAACTGGGCCCCAAGCCGCTGCTCAAGACCGTGGCCGAACACGCCGGCATGGCGCCGCCCAAGGCGCACCGCTACCTGGCGAGCTTCTGCCGCAGCGGCCTGGTGGCGCGCGACCCGGCCACCGACGGCTACCGGCTCGGCCCGCTGGCGGCCAGCCTGGGCCTGGCCGCGCTGCGCCAGGTGGACGTGGTCGAGACGTTGATCAAAGCCGAGCTCGCCGGGCAGTCGCCGGTGCCGCTGGCCAAGGCCTTGGTGCGCACCGGCAGCAACACTGCGGCCGGTCGGCAAACCGCGGCACCGGTGCCTTGCGGCAACGTGTCGAGGTGCTTGCGACGCCAGCCGAACAGCAGGTTGGCGTTGATGCCGTGCTCGATCAGGTGATCGTGCTCATCTGGCCGCTGCGAAGCAAGAGGGCCTTGAGGCCGCGCTAACCGCCGATCCACCGCCCCGCATGCAAGTGAACCAGGACTTGACGAAGCGTGCCCGATGAATCCACGGCGGCTCCGGACGATGGAGGTTGCACGACTGGCGATTGAGCATGAATCTCAACCCCGGTAGGTCGGGTCGATGCGGTCGACGATGCGTTGCAGCGCGTCGAATGCGTCCTGCCCCGCGCCGTACTTGGGGTTGAAGTTCAGCGAGTCGCGCACGCAGCCTTCGAGCACCGGCTGCGCGATCGCGCGCGGCTTGCCCATCGCCAGGGTTGCCATCTGCACCTCGCAGGCGCGGTTGAGCAGCCACATCAGGCTCAGGCACTGCGGCAGCGTGTGGCCGATCGTGACCGGCCCGTGGTTGCGCAGCAACAGGACCGGTTTGGCGCCGGCGCTGTCGAGGATGCGCGCGCCTTCGTCGGCGTGCACCGTGATGCCCTCGAACTCGTGGTACGCGACCTTGCCGAACAGCTGCGCGGCATAGAAGTTGGTGTAGCTCAGGCCTTCGTCGAGGCAGCACACCGCCATCGTCGGCGTGGTGTGCACGTGCATC
>JBDTQF010000140.1:0-10244 GCA_039932275.1 Burkholderiales bacterium
TCCAGGAGGCCATCAAGCACGGCGTGCGCAAGATCAACATCGACACCGACATCCGCATGGCCATGACCGGTGCGGTGCGCAAGTTCATGGCCGAGAACCCCGACAAGTTCGATGCGCGCGAATGGCTCAAGCCGGCCCGCGAAGCGGCCTACCGGGTGTGCAAGCAGCGCTACCTGGAATTTGGTTGTGAAGGCCAAGCCGGCAAGATCAAGGGCGTGCCGCTGGACGCCATGGCGCAGAAGTACAGCCGCGGCGAGCTGGCGCAAACCGTGGTTTGAGGAGCTCCCACGCGGGGGCTTCAGCGCCCTTGGGGCGGCCCGGCGGGCGCTGAACCTCCTTGCTAGGATCCGCAGACCCGGCCCCGGCCGGGTTTGTGCTTTTCTGGGGCCGGTCAATGGTGATCGGCCCTTTACAATCCGTGACATTGTTCGCAGAGATTGGATCCGTCCGGATCTCTTTGCCGTCATGGGCCGGCCAACGTCTTCCCAAGTTCAGACCATGCTCTCGTTGACGCGCTCGTCGCTCCATTCCCTGAAGCTCCTGTCCAGCGGCAAGGTGCGTGAGAACTATGCTGTCGGCACTGATCGGCTGCTGATGGTGGCCACCGACCGGCTCTCGGCCTTCGACGTCATCATGGGCGAGCCCATTCCGGGCAAGGGCGAGTTGCTGACCCGCATGTCGCTGTTCTGGTTCGCCAGGCTGGGCCACATCATCCCCAACCACCTGACCGGCGATGACCCCGAATCCGTCGTGGCAGCGGATGAGGTTGAGCAGGTGCGGGGCCGCTCGATGCTGGTCAAGCGCCTCAAGCCACTGCCGGTCGAGGCCGTGGTGCGCGGTTACCTGGCGGGCAGCGGCTGGAAGGAATACGGTCAATCGCAATCAGTGTGCGGCGTGCCGTTGCCGCCGGGGCTGCGCAATGCCAGCCGGTTGCCCGAACCCATCTTCACGCCGGCCACCAAGGCCGAGATGGGCGACCATGACGAGAACATCGACTTCGAGCGCATGGCCGAGATCATCGGCGCCAGCCTGGCGCGCAAGATCCGCGATACCTCGATCCGCCTGTACCAGACCGCGGCCAACTTCGCACTGACCCGCGGCATCATCATTGCCGACACCAAGTTCGAGTTCGGCCTGGACGAGCAGGGTGTGCTGACGTTGATGGACGAGGTGCTCACGCCCGATTCGTCGCGCTACTGGCCGGTGGAGCAGTACGAGCAGGCCTTCGCGCGGGGCCAGAACCCGCCCAGCTTCGACAAGCAGTTCGTGCGCGACTGGCTGGAAACCGCCACGCTGGATGGCCGGCCCTGGAACAAGCAGGCGCCGGCACCGGCGCTGCCGGCCGAAGTGATCAACCAGACGGCTGCGAAATACCGCGAAGCCCTCGATCGGCTGATGGGCTGAGCCGGCCCGCAGGACCGTGCCCGCCCTGCCCCGCCCGCCCGCTCTCCCGAACACCATGCAGCACCTTCTCGACCGGCTTGAGCGCGGCATTGCCCAGGGCCGCATCCCGCGCGAGATTCCCTTCCTGCGGGCCGAGCGTGCGGTGCTGCTGGCGCGCCTGGGCGAGGGCGAGCGGGCCAACAAGGAAATGGCCGTGCTGCGCGCGCTGCCAGAGGCCCATACCAACCCGGCGCTCAATGCCTGGCTGTGGCTGGGCGAGGGCCTGTCGGACTTTTTCGACAACCTCGGCCAGCGCTCGCGCGACCGCGTGCTCAAGGCCTATGCGCTGGCTCAGTCGGCCAAGGCGCCGCGCATCCAGGCGTTGGCCGCAGCCTGGTGTGCCCACCTGGACTTCCGTGCGCAGGACTACGCCGCCACGGTCGAGCACCTGCGCGTGGCGCTGCGCACTGCCGCGCCGGACCACCATTCCGCCCGCTCACGCGCGGCCCTCGTGCTGGCCGGGGCCTACCACTTTGCCGGGCGCGAGAACCTGGCGCAGCCCTGGTACCGGCAGGCCCGCGAGCATGCGATGACCGAGGGTGACGGCGCGACGCTCAGCTCGATCACCTACAACCTGGCCGCGCTGCGGGTGATGCAGGTGCGGCTCGATGAGATGTTCGGCGAGCTCGACGAAGCTGCGGCGCGGCGGGCGTTGATCGGCACCGAGTCGTCGGCCTTTCTCGACCAGAGCACCCGCACCTATGCGCTGTCGGCGCATTCGGTGATGCAGCGTGCGCTGGTGCTCAGCGCCAGCAGCCGCTATGCCGATGCGCTGTCGCTGTACGACGCGCAGCTGAGCCGGGCGCTGGCCGAGGGCCTGTCGATTTCCGAGGCGCTGTACCAGTCCGACCGGGCCTGGTGCCTGACCCAGCTCGGCCGCGGCGATGAGGCGCTGCGGGCTGCACGCACCGCAGCGTCGGCGCTGGCCTGGTCGAGCGAGGGTGAGGAACGCGCCGTGGCGCACGCGCTGTTGGCGCGCGTATTCGCGCCGCTGGGCCTGCCCGATGACGCCCGCCGCCATGCCGAGCAGGGCGTGGCGGAATGGACCCGCCATCACCAGCGCTGCGACGCGCTACTGCAGATGCTGCAGGCTGCTGGGCTGGAATCGCTGGCTTGACCCGTGCGGGTCCTGACGCTGGCTAGAACAGCACCATGCTGAGCCGGCGGCGGTACTGGTCGATCACCGGGTCGCCGCCGGTCACCGCGGCCTTGCCGGTGAGCTCCAGCGTGCCCTTGGCCTCGGCTGCGACCCTGGGCGCAGGCTTGACCATCAGATCCAGGATGGCCACATAGGTCTTGCGTGCCAGGCTGTCGGACCAGGCTTTGTCGCGCATCAGGATCTCCAGCAGCTCGTCGAGTGCGTCGGTGTGCTGCTGGTGCGCCAGCAGCACCTGGGCGCGCTCGAAGCGGGCGGCGAAGTCGCGCTTGTTGGCGGCGATGGCGGCGTCGAGCGCGTCCATCGGCCGGGCCTGCGGGGCGGCCTCGCAGGCGGCCAGCCAGGTGCCCAGCGCGGTCAGCCGGCTGTCGAGCAGCATCTTGCCGGCCACCGGCTCATAGATGCGGCGGGCGTCAGTCACGCGGCCCAGCTGCAGCAGCAGCTTGAGGTAGTCGGCGCGCGCCGTGTCGTTGGCGGGGTCGATGGCCACCGCCTCCTGCAGCTTGCCGAGCGCGGCATCGGTATCGCCTTCTTCGGCCAGGGCTTCGGCCTCTTCGGTTTCGGCCGCCGCCTCGAACTCGGCTTCGCTGGGCACGTGCTTGTCGAGGAACTCGCGGATCTGCGCCTCGGGCTGCGCGCCGACGAAGCCGTCCACCGGCTGGCCCTGCGCGAACATCACGCAGAAGGGAATGGAGCGCACGCCGAACATCTTGCTGAGCTGGCCGGCGATCTCGGGCTGGGCATCGCTGTCGAGCTTGGCCAGCACGAAGCGGCCTTCGTACAGCGTTTCCAAGCGCTCCAGCACCGGGCCGAGCTGCTTGCAGGGGCCGCACCAGGGCGCCCAGATGTCGAGCAGCACCGGCTGTTGCAGTGAGGCGTCGATCAGGTCGGTCTGGAAATTTTCTAGGGTGATGTCGATCATTCGCGCATCCTCGGTAGAGGCTCGGTGCAAGCCGCTCGCTGCGGGCGGGGCTCTTGGGTGAGCGGGCATTGTGGCGCGTGGCGCGCCCGCGGCGTGCAGATGGGGCCTGGCCCGCCGGACTCAAGCGCCTGGTGCACCCACCTACAATCGCCGTTTTGCCTGACAGGAGCTGGCCGTGAACAGCGCACCGCCGCGGGTTGGCATCGTCATGGGGTCGTCCAGCGACTGGGACACCATGAAGAACGCGGCCCAGATTCTCGCCGAGTTCGGCGTGCCTTTTGAAGCCCGGGTGGTCTCGGCCCACCGCATGCCCGACGACATGTTCGCGTATGCCGAAGCCGCTCGCGACCGCGGCTTGGCGGCCATCATCGCCGGCGCCGGCGGCGCCGCCCACCTGCCCGGCATGCTGGCGGCCAAGACCACCGTGCCGGTGCTGGGGGTGCCGGTGGCCGGCAAACACCTGCAGGGCGTCGATTCGCTGCACTCGATCGTGCAGATGCCCAGGGGCATCCCGGTGGCCACCTTCGCCATCGGCGCTGCGGGGGCTGCCAACGCCGCGCTGTTCGCAGTGGCCATGCTGGCCAACGAGGACACGGCGCTGCGCGACCAGCTCGACGCCTTCCGGCAGCGCCAGACCGATGCCGCCCGGGCCATGAAATTGGAGCCCTGATGACGCCAGCAGGTGCCGCCCACCCGGTGCTCCTGCCGGGCGCATTGAACACTGCTGGCCGGCCAGTCACGCTGGGCGTGATGGGCGGTGGCCAGCTCGGCCGCATGTTCGTGCAGGCGGCGCAGGCCATGGGCTACCGCACCGCGGTGCTCGACCCCGACCCGGGCAGCCCGGCCGGCTTGATCGCCCACCTCCACATCTGCACCGATTACCTCGACGACGCCGGCCTGGCTGAGCTGGCCGCCGAGGCCGACGCCATCACCACCGAGTTTGAGAACGTGCCGGCGGCGGCGCTGCAGCGCCTGGCGCTGGCCCGGCCGGTGGCACCCGCGGCAGCCGCGGTGGCGGTGTGCCAGGACCGCGCGGCCGAGAAGGCGCATTTCGTGGCCTGCGGCGTGCCGTGTGCCGCGCATGCGTTGATCGAGACGGCGGATCAGCTCGCGTCGGTGCCGGACAGCCTGCTGCCCGGCATCCTCAAGACCAACCGCATGGGCTACGACGGCAAGGGCCAGGTGCGGGTGGCCGACCGCACCGAACTGGCCCGGGCCTGGGCGGCGCTGCAGCGTGTGCCCTGCCTGCTGGAGCAGCGCTTGCCGCTGGCCTTCGAGCTCAGCCTGATCGTGGCGCGCAATGCCCGCGGCGAGGTGGTGCACTACCCGCTGCAGCAGAACCTGCACCGCGACGGCATCCTGGCCGTCACCACCGTGCCCGCGCCGGCGGCCACGCCCGCGCTGCAGGCCCAGGCCGCGGCGGCGGCCGAGCGGCTGGTCAGCGGGCTGGGGTATGTGGGCGTGCTGTGTGTCGAGTTCTTCGTCGTGGATGATGGACGAGACGACCGGGGCGAGCACAGGGGCCCGTGCCTGGTGGCCAATGAAATGGCGCCGCGCCCGCACAACTCCGGCCACTACACCATCGATGGCTGCGACACCTCACAGTTCGACCTGCAGGTGCGGGCGCTGGCCGGCCTGCCGCTGGCGCCACCGCGGCTGCATTCGCCCAGCGTGATGCTCAACCTGCTCGGCGACCTGTGGTTCGACGACGCCACCGGCGCCGCCCGCCCGCCCGCCTGGGCGGCCGTGTTGGCCCTGCCCGGTGTGCACCTGCACCTGTATGGCAAACACGAGGCGCGGCGTGGCCGAAAGATGGGCCACCTGACCCTCACGGCCGCCACCGCCGACGCGGCGCGCGCCACCGCGCTGCAGGCCTGTGCCCTGCTGGGGCTGGCGCCGTTTTGAAGGGCAGGCCGTGCCGGTGCTGAAGGATGTGCGGCAATTGCCGCCCGACTTGGCGGCCATCACCGCCGCGGCGCAGCGCCTGGCGGCCGGCGCGCTGGTGGCCTTCCCCACCGAAACCGTCTACGGCCTGGGCGCCCGTGCCGACGACGCTGCGGCCGTGGCCGGCATCTTTGCGGCCAAGGGCCGGCCCAGCGACCACCCGCTGATCGTGCACGTGGCCGACGCCGCAGCGGCCCGGGCTTTTGCGGCCGACCTGCCGCCGGTGGCCGAACGCCTGATGGCGGCTTTCTGGCCCGGCCCGCTGACGGTGATCGTGCCGCGCCGTGCGGAGATGGCCGCGGCCGCGGCCGGCGGCCAGGCCACGGTGGGCCTGCGCTGCCCCGCCCACCCGGTGGCGCAGGCGCTGCTGCGTGCGGCGGCCGCGGCGGGCGTGGCCGGGGTGGCGGCACCCAGCGCCAACCGCTTCGGCCGGGTCAGCCCCACCACGGCCGCGCATGTGATGGCCGAATTCCCGGCGCTCGATCTGCTGGTGCTCGATGGTGGCGCCTGCGCCGTGGGCATCGAGTCGGCCATCGTCGATTGCTCGCGCGGCCATCCGGTGCTGCTGCGCCCGGGCAGCCTGTCGCGGGAAGACATCGAGGCCGCGGCGGGCGAGCCGCTGCGGGCGCCGGATGCCGCCGCGCCCAAGGCACCCGGCACGCTGCTTGCCCACTACGCGCCGCAGGCCGCGCTGCACCTGATGTCCGCTGCAGCGCTGCGCCAAGCCTTGCAGGTCTGGACCGACGCACAGGCCACCGGTGGTAACACCGCGCAGCAAAGCAGCAAAGTGCTGGCTGTATATTCCCGCACCGTCGCCGCCCCCGCTGGGGTGCTGTATCGGCGCATGCCGGAGGATGCGGCGGCGGCGGCGCAGGAATTGTTCGGTGCGCTGCGCGAATTTGATGCGCAGGGTGCCGCCCTCGTCTGGGTCGAAGAGCCGCCCGCGCGCGACAGCGCCTGGGAGGGCGTGCGGGATCGCCTGCAACGCGCGGCTGCTGCCACCCCTGAGCGATGAACGAATCATGTCGGGCCCCGAAGGCAGGGGCCGACCACCTGGAGTTTTGATGAGCCTCGTCAGTCTGTCTGCCCGCTTCTTTACCCGTGTGAGCCCCGCGCTGGTCATCGGCGCCTTGCTGGCCTCCTGCGGCGGTGCGACCCGGGTCTCTACCTTCGCACCCACCAGCCTGGTGGTGTTCGGCGACGAGAACAGCGTCATTACCGACACCGCGACCGGCGCCACGGCCGGCAATGGCCTGAAGTACACGGTCAACTACTGGGACGCCACCAACAGCCGGCAGGACTGCCGACTGAACCCGGTGTGGCCGCAGTACGTGGCCAACAGCTTCGGCCTGATATTCGCTCAATGCACCCTGGCCAACCCGGCGGCGACGCCCACGGCCTTCGTGCAGGCCGCCGCGGGTGACCGCGTTGCCAGCGTCGTCACGAAGATGAATGCCTATGCCGCCAGCCCCGGCTTCACGACGAAGACGCTGGTGACCGTGATGGCGGGTCAGTGGGACATCCTGGACGCCTACAACGCGGTGGTCGCTGGTGCCGATCGTGCGACCACGGTGGCCCGCATGGGCCCACTGGCCGGCAACCTGGCGACGGCGATCAGCAACGTGACGAACAACGGCAACGGCGGCCGTGTGCTGGTGGCCACGGTGCCCGATGTCGGCCTGACGCCGTGCGACCCGGCGTCGCTGGGTGGCGTGATCACCACCTGTCTGCTGCGGCAACAGTTGCTATCCGATCTGACCACTGAATTCAACAAGCAGCTCGACCTGCAGCTGTCGAACAACGGCTACTACGTGGGGTTGGTCCGCGCGGCCGTCATCGCCAACGCGGTGGCGAACCTCCGGGTCATTCCAAACGGCTACGGCATCATCAACAACTCGGTGGCGGCCTGCGTGGCAGCGTTGCCGAACTGCACGTCGCGAGTGAATACAGCGGTCAGCCCGGTGGTTCCCTTCGATCTGGTCGCGGATTCGGTGGTGATCAACAGCAGCAACGTGGTCAGCGTCTACACCTACTTCTGGGCCGGCCCGACGCACTTCGGTCCGACGGTGCAGGCGCAGATCGGCGCCGAAGCCGACCGCATCGCGCGCAACAACCCGTTCTGATCGCCTGCTGCGAGCTCAGGGCCGCGCGGCCGGCTCGGCACCGTCTTCGACGGTCCAGCGCAGCACCGCGTCGAGCAGCGCCCGGGCCTCGTCGCTGCCGGCGCGCGGGTGGTTGATCACCGCCACCAGCACGTAGCGCCGCCCTGACGCGGCATCCACATAACCGGCCAGTGCGGCCACGTTGTTCAGCGAGCCGGTTTTCAGGTGGGCCCGGCCGGCCGCGGCGGTGGCGCGCCGCGCGGTGTGCTCACCAGCAATGGGCAGTGAGGCCAGGTACTCCGGCATCCACGGGCTGGCCCAGGCCCACTGCAGCACGCGGCCCAGGCAGCGCGCGGTCAGGCGCTCGTCGCGCGACAGGCCCGAGCCGTTGTCGAGCCGCAGCTCCCCCGCGCCGCAGCCGGCACGCTCCTGCACCCGCGCCAGCGTGAGCTCGCGCGAGCCTTCCCAGGTGCCCAGCCCGCGCTGGGCCAGCGACAAGGTGAGGAACAGCTGCTGCGCCATCACGTTGTTGCTGTACTTGTTGATGTCGCGCAGCACCTCGGCCAGGCTGGGCGAGGTGAATTCGAAGGTGGCCAGCACGCCTTGCGGCCGCACGCCATCGCGCACCCGCCCACCGAGCTGGCCGCCGATGTCGCGCCACATCGCCTCGATGGCACGGGCGTTGAAGCGCTCCGGCGCGGCCGGTGCCACCGGCCAGGTTTTCTCGCCACAGCTGGCCGGGAAGCGGCCGGCCAAGCGCAACTGCGCCGGGTCGCTGAAATCGGCCTGCAGGCCGGCGCGCCAGTCGTTGCAGGGCCCGTCGGTCAGCCGCACCTCCAGCGGCGCTGCCAGACCGGCCAGCGCGGGCTCGACGCTGACCAGCGCCACCCCGCGCCCCGGCTCGGGCCGCAGGGTGATCAGCAGCGACTTGTAGTTGACCGACAGCGCGTCGGGCCGCACGTTGTAGGGCCGGTGGCGCTCGCCGTCGAAGCTGCCGGGGTCGACCTCGGGGACCTGGAAGGCGCGCCGGTCGAGCACGATGTCGCCGCTGATGCTGCGCACACCCAGCGCCTGCACCCGGCGCAGCAGCAGCCACAGCCGCTCGGTCACCAGCTTGGGGTCGCCGCGGCCTTCGATCACCAGGTCGCCCTTGAGCACGCCCGCCTCCACCTTGCCGCCAAAGATGACCGGCGTGGTCCAGGCGTAGCTGGGCCCGAGCTGGTCCAGCGCCGCCGCCGAGGTGACCAGCTTGATCACCGACGCGGGGTTGAGCAGCGCATCCGGCTGGTGGGCCAGGCGCGGCGCGCCAGCGTCGACGGGGGCGATCCACAGCGCCAGGCTCTGGGGGTCGAGATCGGCCCGCGCCAGGGCCAGCCGGATGGGCAGCGGTAAAGCGGTCTGGGCCGAGCTGCAGACACCGGTCAAGGCCAGCATGCAGGCGAACAAGGATCGAAGCGACAGGCGCACGGTGGACCCAGTGGCAAAGGGGGCGGGACAGGCGGGATACGCGGGACAGGTGACGGGGCATGATACGGAGCCCCGCTGGTGGAGACGACCGCGCCAGCCGGACCGCTGGCTACACTGCCGCTCCTTCTTTGCCGCTGCCATGACCTCTCGCCTGCTAGCCTTCGACGCTGCCACCGACACCCTGCACCTGGCCGCCACGGTGGGTCATCGGGTGTGGGTGCGCCGGCTGCCCGGCGGCGCTGCGGCGTCGGCCAGCCTGCTGGCGGCGGTGCAGGCGCTGCTGGCCGAGGCCGGTTTCACGCTGCAGGACCTGGATGCCGTGGCTTACGGCCGCGGGCCCGGTGCCTTCACTGGCTTGCGCACCGCTTGTTCGGTGGCGCAGGGCTTGGCGGTCGGGGCCGGCAAGCCGGTGATCGCGCTCGGCACGCTCGCCGCGGTGGCGCAGGCCGCGCGCCGGCAGGGGGCGCCCGGCCTGCGGGTCTGGGCGGCGCTGGATGCCCGCATGGGCGAGATCTACGCCGCGCTGTACGAGTGTGATGCGTCGCCTGCCGACGACTCACCGACGCCGCCCTGGCGCTGCCTGCAAGGCCCGGCGCTGTACACGCCGCAGGCACTGGTGGCGGCGGTGGCCGCGCGGCCGGCGCCGCTGGCCGGCAATGCCCTGCGCGCCTACCCCGACATGGCGGCCGGGCTCACCGGACTCGACACGGTCTCGCTGTGGCCGCAGGCCGAGCCCGACGGGGCCGCGCTGGCGGCGTTGGCGCGGTCGGCCTGGCTGCGCGGTGAAGGCGGCGACCCGGCCGATGCGTTGCCGCTGTATGTGCGCGACAAGGTGGCCCAGACCACCGAAGAGCGGGCGCTGGCCCGGCGCGCGCCGCCCGAGAAATGGCACTGACGTCGACAGCCTGCGGAGGTATTAACCCTTAGATGCTGTGAAAAGCCGCCGAAATGCCGCATTGCGAAACATGCGGGTCGGGTTGTTGCTGAGTTTGTCAGCCGGTGTTGGCCGAGCGTCAGCACAAGGTCAGTGCCTGTGCCGACAGTCCTCCTCATGCGCCGCTGTCGTGCGGTGCTCCACCAAGAGGAGACATGTCCATGTCCAGCATTCCCGCCAACGCCCGGCCCGCCCGGTCCCCGATGACGGGCGAAGAGAGAAAGGTCATCTTCGCCTCGTCGCTCGGCACGGTGTTCGAGTGGTACGACTTCTACC
>JBDTQF010000141.1:0-10117 GCA_039932275.1 Burkholderiales bacterium
GAACCTTCAGGCTGGTCGATAGCCACGGCTGGGCTGCCATCGGGAAAGCGGCTTGTCTTGCCGAGGAAAATATCCGTGGCCTGCATACTGCTGAGGGTGGCCACGGTACTCTTGGCCGAGACCACCGCCACGACATCGGCCGTTGCGGTATTTGCGCCCAGACCCAAGGGAAAACCCAGGACAATGAGGAAAACAAATTTCGTGAGGCGCATGGCAGGTCCATCAGAAGACGAAATCTACGGCGAGGCTGAACAGGTTGACCGCGCCGTCAGCCTTGAAGGCCGGTTGCTGGTTGAGGAAATAGACATTCCAACCGCCGTGGCGCTGGGTGTGGTCGAACTGCACTTTGAGACTGGTGTTTCTCCTGAAGTCCCAGCGTAGCCCCGCGGTAGCCGTATCCTGGTTGATGAAGGGAGGAAAGCCCAGCGAGCCGACATTGGTCATGTACGTGCGGGCATAGCCGAGATAGGGCGTGAATTTGTCGGCGCGAACGCCGCTCACGGCATACCAGCCGTAGAAAAGGCCCAAGTTGGAGTCCGGCGCCCTGACGCGTTCCGCGGATACAAACCATGGGCCCGGATCGTAGCTCGCCCCGAGCGCCATGATCTGCTGGAAAGCGTTGACGTTGACAGGAAGAAAACTGTAGTGCAGCTTTTGATAGCTGGCACGCAACGTCAAGTCGCCATATTCGATGGTATCGACAATCCCCCGCAATTTCCTGATGTTGAATTCGGTATAGGGGCTTGGCACTTTTGCATCGTAGTTGCCCGCAAAGGCCTGTACCGTGTTCGTCACTTCGCCTACACGGAACCGATAGGAAGTATCGACGCCATCGCTGTGGGTGACGGGAAGCTGGCCGCTAACTTCGATCGGGAGTCGCACGAAAGGCAGGGCGTAGCCGACATTCACCGAATCAGAATACATTAAGGTCGGCAGCGCGATTCTTCCCGCGCGGACACTGAAATCCGGCGTGATCTGGTACTTGATGTTGGCCCATTCGACATAGGGGGTGAAGGTCTCGTCATATTGGTATTGCGACACGACTTGCACCGTCGCCGAGAGTTTGTCGCTGAAATTGGCGGTGACTTGCGCGCCCAGCTTGCTGTCCGGCGTCGCGCTCCAGCGGCGGCTGAAGCCGGGTCCTTTGGGTTGGTAGGCGTTGGGGGCGAAGTCAGCCTCCTTGTCGCTGGAGCGGACCACACCCAGGGTACCGAAGCCGCTGAGCGAAAACATCGACGGCGCGGCGTCGTCGGCGCGGGCTCCGGCGACATGCAGCGCAAGGGCGAGCAGGACGATGGAAGCCCCGAGCTGCGACCAGCGCTCAGCGCAATTTCGTGGGCTACTTTGTGCTGCTTGTTGAATCGGCATGCATGGCCTTCGAGGGGTTTCTGGATTTCGCTGCCCGTCGATTTCCGGGCCGCCGCGCGGGTCGCAGGCGTGGTCGTGGGTTCTTGTGCACGGCAATCAGCATGTGGCAAACGGCCGTTCGATACTGACACGATCACCGCTAGACCTGCACTGACGAACAGCAGCGTTGGCGCGCGTTTTTTGCAGATATTCGTCCAGGTTCCGACATATGCCACCGCTACTGGCCCGCCGCTGCCCGCGCCGACCTGCGCTTCGTGCGTGCGACCTTCGGCCTGGGCAAGTGGCCAGGTGCGTCACAGCCGGCGGCAAGAACCTTTGGATGGTGGGCTGCGTCGAGCTGGCCGGGCAGTTCCTCCTGCGGATCGACGTGATACAAGCCGTTTGACTCCACTCCGCCGACGACGTCCGTGAAGACCGACAACGATGCCCTGCCCATCGCCCTGGCCGTGCTGGATCACTGGCGCGAGGCCTATGCCACTGGTGAGCCGCAGGCCATGGCCGCGCTGTACGCCGAGGACTGCCTGCACTATGGCGGTCGCCCCTGCGTCTACGTCGGCACAGCGGGCGTGCTGGAGTACTTCGCCACGCTTGCCGCGCGCCGGCACTGCGCTGTGCGGTTCGACAACGTCCTGGCTCGTCGGCTTGGGCCTGGCGCCGTCCACCTGGCCTGCATCGCGGTGTTTACCGTCGACGACGTGACGCGCCCGATGCGGCTGACGCAGACACTGACCCTCGAAAACGGCAAGTGGAAGGTGGCCAGCCACCACGCCTCGCCGGTGCCAGCCTGAAGCAGCACCGCACCCCAACCCAACCCATCACCGACGTGTTCATCTTGCTGCTGTTGATCACCCAGCCGCGGTGGAACTAGGGTCTGTGGTGCGGGCCTGCTAGAACGACCGCACCGCACCAGACCCAAGGTTCATCAGGGTCGCATAGGCCGCCTTCGAGCACGCTTCGTTCAGCGGCCGGGCGATGACAGCCCATCGGCCGTGGGCCGAGAACTCCTGTACCTTGCGGATCACGTAGCCGTGGTCGGGCCGCAGGGTGAGCAGGCCGGCACCGATCAGCCCGAAGAACGCGCCGAACGCGCCGGTGAACAGGATGGTGTAGACCGGCGCCAAGGCCGCGGCCGGCCAGGCGACGATGGCGATGAGCCCCGCCACCATGCCCACCAACCCCCCGGCGACGCCGAACACCAGGTGGCTGCGCACCAGGGTGCGCCAGATGCCGGCTTGTTCAGGTTCAAGCTTGCGGTCTAGCAGCGGGTCGCCGGGTGGGATGACGGTGACTTCGCCCTCCAGGGCGGGGTTGTCTTGCGTCAAGGTGCGGGCGGCCAGCTCAGCGGCCTGGCGGTCGGCGAAGCTCGCGGCCACAACCGTCAACGACCGTTCGCCGAATGGGCTCATGTGCAATGTCATGCGGGTCTCCTGGGGAGCATGTGTTCATGACCATTCAGCACCCGTAGCGCTGGCCGGGGGGTCAAGCAAACGCGCTTCCTGGTGTAGGACATTTCCCGCGTGACGCCTTCTCGGGGAGCCACCCTTTGCCGCATAGACTGTCAAAGCGGCAAGCGCGGAATGGTCTGCGCTCCGCATGGGCGGAGGAACACCTCATGAGCTTGTTCAGCACGATCCTCAATAAGTTGGGCTTCGGCCACAAAGACGACCCCGCTGCGGCGACACCCACCCAGGCACCCGCGGCCACGTCGGCGGGGCCCGCCGCTGCCGCGCCCACGCCCATTTCCGAAGTGGATGTGGTGGCCAAGCTGGACGGCCTGGCCGCCGCCAACTCGCAGAAGCTGAACTGGAAGACATCGATCGTCGACCTGCTGAAGCTGCTCGATCTGGAGAGCAGTCTCGACACGCGCAAGGCGCTGGCCGTCGAACTGGGCTGCCCGGCCGAGAAGATGGGCGACTCGGCACAGATGAACATGTGGCTGCACAAGACGGTGCTGCAGAAGCTGGCTGCCAACGGCGGCAACATTCCGAAGGAGCTGCTGTAAGCGTGAGGCTTCACATGACAACCCTTCACACCGGCGGCTGTCTGTGCGGCCAGGTCCGCTTTCGCATCGCGGCCGAGGCGGGCCCATCGCGATATTGCTGGTGCCGTGACTGCCAGCGGCTGGCGGGCAACGGCACCGCGAACGTGATTTTCCCCAGCGCGGCCATCGAGATCACCGGCCAGGTGGCCCAGTACGTGAAGCCGGCTGACAGCGGCAACCAGGTGACCCGGCGCTTTTGCCCGCAGTGCGGCACCCAGTTGTTCTCCGATTCCAGCGGCCGCCCCGGCCTGACGGTGGTGCGCCTGGGCACGCTGGACGAGCCTTCGTCGGTGCGGCCGGCGGCGCACATCTGGGCGGCCAGCGCGCCGCGCTGGGCCAGCCTCGACCCGGCGCTGGCGCGGTTCGAACACGCACCGCCGGCCGCGCCGTCCGCGCCACCGACCGGCGCGGCCTAACTAGCCACTGCACCAGGCGGATCTCGCAGGCCTTGAACACCACGTACGCCGCCATGCCGGCATAGGCGCTCAGCAGCAGTTCGCATGTGGTCTGGGCGCTGCAGGCTGGTGCCCCGCCGTCGACTGCGGCAGCTGCACCGGCCGGGCCGGCCACTGCGGTTTCCTTATGCAGGCCGCTCGGCCATGGGCGGCTGCAGGGTTGGTCGTGCCAGTGGGAGCGGGCCTTACACCGTCAGTAGCGAACGATGCCGAAGATCGTTCATGCAAGGCGTCGCAGGTTCTCAATCACACGAGCGGTTTGTTCACCAACCTGTTGCAGCGAGGCGCTCGTGGGCGAGCACACGACTCGCGACCCTCAAGCTGCCGGCTCGGCTGAGATGGTGCGAATCGCGGTACAGGGGTTGTTCGACAGTCCCCACCGCGCATCGGCCGGCGTGGCACAGGAGTGGAAGCAGGTCGACGATCTCCAGTTGCGGTTGCCTCTTTTGGAGCCGTGAAGCCATGTTGCGCAGCGCGGCCTGGCGATGGAGGACATCGGACAACGCCACGTCGCACCTCGACTTCACGAGCATGACGCGTGGGGTTTCGTAACAGGTCCTGGGATCGAAAGGGAATTCCGGAACGTCAAAAGCGATTACGACCTTCTTGTTGGCCTCGATCAAACGTGTCACTGTGGCCGTCAGCCCCTCTTCGATCAACTGCTGCTTGGTCGCCCGGTCGATCGCGCCATTGATCCGTGCCCGCGACGGACCGCCGATGCCGTCTTGTTGATCGAGGGCCAGGTCGGTGTCCAAACCGTATTGGCCGAACATTGCCAGCACCACGGTATGCACCTGCGGTTGTTGCTCGATCCACGCCAGCGCCCTACGTGTTCTTGCGGCGCAATCGGGTTGCCCTGCACTGACCTCGATGCCGACCAAAGGAGGACAGGACATGTGGCCGATCAACAACCAGGACCGGTCTGCATCCATGGTCGCCAGGCCGGGAAACAGGTGATCAGCGTGACTGTCGCCCCAAACGACCGCGGTCGGTGGCTCGGCCCGCGATTGTTGGCAGTAGGCCAACAAAGGTTCTCCACCTGAGAGTCCAGACGGGCACGGGAAAGACTTTGCCGCTTCTGGTGGCCATTGGAGGGCGGTCTTCAACTGAGCGCGAGCTGGTGAATCCAGAAGGTGTCGCTCCTGGATCCACAGCAAAAACGCCAGTGCGACGGCACCAGCCAACAGCAGACAAGCGGCCTTCAGCGCTGTCTGTCGGTTGGATGAGCGTCGGATCGGCGACTCCACCCAGTGGTATGTGGCCGCCGACAGCACCATGCCGGCACCGACGAGGACAAAGTTCATTGACGCCGAAGGGCGCACGCCGATGGCCACAGGCAATGCGAGCAAGGGCCAATGCCACAAATACAAGGGGTAGCTGATGGCGCCCAGGTAGACGGCGGCGCGGCTTGTCAGTGCCTTTGGAGCCACTGCGCGATCGCCTGCTTGGTGCGTGCCGCTCCAGATGATCAGCGTGGCCCCCACCACTGGCAGCAACGCCCACAGACCAGGGAAGGGTCGGGTCTGGTTCAACACGAAGAACGAGGCCATGACCAGCAACAGTCCACCCCTACACAGCCATGCGGCCCGCTCAACGGGCCCCAACCTGTCGGATGTCATTCCGCGTGCGACGAGCAGCGCGGCGAACGCCCCGGCCCCTAACTCCCACAGCCGTGTCAGCGGCGAATAGAAGGCCGTGGCCGGATCGCTGACGTTCAGCACCTCGGCCGCAGCAAACGACAGCGTCATCGCGAGCATGAGTGCCGTGGCGAGCCATCGGCGCCGGTGACCCAGCACCAACAGGACCCAGGGCCACACGAGATAAAACTGCTCTTCGACGCCGAGCGACCAGAGATGCAACAGGGGTTTGCTGTGCGAGGCCGCATCAAAATAACCGGCTTCATGCCACAACACGACATTGGCCACGGACAGTGCGCCTGCAAGCGTGTGCTTGAGCGTCAGCATGATGACCTTCGACGGTGCGAAGGCAAATGCGCTGAGTGTGGTGACGGCCAGTACGACCGCCAGCGCTGGAAACAGGCGCCGCGCCCGTCGCGTGTAGAACTGGGCCATCGATCCGCGGTGACCCGACGGCTCGGCCAGCAGGATGCCGGTGATCAGGTAGCCCGAAATGACGAAGAAGATGTCGACACCGGCGAAGCCACCCGGTGCCCATGTCGGGAACGCGTGAAAGACCACCACCGACACCACGGCGATTGCGCGCAGGCCATCGATGTCGGCACGCCAGCCGGTCGACGTCACGGGAGATGGCCGAGCAAGGTGCAAGGAGTCCATCGTGGACAGGTGACGTCAGACCAGAAACGGTGTGCGCACGCTTCAGGCGAGGCGGATCAACGCATCGATGACCTGGTCGACTTGCTCGAAGGTTGCCGTCGGGCCAATCGGCAGGCTCAGCACCTCACTGTGAAGCAACTCGCTGATGGGAAGGGAGTGTTCAGTCCAGCCCAGCGCGGCGTAGGCTGGCTGCAGATGAGGCGCGACCGGGTAATGGATACCAACGGCGATGCCTGCCTCGCCCAGTTGCCGTGCAAGCCGATCGCGCTCCGGATGTCGGACCACGAAGAGATGCCAAACGGGCTCGGCGTAAGGCGGCACCTGGGGCAGTGCGAGCGATGTCTCTGCCAGCCCGGCCAGATAGCGGTTGGCGACCGCGCGCCGGTGATTGTTCTGTTCATCCAGGCGACTGAGCTTCACCCTGAGCAAAGCAGCTTGCAGTTCGTCGAGCCTGGAGTTGTAGCCGACGACTTCGTGATGGTATTTGAGCTTCGAGCCGTAATTGCGCAGCAATCGAATCCGCTCATCGATCGCCGGATCGTTTGTCGTGACGGCGCCCCCGTCCCCCAGTGCACCGAGGTTCTTGCCCGGGTAAAAGCTCCATGCGACTGCGTCGCCATGTGCGCCCAGGACTTGGCCCTTGTAGCGGGCACCGTGCCCCTGCGCAGCGTCTTCGATCACCTTGAGGCCATGGCGTCGCGCAATTGCAAGGATCGGATCGAGGTCGGCACTCTGGCCATAGAGGTGCACTGGCATCACAGCACGGGTACGCGGCGTGATGGCGGCTTCGATGCGCGCGGGGTCGATGTTGTAGCTGCGTGCATCCGGCTCCACCGGTACTGGCGTCGCGCCCACATGGCTCACGGCCAGCCATGTGGCGATGTAGGTGTTGGCAGGCACGATGACTTCGTCACCGGGACCGATGCCGAATGCGTGCAGCGCGAGTGTCAGCGCGTCCAGGCCGTTGGCCACGCCCACACAGTGCGCTGCATCGCAGTACCGCGCGTACTCGCGTTCGAACTCGATCAGCTCCTGGCCCATCACATACCAGCCGGAGTCGAGCACACGCGTGAAGGCGTCGATCAGCGCATCGCGCTGTGTCAGGTTGACAGCCTTGAGATCAAGGAAGGGAATCACGTCAAGGCTCCGTTCGGAAGGTCGGGTTGAACATCACGGCGCCGGGCCACGGTGACGGGCAGGGTTGCCAAACCACAGCTCGCCTGCCGGCACGTCCTTCGTCACGACACTGCCGGCCCCGACCATGGCGGCCGCACCGATGGTGATGCCCGGAAGGATGGTGCTGTTCGCGCCGATCGATGCGCCACGACCCACCACGGTGTTGGGGAACCTTTCTGGATAACGTTTCGACCGTGGCCTCTTGTCGTTCGTGAAGGTCACGTTGGGACCGATAAACACGTCATCGCCGAGCCTCAAGCCATCCCAGAGTTGAACTCCGGGTTTGATGGTGACTCGATCTCCGACCTGAACGTCGTTTTCAATGAAGCACTGGCAGTTGATGTTGCAGTCGCTGCCAATGCGCGCACCGGCAAGGATCACGACGAACTGCCATACTTTGGTACCGCCACCGATGGCACGGGTTTGTACGTCCGCGCTAGGGTGGATGAAGACGGCTCCGGACGATTCGATGTCTGACATGACCGGGCGGGACGCTCAGATCTTCTTGGAAACCACCCGCTGGAACGCTGCGTAGTCCCGGTAGTAATCATCCTCGTCGTAGCGATTGGACGCCAGCACCATGCAAACCGCGCCCGACGAAAAGTTGTCCAGTTCGCGCCAGATCATCGGACAAACGTACAAACCGAAGTAGGAGCGGTTGAGGTGGAATCGCTGCTGTTCGGCGCCGTCGTTCAAGACGATGTCGAAGCTGCCCGACATGGCAATGATCAGTTGATGCAGCGCCTTGTGCGCATGCCCGCCGCGTTCCGAACCGCCGGGGACGTCGTACAGGTAATACACGCGCGATATGTCGAAGGGGATGTGCACACTGCCTTCGACGAAAGTGAGATTTCCGCGTGGATCGGCGATCTTGGGGAGCTGGATGACTCGGCAATCGGCAATGCCCATGGCGCGATGTGGCGGTTAGGCCGTTGGATGTGAAAGGCAGCTGCTGAGAATTGCTGCCAGGTAGCAAGTGATTTTAGGTCGCATCTATCCGGCCGAGTCGGGATTCATCGGTCTCGCTTGCGCGCCATCACAGCCTTGGTGGCTTGCACTTTCAAGGCCCAGCTAGGTGCGCCCAGATAGATGGTGCGCCGCAAACGCCAGGCCAGAGGCAGATCACGGTGGGCCTGAACTGCTTGCCAACGGTCGACCCAGCTGGTTGCGTTCACCTGTGCGCGGATAAAGAGCTCCCGTTCATGATCGTGCGCGAAGGCCCTGGCGACCAGCGCCTCGCAGCCGAGCAACCGCGCATCGGCCAGCCATTGCCGATGCAGCGCCAGATGCAGCTCGTTGCGCCGGCGCATGCGGGCCAGGAAGGCGGCGGGCGATGCATCCGTGATCGCTCCCGACATGCCTCCTCGGCGGTAATGCACCAGCGGCGCATCGACCGTGCACGCACCGCCTGAGGCAATGGCACGCAGCGTATTGACCTGGTCTTCATGGGAGACCCCAGGCAACAACGGGCCGAAGCGGTCGAACAGGCGACGCGTCACCGCGTGGGCCGCGCCCACCACGTAAGGTCGGCGGCGAGCCCAATCCCGGACGTCCTGCCACTGCGACAAGTCGTCCACCTTCACCATGCCAAGGGTTCGACCGTCGAATGACATGTCGTGAAGGTGGCTGGCCAGCAGGTCGGCCTTGCCGCCGCCTTGGTCCCAGGCCTGCGCCAGCCGGTGCACCCGATCGGATGTGGAGAGGTCATCGCCCGCCATCAGCACCAGCAGTTGTCCGCTCGATGCCCGCATGATCTCGTTGTAGTGGCCGCCGATGCCGAGGTTGGTCTCGTTGCGGCGAACGATCACCTGGTGCGGCCCGCGGTAGGCCGATGCCATTGCCTGCATCATTCCAAGCGTGCCGTCCGGTGAGCAGTCGTCGGACAACAGGATCTCGATGGGTTCGCATGCCTGCGCCAATGCGCTGCGCACCGCGTCGGCGATGAAATCTTGCTGCTTGTAGGCCATCACGGCCAGTGTGATGCGGGGCATGAGAGGTTCGGCGCCCGCGAGGGCTGCACGTGAGGCGGGGAAAGTGTAGCGCCCGGTTCTGGGCCACCTTGGATGGCAGAATCGCCCGCCGCCGCAGGCCCACTGCACAGGCTGTCAGCGCCGCAGCCAGGCCGCTCGCCCATTCCTGATGACCTCAGACGTTTCGCCCCCCGTTGCCTCCGGCGACTACCGCCCCGACATCGACGGCCTGCGCGCCCTTGCGGTGGTGGCGGTTGTGTGTTTTCACGCGTTCGGTGTGCGCGGGGGCTTCGTAGGGGTGGACGTGTTCTTCGTCATCTCGGGCTACCTGATCACCGGCATCCTGCTGCGAGATCTGTCCCTCGGCCGTTTTTCAATCGCCCGGTTTTATGCGCGGCGCGTGCGGCGCATCTTCCCGGCTTTGACCGTGGTGCTGTTGGCCACCTTGGTCGCCGCGTGGTTCCTGCTGTGGAGCGATGAGCTGCAACAGCTCGGCAAGCACACGGCTGCGGGTGCCGGCTTCGTCGCCAACCTGATGTACTGGAACGAGGCGGGCTACTTCGATCGGGCATCGGAAGCCAAGCCGCTGCTTCACCTTTGGTCGCTGGGCATTGAGGAGCAGTTCTACATCGTGTGGCCCTTGCTGCTGTGGTTGGCAGCGCGCAGCCGACTGCCCATTGCGTGGGTCACGCTGCTCCTGTGCGTGGCTTCCTTTGTCTGGAACGTCGTGCAGTTGCCGCACGACCCGACGGCGGCGTTTTACTCGCCGCTGGGGCGCGCCTGGGAACTGCTGGCCGGGGCTGCCGTGGCCAG
>JBDTQF010000142.1:0-10050 GCA_039932275.1 Burkholderiales bacterium
CTCCTTGGGATAAATCGCTTCACGGCGCTTGACTCGAAAGACGGTTACTCAGGGCTTTGGCGCAGCAGCAACCCCTGGCCGGCGCCGGCCCCGCTCGCCCTGGGCACGGTAGCGCTGGCGGCGCGCCTCCTTCGGGTCGACCCGCAACGGCCGGTAAATCTCGATGCGGTCGCCCTCGCGCAGCGCTTCGTGCCAGCCCACGCGTCGGCCCCAGAGCCCCACCTCGGCCACGGCCGGGTCGATTTCGCGATGCTGCTCCAGCAGCCGGCTCTGGCGCACCGCCTGCAGCACCGAACTGCCGGCCGGCACCCTCAGTGAACGCAGGTCCACCACCCTCGGCGCGGGGCTGTAGGCCAGCTCGACATTGACCAGCCCGGTAGCGTTATCGCGGGCCTGACGGGCCTCACGGGCATCAACGCTTGCCATGCACCTGCTCTGCGCGCGCCACGAAGGCATCGACGAAGGTGTTGGCGATGCGGTCGAACACCGGGCTGACCACCATCTCCAGCGGCCGGCTCGCGAAGGCGTAGCGCAGCTCGAATTCGACCCGGCAGGCCTGCGCGCCGGCTTCGGGCGTGCAGGCTGTCGGCGTGCCGATGCCGGTGAACTGCCAGGCGCCGTCGAGCATTGAAAACGGCCCGTCGACCAGCGTCATGGTGACGCGCTCGTTGGCGACGTGCGTGTTGCGCGTGGTGAAGGCGTGGCGGATGCCGGCATACGACAGGTGCAGCTTGGCCGTCATCGCCTGCTCGTCCTCGCTCAGTACCTCGGCGCGCTGGCACCAGGGCAGGAATTTCGGATACGACCGCACGTCCACCACGAGGTCGTAGATCTCTCGCGGCGAGTACCAGAGCAGGACGGACTTCTTGACGTGCTTCATACAATGCCCAAATTGTAGGGTGAGCCTCCACGCCGCCCCCACGCCGCTCCCCACCTGAATTCATGTCCATCGCCGAGAACAAGAAAGCCCGCTTCAACTACCTCATCGAGGAACACTTCGAAGCGGGCATCGTGCTGTCGGGCTGGGAGATCAAGGCCATCCGCGCCGGACAGGTGCAGCTTACCGATGGCTATGTGGTGATCAAGGGCGGCGAGCTGTTCCTGATCGGCGCGCGCATCAACGCGCTGCGAAGCGCGTCAACCCACGTCAACCCGGAACCCGACCGCACCAAGAAGCTGCTGATGCACGGTGCCGAGATCCGCCGGCTGATCGGCAAGGTGGAGCAAAAGGGCTACACACTGGTGCCGCTGTCGATGTACTACAAGGGCGGCCGCGTCAAGGTGGACGTGGCGCTGGCCAAGGGCAAGGCCGAGCACGACAAGCGCAACACGCTCAAAGACCGCGACTGGCAGCGTGAGCAGGGCCGGCTGATGCGGCACAAGGTGTCGTCGAAGGCGTGAGGCGCTCAGCCTTCAACCGCCGCCGCACCCGCAGCCGCGCCATTCGGCCATGTCGGCCAGTGCCATCAGTTCCTCGTCGGGGCTGAGCCCCGCGTCAAATCCCGGGCGATGCGCCGCCGGGTCGCTGCACACGGTCCAAGCCAGGTCGCGCTCTTCGGCGCATTCACGCAGCTGGGCGTACCAGGTCTCGAAATCGGTTCGCTGAACGTTGTTGGGCATGGTGGTCTCAATCGCGCAATACCGCCAGCGCCTGATCCAGGTCGGCCAGCAGGTCGTTCACATCCTCCAGCCCGATGCACAGCCGCACCAGCGTGCCGCGGTAGGGCGTGTGCAGGCTGCGCATCTCGGCCGGCTGGTACGGCACCACCAGGCTCACCGGCCCGCCCCAGGACCAGCCGATGCGGAACAGCTTCAGCGCATCGACGAAGGCATCGACACGCTCGGGCGCATGGCGCGGGTCCACTTCCACCGTCACCAGACCGGCCGCCGCACTACATAGCGCGGCCCAGTGCGCATGGCCGGGTGAGTCGGCCAGCGCCGGGTGCAGCACCCGCACGAACTCGGGCCGCAGCGCGCACCAGTCGGCCACGCGGCGGCCGGCGGCATCTTGCGCGGCATAGCGCAGCGTCAGCGTCGGCAGGCTGCGCAGCACCGCTTCGACGTCATTGACGCCGACGTTGTGGCCCAGTCGGCTGTGGCACCAGGTGAGGCGGTGGTAGAGCGCGTTGTCAGCGCAGGCCACCGAGCCCATGAGCACGTCGCCGCCACCCGAGGGGTACTTGGTCAGCGCGTGTACGGTGCAGTCCACGGCCAACCCTTCGCCCAGGTCAAAGGCATTGAATGCCACGCCGGCGCCCCAGGTGTTGTCCAGCGCGATCACCGCCTGCGGCGCCTGCGCACGGACCAGGCGAACCAGGGCGCGCAGGTCCGGGAATTCCAGCGTCACCGAGCCCGGTGCTTCCAGCCACACCAGCTTGGCGGCGGGTGACAGCGCCGTGGCCAGCGAGGCCGGGTCCATCGGGTCGTAGAGCTGGTGGGTGATGCCCCAGCTGGCCAGTTCATGCCGGGCAAAACTGCGGCTGGGGCCGTAGACGTTGTCGGGCAGCAGCATCTCGTCGCCGGCCTTGAGCAGCGCGATGTCCACCAGCGTGATGGCCGCCAGCCCGCTGGGACACAGGATGACGTGGCGGGCGCCCTCCAGCGTGGCCAGCCGCGCCTCCAGCGTGAAGGTGGTGGGCGTACCGTGCAGCCCGTAGGTGTAGGCGCTCTTGTCGATCCAGCGTCGGTCGCGCGACGCGGCCACGTTCGGAAAGAAGACCGTCGAGGCCTTGAACACACCCGGCTGCGGCGCCGCGAACTCGGCCGGTGGCGCGTACGGGTGGTGGATCAGCGTGGTGGTCTTGTCTTGCGTGGCCATGACCAACCGTTCAGAGCAGTTCACCCACCAGATCATGCCCCGCCGTGCCGACGATGCGCACGCGAGCGAACTCGCCCACCTTCAGCGTCTTCGAGGCTTTGGCCGGCGGCAGGATCTGCACCGTGCCGTCGATCTCGGGTGCGTCGGCATAACTGCGCGCCACGCCGCCCTTGCGGCCCATCGCCGGCGCGCTGTCCACCAGCACCTGCATGCTGGCGCCGATGCGGCGCTGCAGCCGTTCGGCCGAGACCTGCTCGGCCACCGCCATGAAACGCGCGCGGCGCTCCTCGCGCAGCTCCGCGGGCAAGGCACCGGGCAGCTCGTTCGCGGTGGCGCCGGTCACGGGCGAGTAGGCGAAACAGCCGGCGCGGTCGATCTGCGCCTCGCGCAGGAAGCCGAGCAGGTGCTCGAACTCGGCCTCGGTCTCGCCCGGGAAGCCGGCGATGAAGGTGGAGCGCACCACGATCTCCGGGCACATCTCGCGCCACTTGAGGATGCGCTCCAGGTTGCGCTCGCCGCTGGCCGGGCGCTTCATGCGTTTGAGCACGTCGGGGTGGGCATGCTGCAGCGGCACATCGAGGTACGGCAGCACCAGGCCCTCAGCCATCAGCGGCACCACCTCGTCGACATGCGGGTAGGGGTAGACATAGTGCAGCCGCACCCAGGCGCCGAAGGGCTTGGCGATCTCGCCCAGCCGGGCCACCAGGTCAAGCATGCGGGTCTTGACCGGTGCCCCGTTCCAGAAGCCGGTGCGGTACTTCACGTCGACGCCGTAGGCCGAGGTGTCCTGGCTCACCACCAGCAGCTCCTTCACACCGCCTTCGAACAGCCGCTGCGCCTCGGTGAGCACATCACCCACCGGGCGCGACACCAGGTCGCCGCGCATGCTGGGAATGATGCAGAACGTGCACCGGTGGTTGCAGCCCTCGCTGATCTTCAGGTACGCGTAGTGCCTGGGCGTGAGCTTGATGCCCACACCTTCGACAAAAGAAGGCGGCACCAGGTCGATGAACGGGTCGTGCGGCTTGGGCAGATGCAGGTGCACCGCGTCCATCACCTCCTGCGTGGCATGCGGGCCGGTGACGGCCAGCACCTTGGGGTGGACCTGGCTCACCAGCTTGCCGCCGCCCTCACCCGCCTTGGCGCCCAGGCAGCCGGTGACGATGACCTTGCCGTTCTCGGCCAGCGCCTCGCCGATGGTGTCCAGGCTCTCCTTCACCGCGTCGTCGATGAAGCCGCAGGTGTTCACGATCACCAGGTCGGCGCCCTGGAAGGTCTTGCTGGTCTGGTAACCCTCGGCGCTGAGCTGGGTGAGGATCAGCTCGGAATCGGTCAGGGCCTTGGGGCAACCAAGGCTGACGAAGCCAATGCGCGGGGAGGAAACGGTGGCGGTCATGGCCGCGATTGTCTCAGGCCGCCCCGAATCAGGCGCGACGGCAGGCATCATGCCCGCCTGCATGAAACCCGAGCCCATCCATCCCGCCCGCATCGCCTTCAACGCCGACGGCGTGCCCTGCGCGCCCGACTTCGGCGACGTCTACCACGCCACGGCGGGTGCGTTGGTGCAGGCCGAGCATGTGTTCCTGCGGGGCAACGGCCTGCCGGGGCGTTGGGCCGGGCGCGAGCGTTTTGTGGTGCTGGAAACCGGCTTCGGCCTAGGCAACAACTTCCTCGCCACCTGGGCCGCCTGGCGGGCTGACCCGCAGCGCTGCGAGCGGCTGGTGTTCGTTTCGGTGGAAAAACACCCGCTGAGCCAGGACGACCTGCGCCGCGCGCTGGCCGCCTCGACGCTGCCGGAACTCGCCGCGCAGTTGCTGGACGCCTGGCCGCTGCTGACGCCCAACCTGCACCTGCGCGACTTCGACGCCGGGCGGGTGCAGCTGCTGCTTGCGTTCGGTGATGTGGCTCACATGCTGCCCGAACTGCAGTTGCAAGCCGATGCCCTCTATCTCGACGGCTTCGCGCCGGCCCGCAATGCCGCGATGTGGACGCCCGACGTCCTCAAACGCCTGGCCCGGCTGGCCGCGCCGGGGGCGACCGCCGCGACCTGGAGCGTGGCGCGCAGCGTGTGCGACGGATTGACCAGCAACGGCTTTGTGGTCGAGCGGGTGCCGGGCTTCGCTGGCAGGCACGAGATGACGGTGGCGCGCTTCGCGCCGCGCTACACAGCGCCATCGCCGGCTGCTTTTCGTGCGCCACCCGTCGGGCCGCGCGAGGCGCTGGTGCTGGGCGGCGGGCTGGCCGGCTGCGCGGCGGCCTGGGCGCTGTCGCTGCAGGGCTGGACCAGCACCGTGCTGGACCGTCAGCCAGCGCCGGCAATGGAGACCTCCGGCAACCTCGCCGGTCTGATGCACGGCATCTTCAATGCGCCGGACAGCTTGCACGCGCGCTGGTTCCGCGCCGCGGCGTTGCATACGCACACGTGGGCCGCACCGGCCGTCGCCGCCGGCCGCGTCGGTGGGCGGCTCGACGGCCTGCTGCGGCTCGACGCCGGGCTGAATGACGACACCGGCTTGCAAGCCGCGCAGCTCGCCTGCGCACGGGTCGGCCTGCCAGCGGCCTATGTGCAACCGCTCAGCCGCGGTGATGCCATTCAGACCAGTGGACTACCGCTGCCCAGCGGGGGCTGGCGTTATGGCCAGGCCGGCTGGCTATCGCCAAGCGACTGGTGTGCCGAGCTGCTGGCGCGGGCCGGCCCGCTGGCTGGCTGGCGAGGCGACTCAGCCGTGGCGCGGCTGCGTCGCATTGGCGCTGGCTGGCAGGCGCTCGATGGCACAGGCCGCGTGCTGGCCGAAGCACCGGTGCTGGTGCTGGCCCATGCGCTGGGTGCGCGCAGCGTCTGGCCCGACGGCCTGGCGCCGCTGCCGCTGGCTGCCGTGCGCGGCCAGACCACGCTATGGCCTGGCGATGCGCAGCCCGCTGTCCTGCCCCGCTTGCCGCTGTCGGGCCAGGGCTATGCGCTGCGGCTCGCGGACGGCCGGCTGCTGCTGGGCGCCACGACCCAGGTCAACGACGCCGATCCGGCACTGCGCACGGCCGACCATCGCCACAACCTGTCTCGGGCGGTACAGCTCGGCGTTCTCGGCAACGGCGCCGAAGCGCTCGATGATGCTCCGCTCGCCAGGCTGGGCGGCCGTGTCGGTTGGCGCGCCACACTGCCCGACCGCCTGCCGGTGATCGGGCCGCCGGTGGACGCGCTGGCGTTGGCCAATGCCCGTGCCGGCCGCCGCCGCCTCGACGCATTGCGCCACCAGCCGCGCTGGCATGAAGCCGGACATGGCTTGTACGTGTTCAGCGGGCTGGCCTCGCGCGGGCTTACCAGCGCCGCGCTGGGCGCGCGCGTGCTGGCGGCCTGGATCAGCGGCGCGCCCTTCCCGGTCGAAAACAGCCTGCGCGATGCACTCGACCCGGCGCGTTTTGGCCCACCCGGCTGAGGCTCAGGCGTCCAGCGCGCGCTTCAAAGCAGCCAGATCGCGCTGCACCCACTGCACGTCGGCTTCAAAGCGCGCATCGTCCACGTCGGGCTGGCGCAGCAACGTCAGCGTCACCACGCTGCGCCGACCGTCGGGCGACACCCGCAGCGGGATGTGGACCTCCTGGCCGTCCGGCAGCTTCACCCAGTGGTCGGCCACGCCCGACGCATTGGCCGGGCTGAAGCGCACCCGCGACTCGCCCTGCGGTGCCTGGACGTACCAGACGCAGGGATCACCGGCGCCTTCCTCATGCGCAGCCGGCCGCCGCATGCCGGCCGCCAAACCCGACGCCCAGCGCGGATAGTTCAGCGGCTGGGCCAGGAACGCCGCCACGTCGGCAAAGCCGCGCGGGATGGAAACCGACAGCTCGCGCATCTTGGTCATGCGGCCATCATCCCATCGCCGTCGGACCTTGAAGCCACAACGTCCCTGTTGTTAAATGGGTATACCATTTAAAGATTGGTGGAGCCGCGCAAGATGGGCTCGTTCGTTCAGGAGACAACCATGAAGTTGCATGCCTTCCCTGCCGCGGCAGCCCTTGCCGCGACCCTGGCCCTGCCCTGCGTCGCGGCCTACCCCGAGCGTCCGATCACCTTGGTTGTGCCCTTCGCCACAGGCGGCATGGGCACCCTGTTCGGCAACCTGGTCAGCGAGGTGCTGACGCCCGCGCTCGGCCAGAAGGTGCTGGTCGATTACCGCCCCGGTGCCGCGGGCGCGTTGGGCGCCGGCGCGGTGGCCAAGTCGGCACCCGACGGCTACACGCTGCTGATGGCCGTCAACAGCACGATGACGGTGAACCCGCACTTGTACGCCAAGCTGCCCTACGACCCGGTGAAGGACTTCGCCCCGGTGTCGATGGTGTGGACCTCGGCCAACATCGTGGCGGTCAACGCCAACAGCCCGGTCAAGTCGATCAAGGACCTGCTCGACAGCGCCCGCGCCAGCCCGGGGCGGGTCACCTACGGTTCGGCCGGCCAGGGCACCACCGTGCACCTGTGCGGCGAGATGCTGAGCCAGGTCGGCAACGTCAAGATGTCGCATGTGCCCTACAAGGGCGCCGGCCCGGCCATCGTCGACCTGCTGGGTGGCCAGATCGACCTGGTGTGCGCCGACACCTCGATGCTGCCGCAGATCACCGCCGGCAAGCTACGTGCGCTGGGAGTGACGAGCCCGAAGCGCATGTCGGTGTTGCCCGACGTGCCCACGGTGGAGGAACAGGGCCTCAAGGGCTTCGGCATCACCTCGTGGTACAGCATCGTGGCGCCCGCTGGCACACCCAAGGACGTGGTTGAGAAGCTCAACCAGGAACTGGGCAAGGCCCTGCACAGCCCCGCGATCCGTGAACGGATCCAGAAGGTGGGGGCCGAGCCGGCCGACGACACCAGCGCGGCCTACCTGGAGAACGTCATCAAAAGCGATCTGGCGAAGTGGAAGAAGTTCATCGCCGAGACCGGCATCAAGCTGGAGTAGTCGCTTCGCCCCGCCGGCGCAGGATGGCCTCGCGCAGCAGCGGCAGGCGGTCATTGCCGAAGTACATGTCGTCGCCGTCGAGGAACATGGTGGGCGAGCCGTAGCCGCCGCGGGCGATGAGCTCATCGGTGTTGGCCCGCAGGATGTCCTTCACTCCTTGCTGAGCGATGCCTGCGAAGAAAGCCTGCTCGTCCACACCGGTCTCGCGACAAAGGCGGGCCAGCACCGCATCCTGCGTGATGTCCTCGTCGCCGCCCCAATAGGCCTCGAACACCTTGGTGGCAAAGGGCACTAGCATGCCCTGCGGCTCCAGCCACACACAGCCACGCATGGCCTTGACGCTGTTGATCGGAAAGATGCTGGGTGGCATCTTGATCTTCAGGCCGCACAGCCGGGCCCAGTCGGTCAGATCCTTCTTGAGGTAGGCCAGCTTGGCCGGCACCGGATGCTCGCGCGAGGCATAGACGCTGGGGTTCACCGCGTTGAACACACCGCCCACCAAGATGGGCCGCCAGCGCACCGGCTCCTTCAGCTCGGCCACCAAGGGCTGGATGGCATGAAAGCCCAGGTAGGTCCATGGGCTGGAACAGTCGAAGAAGAATTCGATCATCGGGGTCTCCTGTTGTAGGTGATCAAGTCGCGGCTCGCGGGCCGCGGGCCGCTTCATTTTCTGATCAGGGCTCTGATTGAGCCGCCGCTTTGCGCACACTTTCAGCGGTCTGGCCGAACATCACCTGGCGGCGCAGTTCATCGACGTCGTCGCGCTTGGCGAACAGGCCCTTGCCCACGTCCAGCCCGCGCCGCACGCCGGGGCGTTGGAACAGTTCGTTGTACCAGCGGTGCACCTGTGGGAACCGTTCCTCCAGCGCGATCTGCTGCGCTTTGTGGGTGCGCACCCAGGGGAAGATGGCTGCATCGGCAATGCTGAAGCTGTCTCCGGCCACGAACGCACCGGTGCGGGCCAGCTGGCCATCGAGCACGCCGTAGAGGCGATCGACCTCCTTGCCGTAGCGGTCGATGGCATAGGGAATCTTCTCCTGCGCGTACAGCAGGAAGTGGCCGTTCTGCCCGGCCATCGGCCCCAGGCCACCCATCTGCCACATCACCCACTGGATGGCGGCATAGCGGCCTGCCAGATCAGCGGGCAGCAACTGGCCGGATTTCTCGGCCAGGTACAGCAGGATGGCGCCGCTCTCGAACACCGCCAGCGGCGCGCCGCCGCCGGCCGGCGCATGGTCGACGATGGCCGGCATGCGGTTGTTCGGGCTGATGGCGAGAAAGGCGGGCTTGAACTGCTCGCCCGCCAGCAGGTCGACCGGCTTGAGCGTGTACGGTAGCCCGCATTCCTCCAACATGATGGAGATCTTCCAGCCGTTGGGCGTAGGCGCGTAGTAGAGGTCGATCATCGGAAGTCCTCGGAAAGCAGATCCGTCATTCCGGATTCTGGTGCATCGGGTCATCCGGCAGGTCCCTGACGCACCGGACGGACGGCTGAGAATATCCAAAAATGTCCAACGTCAATTCTCGTCCTGCTATCCTGCTCCAGCCCCTGCTGGAGCCGACCCTTGCGTTGATGACAAAGGCCAGTCCGGACGGCAGTGGTAATCCGCAATGCCCGCCAAAGAAGGCAGACGGTGAGCGACCGGTGTCACTTGGGAGAGCCCTGATGGGAGAGTCGGTTCAGATGAGCGTTGACTGCGCACGCGCGACAGTGACGCCCGTTGGGCGTGTTGGCCCTGGCGCATCGGAACCAACGGCCGGTTGCGCGGTGAGCACATGAACAGTCCGCCGCTCGGCACGGAACCGGAACCGGCGCCAGCGGTGCTTGCCCCCACGCTCGAACTGCTGGCCCGCGCTTTCAATGCAGCCCCCAACGGGTTTGTTCTGATCGATGCGGCTGGGTGCATCGTCGCGGCCAACCCGGAACTCGAAGCGATGTTCGGCCACGCCCGGGACGGCCTGCTCGGCCTGCCGGTCGAAACCCTGCTTCCCGACGCGTTGAAGCATGACCATGTAGCGCTGCGCGACGGCTTCTTTGCGAAGCCCGAACGCCGCGCCATGGGCGCGGGGCGCGTGCTGTATGCGCGCCATGCCGACGGCCACGAGTTTCCCGTCGAGATCGGGCTCAACCCGCTGTCCGGCCCGCAGGGGCCGCTGGTGCTGGCGTCGGTGGTCGACATCAGCGAACGCCTGGCACTGGAGTCGGCTTTTCGCGGCCTGTTCGACGCCTCGCCCTACGGCCTGTTGATCGTCAATGACGACGGCAACATCGTGATGGCCAACCGCGTG
>JBDTQF010000143.1:0-9928 GCA_039932275.1 Burkholderiales bacterium
GGTTGGGCACCAGCACCGTGTCGCCGCGGTCGAGCGTGGCGAGCATCAGGTGCGCCAGGCCTTCCTTCGAGCCAATGGTGACGATGGCTTCGACGTCGGGGTCGATCTCGACCTGGTAGCGCTCGGCGTACCAGTGCGAGATGGCCCGCCGCAGCCGCGGGATGCCCTTGCTGGCCGAGTAGCCGTGGGTGTCGGCGCGCTGCGCCACCTCCACCAGCTTGGCGACGATGTGCGGCGGCGTGGCCCCATCGGGGTTGCCCATGCTCATGTCGATGATGTCTTCGCCGCGTCGCCGCGCCGCCAGCTTGAGCTCGGCGGTGATGTTGAAGACGTAGGGGGGCAGGCGGTCGATGCGCGGGAAGTTGCGGTCAATGCCGCGGCGCGGGCCCGAAGAGGAACCAGTCATGGTGGAGAGACTTTCACGTGAGCGCCCGGAACCGTCCGAGCGACGTGGGCCGCGCTTGCTGCACCGCCCGGCTTGATGCTATCGCAAGGGTGGCAACCCGTTCTGGGACAATCGCGTCGAGCCGCCTGTGTGCCCCCGCAGGCGGCTTTGCTTTTCATCTTCCACCGGGGTCATGTCGAGGACAACCATGTTCAAAAACCTCGTGCGGTTGGGTGCGCCTGCGCTCACCGCCGCACTGCTGTTGGCGGCCCCTGCGGTTGCACCCGCGGCCGAACCCCTGAAGGTGGGTTTCGTCTACGTCAGCCCCATCGGCGAGGCCGGCTGGACGTACCAGCACAACCTCGGCCGGCTGGCGATGGAGAAGAACCTCGGCGCGGCGGTAACCACCCGCTATGTCGAGAACGTGGCGGAAGGGCCGGATGCCGAACGGGTGATGCGCGACATGGCGGCGCAGGGCACGCAGTTGATCTTCGCCACCAGCTTCGGCTACCTGGAACCGGCGCTCAAGGTGGCGGCCGAATTCCCCGGCGTGGCCTTCGAGCACATGGGCGGCTACAAGACCGCGCCCAACCTCAACACCTATAACGCGCGCTTCTACGAGGGCCGCTACCTGGCCGGTTATGTGGCCGGGCGCATGAGCAAGAGCGGCACGGCGGGTTATGTGGCGGGCTTTGCGATCCCGGAGGTGATCCAGGGCATCAATGCCTTCACGCTGGGCATGCGGGCGGCCAACCCGCAGGCCACGGTGAAGGTGCTGTGGCTGAACACCTGGTTCGACCCGGCGAAGGAACGCGAGGCCGCGCTGACGCTGGTGAACCAGGGCGCCGATGTGCTGACGCACCACAGCGGCTCCACCGCCATTCCGGCGCTGGCCGAGGAGAAGGGCGTGATGCTGCTGGGCTACCAGAGCGACATGCGGCGCATCGCGCCGACCGCGCAGCTCACCAGCGTCACGCACGACTGGGGCGCGCACTACACCGCGGTGGCTCAGTTGGTGATCCAGCGGAGATGGAAGCCGCAGCCATTCTGGGGTGGCATCCGCCAGGGCGTGATCCGCATGGCGCCGCTGTCGCCGCGCGTGCCGGCCGATGTGGCCTTCCAGGTGCGCGAGCGTGAACGCGCCATCGCCGCCAGCCGCCTGCATCCGTTCGCCGGCCGCCTGGTGGACCAGGACGGCCGGGTGCGGCAGACCGGCGGCACGATGCCCGACGCCCAGCTCGCGCAGATGGACTTCTTCGTGCGCGGCGTGGTGGGCAGCCTGCCGGCGCGGCGTTGAGAAAAAACGTCGCCGCGCCGGGGCCCGGCTCAGTTGACCTGCGTGCCGCTGCGGCGCTGTGCCAGCGCGCCGGGCGTGGACGACGGCGTGGCGGCCATGGCCGGGTACAGGTCGGGGCGCAGTTCACGCAGCGGGCGGTCGAAGGCGCCATCGTGCAGCTCGCCAGATTGGCGCGCGGCCACCAGCTCGGACTTCACCTGGTCGCGCGTCTTTTGTGGCGCGGCCGCTGCCAGCGCGAGCTGGGCGGGCGAGGGT
The DNA here is from genome assembly GCA_039932275.1 of Burkholderiales bacterium. Lineage (GTDB taxonomy): Bacteria > Pseudomonadota > Gammaproteobacteria > Burkholderiales > Burkholderiaceae_C > Sphaerotilus. The sequence goes on from JBDTQF010000143.1 coordinate 1,938, forward strand.
TGCGAGGTTTCGCCCAGCTGGGCCAGCTCGCCGTTGCGCTGCGCGACGCTCAGTTCGGCCAGCACCTCGGCGCGGGTCTTGGCGTGGCTGCGGTCGGCTTGCGGGTACAGGTCGGGGCGCGTCTCGCGCAGCTCCTTCTGGAAGAAGCCTTCGCGCAGCGTGCCGTCCTGGCGGGCTTGCTGGTATTCCTGCTGGGCGGTCAGCGGTGCACCGTTGTCGGCGGCCATGGCAGAGCCCATGGTGGCGGCCAGCAGCGTGGCGGTGAGCAGGGAGAGGGTGTGTGCGGTGTTCATGATCGGTTCCTTTGGTCTTCACATCAGAGTCGGGGCGGCGTCATCGCCGTCCTCGTCGGCAGTCGTGTCTTGATGAAGGCATCAGGGCTGTCGATGGGTTGACTGTGAACCGAAGCGCTACTCGGAAAAACCCTGCCATCGAATACGGCCCATTGCGAAATCCGAAACAATGCGGTCACGTCAAGGAGGTGGCTTGGACCGGTTGCAGTCAATGAGAGTGTTCGAGCGGGTGGTGGACGAGGGAGGGTTTGCCGCCGCAGCGCGTGGGCTCGACCTGTCGCCGGCGGTGGTCACCAGGCTGGTGGCCGATCTCGAAGAGCACCTCGGCACGCGGCTGCTGCACCGAAGCACGCGCCGGCTGTCGCTCACTTCGGCCGGCGAGGGCTACCTGGCCCGGGTGCGCGCCATCCTGCACGAGGTGGACGATGCCGAGGGCCAGGCCCGCGCACAGACCCACGAGATGTCGGGCGTGCTGCGCCTGCTATCCCCGCCGGGGCTGGCGATGCGGCTGCTGGCACCGCTGGTGGCGTCGTTCCGCGAGAAGCACCCGAAGGTGCGCCTGGTCATCGACGTGGCCACGCATGAGGAGCCGCCCATCGAGGACCACGACATCACGCTGCTGGCGGCCGATGGCTCGTTCAATGCCGACATCATCGCCCGCACCATCCTCAGCACCAACATCGTGCTGGTGGCTGCGCCGGCCTATGTGCAGCGCTGCGGGCCACTGGCCTCACCGGCGGAATTGGGTCGCTGCCACTGCCTGCATCCACGCGCCAGTGGCGCGCCGCTGCAGACCTGGCGGCTGTGGCGCGCGGACGATGCCAGCGGCTCGGCCGGCGCCTCCGCGGTGGAGGTCGAGGTCCGCCCGGTGCTGGCCTGCAACCAGCCTGACACCCTGCTGCGTGCCGCGTTGGACGGTGTCGGTGTGGCCGCTGCCGCGGTGGGCCTGGTGGCGCCTTATCTGGCCGAGGGCACCCTGCAGACCGTGCTGCCCGGCTGGGTGGTGGGGCGGTTGACGGTGTATGCCGCGTTGCCCAGCCGCCGCTTCATGCCCGAGCGCACCCGGGCCTTCCTCGATCACATGGTCGAAGCGGCGGCCCGGCTCGACCCCGTCACCGCCGGCATCGCGGTGCCGCGCTGATCACTCGTCGCCGATCATTCGTCGTCGTCGCCGGCCTGGTAGCCGCGCACCATGGCCTGCTGCACGCTGGGCGGCACCACGTCGTAGTGCGACAGCGTCAGCGTGTAGCGGCCCTGGCCGCTGGTGAGCGAGTTCAGGCGCGACTGGTAGCCGTCCAGCTCCGACAGTGGTACGTGGGCCCGCACCTGGCCCTGGCCGAGCGCCAGGCTGACGGTGCCGCTGACCTCGGCGCGTTTGCTCGACAAATCGCCCGTCACGTCACCCAGCGCGTACTCGGGCGCGGTGATCTCCACCAGCACCAGCGGCTCCAGCACCACAGCGGCGGCCTTCATCACTGCATCGGCCAGGGCCTTGCGGCCGGCGGTGACGAAGGCGATCTCCTTGCTGTCCACGCTGTGGTGTTTGCCTTCATACACCGTCACGCGCAGGTCGGTCACCGGGTGGCCGGCGATGACGCCCAGGTCCATCGCCTGGCGCACGCCCTTCTCGACCGCGGGCATGAACACGCCGGGGATGGTGCCGCCCTTGACCGCGTCGACGAACTCGAAGCCGGCACCGCGCGGCAACGGCTCGACACGCAGGAACACCTCGCCGAACTGGCCGGCGCCGCCGGTCTGCTTCTTGTGGCGGTGGTGGCCCTCCGCCGACGCGGTGACGGTCTCTCGGTAGGCGATGCGCGGCGGTCGCGTCACCACCTCGAACTTGTGCACCTCGGCCAGCCGCTCCAGCAGCAGCCGCAGGTGCAGCTCGCCCAGCCCATAGATCACGGTCTCGTGCGTGGCGCTCACCTGGTCGATGCGCAGGCAGGGGTCTTCGGCCACCAGCTTGGCCAGGATCTCCCACAGCCGCTGCTCGTCGCCGCGCGGCTTGGGCTCGATGGCCAGGCCGTGCACGGGGGTGGGGAAGGGCAGCGGCGCGAGGTGGATGTGCGTGTCCTCGGCGGCGTCGTGCAGCACGGCGTCGAAGTGGATCTCGTCCACCTTGGCCACCGCGACGATGTCGCCCGGCAGCGCGCGCGGCACCTCCACATGCTCCTTGCCCTGCAGCATGAACAGGTGGCCCACCTTGAAGGGCTTGCGGCTGTCACCCACGTACAGCAGGCTGTCACGGGTCACCGTGCCCTGGTGCACCCGCAGCAGGCCGAGCTTGCCCACGTAAGGATCGACGGTGACCTTGAACACATGCGCCAGCACGTGCAGGGCCGGGTCCGGCTTGGAGCTCAATGGCTGTGCGTCAGCGCCTTCGCCTTTGAGAAATTTAGGTGGGTTGCCTTCGGTCGGGTTGGGCAGCAACTGGACGATCACGTCCAGCAGCGCAGCCACGCCGGCGCCGCTGCGCGCACTGACGAAACACACCGGGATCAGGTGGCCTTCGCGCAGGGCCTGCTCCAGCGGCGCGTGCAGTTCGCGCGGGTCGACGTCACCGTCTTCCAAGTAGCGCTCAACGAAGGCGGCGTCCACCTCCACCACCTGTTCCACCAGCGCCCGGTGCGCGGCCTCCACAGATGAGAAGTCCGGCTCGTGGCCGGACTTGGCATGGGGTTCGAAGAAGCAGTCGACCACCTCGCTGCCGCCGCGGGCCGGCAGGTTGAGCGGCAGGCATTCGCGGCCGAAGGCATCCTGGATCTGCGCCAGCACGCGCGCCGGGTTGACGCCGGGGGCGTCGATCTTGTTGACGATGACCACGCGGTCGAGCCCGCGCTGCGCCGCCACCTCCATCATGCGCAGCGCCTGAGGCTCGATGCCCACCTGCGCATCGATGACGATGGCCGCGGTCTCGACCGCTTCCAACGCCGGCAGCGACTGGCCGATGAAGTCGGGCGCCCCGGGCGTGTCGATCAGGTGGATGCGTGTGCCGCGGTGCTGCAAATGCACCAGCGCCGACTGCAGCGAGTGCCGCACCTTGCGCTCTTGCGGGTCGAAGTCGCACACCGTGGTGCCGCGCTCGATGCTGCCGGCGCTGGCGATGGCGCCGCTGCACAGCAGCAGGGCCTCGACGAGGCTGGTCTTGCCGGCTGCGGCCGGCCCCACCAGTGCCAGCGTGCGGATCGTGTGGACCGCATCGGTGGCCGGCAGGTGCCCGTTGCCATTGCCCTTGTTCGCTGCTGCGTTCGCCATGGCGTCTCTCCTTGGCACGGTCCGGTGCGGGGATGCACGAGGCTGCCAGCCTATGCCAAGCCGTTGCGCGGCACAAGGGCCTCATGCGGCCCACGGTGCGGCCCAGACTTGCTCACACCTTGCCGAACCTTGTGTCAACACGGGACATCACGCATTTGCATGACGATGGTTAAGATGCGTCGCCTCGTTTCCCCGTGTTGATGCCAAGAACGGCGGCCCGCAGCCGCCCAGGACCGTGCCATGCCTGATGCTTTGTTGTCCGCGCCGTCGATGGCTGCTGCCCGACGCGCCGATTCCCGCTGCGCTGCCAACTCCGGCACTGCGTTGACCTTGAGCGGTGCCGTGGCAGCGGCCGTGCTGCTGGTTTGTCTGGGTGGCTGCGGCCCCTCCAAACCGGCCGCTGGTCCGGCCGGGGCCGGCGGGCCTGGCGGCGGCATGCAGGGGCCGACGGTGGGCGTGCTGACGGTGCAGCCCGGGCCGGTGGCGTTGACCACCGAGCTGTCCGGCCGGCTCGATGCCTGGCGCACGGCGCAGGTGCGTGCGCGGGTCAGCGGCATCGTGCAGAAGCGGGTGTTCAACGAAGGCAGCGAGGTGCGGGCTGGCCAGCTGCTTTACCAGCTCGACGATGGCACCGTGCGCGCCGCGCTGGCCAGTGCCCAGGCGCAGCAGGCGCGGGCCGAGGCCACGCTGGCGCAGGCCCAGGCGCAGCTCACGCGCAACCAACCGCTGGTGGAGCAGCGCGCCATCAGCCAGCAGGAATGGGTGGCCACGCAGGCCGCACTCAAGCAGAGCGAGGCCGACCTGGCGCTGACCCGCGCAGCGGTGCAGAACGCCCGCATCAACCTCGACTACGCCGCCATTGGCGCGCCCATCGCCGGGCGCATCGGCCGCTCGCAGGTGACTGAAGGTGCGTTGGTGGGCCCCACCGACGCGGTGGCGCTGGCCACCATCCAGCAGGTCAACCCGCTGTACGTCAACTTCACCCAGCCGGCCTCCGAGGTGCTGCGGCTGGAGCGGGCCTTCGCGGCCGGCCAGCTCGAACGCGCCACCGGTGGCGCCGCCCGCGTGCGGGTGGTGCTGGACGATGGCCGCGAGTACCCGCTGACAGGCAAGCTGCTGTTCAGCGAGAAGTCGGTCGACCCCACCTCGGGCCAGGTGCTGCTGCGTGCCGAGCTGCCCAACCCGCAGGGCCTGCTGCTGCCGGGCCTGTTCGTGCGTGTGCGGCTGGTGCAGGCACGCAGCGCGCAGGCGGTGCTGCTGCCGCAGCAGGCAGTGACGCGCGCGGCCACCGGTGACACGGTGCTGGTGGTGGGCTCCGACCGCAAGGTGGCGCCGCGCCAGGTCAAGATCGGCGGCTCGCAGGGCAACCAGTGGGTGGTGGAAGGCGGCCTGGCGGCTGGCGACCAGGTGGTGATCGACGGCTTCCAGAAGCTGGCGATGGCGCCGGGCGCGCCGGTCAATCCGGTGCCGTGGGCGCCGCCCACGGCCCCGGGTCAGCCAGGTGCCGCAGCTCCGGGTGCCGCTGCATCCGCACCCGCGGGTGCCGCACCGGCCGCTGCTTCTGCCGCGGCCTCGCGCTAAGACGGGGGCGCAGGATGTCCTCGCAGTTCTTTATCGATCGGCCCATCTTTGCTTGGGTGCTGGCGCTGTTCATCACGCTGTTCGGCGCGGTGGCCATCACCCGGCTGCCGGTGGCGCAGTACCCCACCGTCGCGCCACCGTCGCTGATCATCAACGCAGCCTACCCCGGCGCTTCGCCGCAGGTGCTGGAAAGCAGCGTGCTGGCCGTGATCGAGCAGGAGCTCAATGGTGCGCCGGGCATGATCTACATGGAATCCACCGCGCAGGCCAACGGCAGCGGTGCGATCAACGTCACCTTTGAGCCCGGCACCAACATCGACCTGGCGCAGGTCGAGGTGCAAAACCGCCTGAGCCGTGCCACGCCGCGCCTGCCGGCGGTGGTGGTGCTGCAGGGCGTGCGGGTGGACAAGGCGCGCACCAACTTCCTGCTGGTGGTGTCGCTGATCTCCAGCAATCCTGACTACACCCCGGTAGCGCTGGGTGACTATGCGGCGCGCAACATCGTGCCCGAGATCCAGCGCCTGCCCGGCGTCGGCCAGGCCCAGCTGTTCGGCACCGAGCGCGCCATGCGCATCTGGGTCGACCCGGCCAAGCTGGCCAGCTACGGCCTCTCGCCGGCCGAGGTGAACAACGCGTTGCGGGCGCAGAACGCGCAGGTCTCGGCCGGCAGCATCGGCGATCTGCCCGGCATTCCGGGCCAGACCTTCAGCGCCACGGTGGTGGTGAACGGCCAGCTCAATTCGCCCGAGGCCTTCGGCCAGGTGCTGCTGCGCACCAATGCCGATGGTTCGGCGGTGCGGCTGCGCGACGTGGCCCGCATGGAGCTGGGCGCGCAGAGTTACGCCACCGCCTCTCGGCTCAACGGCAAGCCGGCCACCGCGGTGGGCGTGCAGTTGTCGCCCACCGGCAATGCCATGGCCACCGCGAAGGCCATCCGCACGCGCATGGAGGAGCTCAAGCGCTACCTGCCGCCGGGGGTGGAATACCGCATCCCGTACGACACCTCGCGCTTCGTCAAGATCTCGATCGAGCAGGTGGTCGAGACGCTGCTCGAAGCCATCGTGCTGGTGTTCCTGGTGATGCTGCTGTTCCTGCAGAACCTGCGTTACACGCTCATCCCCACCATCGTGGTGCCGGTGGCGTTGCTGGGCACCTTCGGCATGATGATGGTGGCTGGCTTCTCGATCAACGTGCTCACCATGTTCGGCATGGTGCTGGCCATCGGCATCCTGGTGGACGATGCCATCGTGGTGGTCGAGAACGTCGAGCGCATCATGGCCGAGGAGGGCCTGTCGCCGCGCGACGCCACCCGCAAGGCGATGGGCCAGATCACCGGCGCGGTGATCGGCATCACCGTGGTGCTGATGTCGGTGTTCATCCCGATGGCCTTCTTCAGCGGCTCGGTGGGCAACATCTACCGCCAGTTCTCGCTGTCGCTGGTGTCGGCGATGGGCTTCTCGGCGCTGATGGCGCTGACGCTGACGCCGGCGCTGTGCGCCAGCTTCTTCAAGCCGGTCGCTCCGGGGCACCACGAGAAGCGCGGCTTCTTCGGTGCCTTCAACCGCGGCTTCAAGCGCACCGCCAAAGGTTACGAGGGCTGGGTGGCGCGCATCCTGCGGCGGTCCGGGCGCTTCCTGCTGATCTTCGCGGTGGTGGTTGCTGCGGTGGTGCTGATGTACCGCAAGCTGCCATCGTCGTTCCTGCCCAACGAGGACCAGGGCTACCTGGTCGTCAACATGCAACTGCCGCCGGGCGCCACGCTTGAACGCACCGAGGCGGTGGTACGCGACGTTGAGAACTTTTTCCTGAAGCAACCCGAGGTCGAAACCGTCGTGGCGGTGCTGGGCTTCAGTTTCTCGGGCCAGGGCCAGAACGCCGCGCTGGCCTTCGTGCCGCTGAAGGACTGGAGCGAACGCAAGGGTGCCCAACACAGCGCGCAGGCGCTGGCCGGGCGGGCCTTCGGCGCGCTGATGGGTGTGCGCGACGGCTTTGTCTTCCCGCTCAGCCCGCCGCCGATTCCCGAACTCGGCACGGCCACCGGCTTCACCTTCCGGCTGCAGGACCGCAACGGCCTCGGCCACGAGGCGCTGCTCGGCGCACGCAACCAGCTGCTGGGCATGGCCAGCAAGAGCCCGATGTTGGCCGGCGTGCGGCCCGACGGCCTGGAAGACGCACCGCAGCTGCAGCTCGAGATCGACCGCGAGCGGGCCTATGCACAGGGCGTGAGCTTCGATGCCATCAACACCGTGCTCGGCACCGCGATGGGCTCGGCGTACATCAACGACTTCCCCAGCCAGGGCCGGCTGCAGCGCGTCATCGTGCAGGCCGATGCGCCGGCGCGCATGCAACCCGAGGACCTGCTGCGCCTGTACGTGCCGAGCAGCCGCGGCCAGCAGGTGCCGCTGTCGGCGCTGGCCACCACGCGCTGGGTCAAGGGCCCGATGCAGACGGTGCGCTACAACGGCTACCCGGCGATGAAACTCGCCGGCGACGCCGCCAAGGGCTACTCCACCGGCGAAGCGATGACCGAGATGGAACGCCTGGCGGCGCAGCTGCCGCCGGGCTTCGGCTATGAGTGGACCGGCCAGTCGCGCGAAGAGAAGCTGTCGGGCTCGCAGGCCACCATCCTGCTGGCGTTCTCGATGCTGGCGGTGTTCCTGTGCCTGGCCGCGCTGTACGAGAGCTGGAGCATCCCGCTGGCGGTGCTGCTGGTGGTGCCGCTGGGTGTGCTGGGCGCGCTGCTGGGCGTGTACATGCGCGACATGCCCAACGACGTGTACTTCAAGGTTGGCCTGATCACCGTGATCGGCCTGTCGGCCAAGAACGCCATCCTGATCATCGAGTTCGCCAAGGACCTGC
>JBDTQF010000144.1:0-9919 GCA_039932275.1 Burkholderiales bacterium
CCGGGCCACCACCATGCCCGCCGCCAGGACCACCCCCTGGGCCGCCCCCTGGGCCACCGCCCGGGCCACCACCATGCCCGCCGCCAGGACCACCCCCTGGGCCGCCCCCTGGGCCGCCCCCTGAGCCACCACCGGGGCCGCCACCTGGGCCACCGCCTGGGCCGACCCCAGGACCGCCTCCTTATCCGCCGCCCGACCATCCGCCGCCGCCCGGGCCACCGTCGTGTGATCCGCCGGCACCTCATCCGCCTGCGCCACCGCCGTCGCACCCTGAGCCTTCGCCGTGTCCGCCTCCGCCGGAGCATCCAAATCCGCCGGCGCCGCATCCCAGTCCGGAGCCGCCGCATGGCGGGCCGCCTGCTTGCGATCCGCCGGGGCCGACACCGGCACCGCATCCGCCTGCGACGCCGCCAGCGCCAGCGCCATCGCCTGGGCACCATGGGTCGCACGGTGGGCACGGTGATTGCGAAGTGCCGTCGCCGGCACCGGTGCCCGCACCTGTACCGGCGCCTGCGCCGCAGGGTCATGACGGACCGGGCCGTGGGGGCCATGGCTCGAATTCGGGCCACGCGTCAGGGTGTGACGACGGGAGCGAAGGGGGGCATTCCCATTCAAGTTCGCCCGTGGGCCCGGCCTGCGGCGATGTCTTCGAGTGGCGTCTGGCTGATCGGCCGAGCGGTTCGCACACCACCGGCCAGGGGCACGACAACGACGGTTGTGCCACCGGAAGCGGCGGTACGCAGGCCCATCTGGACCTGCGCGACCTGTTGTGCGGTGACGACGCTCACGGTGGTCACCCAGGGCTCGATGCCACGCTGGACCGGGCCTTCGGCGGCGACTGTGCGTCGGCGCCTGCGCCGGCGCCGGCCCCTGGCAGCCATGCCGGGTCGGGCGATTGCGCAACGCCGGTTCTGTCCAACCCTGCACATGCATCGGCCTGCGCACCTGCACCTGCGCCTGCAGCGGCCGGCGACTGCAGCAGTGCTCCGCCTGCGGCACCGGTCCATCTGGACCTGGGCTACGGCGGGGCGTCACGCTCGATGGGTGGTTTCGGCGGGACTCCGCTCGATCAACACCACAAGAGTGGCAGTGGCCATGACGGTGGCTGTTGAGGCGTGATGCCGAGAGCCTGCCCGCCCTTCAGGGCGGGCAGGCTCACCGCGTGAGCCAGTGGGGTGGGGTAGCCGCTGAATCCGCCCTTGAGCGAGCCGCGTGAACCGCGGTGGTATTCCCTTCAGCGCTCAGCGCTCGCGCAGCGCGTAGGCCTTGGCTTTGAGAACCGGCTTGAGCAGGTACGACAGCACCGTCTTCTTGCCGGTGAGTACGTCCACCTCGGCGGTCATGCCGGGCATGATGGGCATGGCTTCGCCGAAGTTGGATTGCAGCGTGCGCACCCGCACCTGGTAGTAGGCGCTGCCACGCTCGTCGAGCTGGGTGTCGGGGCTGATGTTCTCCACCTGGGCCTCGAGCCCGCCGTAGATCGAGAAGTCGTAGGCGGTGAACTTCACGGTGGCGGGCTGGCCGGGGTGGATGAAGGCGATGTCCTTGGGCGAGATCTTGGCTTCGAGCACCAGGGCGTCGTCCAGCGGCACGATCTCGACGAGGTCCTTGCCCGGCTGCACCACGCCGCCCACGGTGTTGGCCAGCAGGCGCTGCACGCGGCCGCGCACCGGCGACTTGACCTGTGCCTTGTCCACCTTGTCGGCCAGGCCCACGGCTCCTTCGCTGAGCTGGTTGAGCCGGCCCAGCACCTCGGAGAGTTCACGCCGCGCCTCGTTGCGAAACGTCAGCTCGGTTTCCTGCGCCTTGCGCTGCGATTCGCCGATGGCGGCCTGCACGCGGGCAATCTGCGCACCGGTTTGCTCCACGTCGCCGCGGGTGCGCGACAGCTCGCGCTCGAGCCGCAGCACCTCGACCTCAGAGATGGCGCCGCTGGCCAGCAGCGGCCGGGTGCGGGTGAGTTCCTGCTGCGCCAGCTCCATGCCGCGCTGGGCCGAGGTGCGGCGCGAGCGGGCTTCGTTCAACTCCTGCTCGCGTTGCGCCAGCTGCTGGCGCGCAACCGACATCTGCGCACCCAGCTCGGAGGTCTTCGATTGATAGAGGTTGCGCTCTTCGTCGATGATGTGCTGTTCCTGCGCATCGCCCTTGCGCGCCAGCGGTGGGCGGAACTCCACACCCTCGCCGATGGCCTTGAGCCGGGCCTGCTTCACCTTCAACGCGAAAGCCTGTGCAGCGCTCTCCCGCATGTCGGAGGTGGCCCGGGTCTCGTCCACCCGCAGCAGCAACTGGCCGGCCTCGACCACCTGGCCTTCGCGCACCAGGATCTCGGTGACGACACCGCCGTCCAGCGACTGCACCACCTGCAACTGGCGCGACGGGATGACCTTGGCGTCGCCCTTGGTGACCTCGTCGATGTGGGCAAAGCCGGCCCACAGCAGCAAGGCCAGCACGATGAGCACCACGGCGCGCACCATGCGCTGGGCCTGCGCGGTGTGCTCGCGTGACATCAGCGAGCGCGCCTCGGCCTCGAAGTCGCGCAGGCCGTCGGGCGGTGTGTCTTCATCGGCCGGGGGGCCGAAGAGGCGATTCGTTAGCGGCTTCAGCCCGAGGCGCACTTTTTCCAGCCCAGCTTCAAGCCCGCGGGCCAGCCGCACCGCGATGGCCAGCACCGGATTGCGCGGCAGGTCGGCGTGGGCATCGGGCTCGTCCCAGCTGCGCGGTGCAGGTTTGCGCTTGCTGCGCTTGCCACGCTTGCGCTGCGGCGCTTCGGGCAGGCTGGCCACGGGGGCTGGGGACTCGGCGGCAGGGGTCATCGCGGGTCCTCAGGCAGCGCGGGCAACACGGCCGCTCTGCAGGGCTTCGAGCACGCGGTCGCGCGGGCCGTCGGCGACGATGCGGCCGGCGTCGATCACCACCACCCGGTCCACCAGCGCCAGCATCGAGGTGCGGTGCGTCACCAGCACCACGGTCTTGCCCTGGGCGAAATCGGTGAGCGCGCGCGTGACCTGGGCTTCGGTGGAGAAATCCATCGCACTGGTGGGCTCATCCAGCAGCAGCAGCGGGGCGTTGTGCAGCACCGCGCGGGCAATGCCGACGCTCTGCCGCTGGCCGCCGGAGAGCGCCTCGCCGCGTTCGCCCACCTGCATGTCGAAGCCGCGCGGGTGGCGGTTGACGAACTCGTTCAACCCGGCCACGTCGGCCGCCGCGACCACGGCCTGATCGTCCGCATACGGCAGGCCGAAGCGGATGTTCTCGCGCAGCGTGCCGTAGAACAGGTTGACGTCCTGCGAGACGTAGCCGATGTTGCGGCGCACGTCGGCCGGGTCGAGCTGGCGCAGGTCGATGCCGTCGAGCAGCACCGCGCCGTCGCTGGGCTGGTGCAGGCCGAGCAGCAGCTTTTGCAGGGTGGTCTTGCCCGAGCCGATGCGGCCGATGAAGGCCACCCGTTCGCCGGGCTGGATGCGCAGGCTGATGTCTTCCAGCACCGCGTCGTCACGGCCGGGATAGGCGAAGCGCACGCCGCGCAGTTCAATCTCGCCGCGCAGCTCGCGCCGGTGCAGGAAGCTGCCGCCGGCCTGGTCGGTGTTGACAGGGTCGCGTTCGGTGGGCTGCGCCATCACCTTGTCGAGCGAGGTCAGCGCGGTGCGTGCACCCTGGTACTGCAGCAGCAGCGCGACGATCTGCCCGGCCGGCGCCAGCGCGCGCGCGGCCAGCGCGATGCAGGCGATCAGCGCGCCGGTGGTCAGCTCGCGCCCGGCGATGAGCTGCGCGCCGATGACGATGATGGCCAGCGTGGCGATCTGCGTCAGCCACTGGGTGCCGTAGTTGGCGTTGCCCGAGAGCGCGCGCATGCGCACCTGGGTCTGCGCCAGGTGCAGGTTGTTGCGCTCCCAGCGGCCCTGGATCTCGCCCTCGGCGCCCTGGGTCTTGATGGTCTCGATGCCGCCGAGTGCCTCGATCAGCGTGGCGTTGCGCTGCGCGCTGGCGCGGTAGGTGGTCTGCGACAGTTCATGCAGTCGGTGCTGCAGCACGTAGCCGACCACCACGATCAGCACGAAGCACAGCAGCGGCGGGATCAGCAGCCAGGGTGAGATCCAGGCCATCACGCCGAGGAAGATCAACGCAAAGGGTAGGTCCACCAGCGCGGTGACGGTGCTCGAGGCGATGAAATCGCGCACCTGCTCGAAGCCGCGCAGGTTGGCCGCGAACGAGCCAACCGATTGCGGTCGATTCGCCATGCGCATGCCCAGCACACGCTCCATCAAGCGGGCCGACAGCTGGATGTCGATGCGTGCGCTGGCCTCGTCGACGAAGTGGCTGCGCAGCAGGCGCATGTACAGGTCGGCCCCCAGCACCAGCGCCAGGCCCAGCGCCAGCACCCACAGCGTCTCGGTGGCATGGTTGGGCACCACGCGGTCGTAGACGTTCATCGTGAAGATGGGAAAGGCCAGCGCGAACAGGTTGATCAGCAGCGCCGCCCACAGCACGTCGCGGAACACCAACCGCTGGCTGGCGATGGCGCTCCAGAACCAATGCCCGCCGCGCTCGGCGCGCACCTCGGGGGCCCGTTCATCGAAGCGGAAGTGCGGTCGCACGAACAGCGTGACGCCGCTGTAGCGCGTGGCCAGCTCGCGCCGCGGCATCAGCACCGCGCCCTGGCCGGTCTCCGGCAGCAACACACGAGCGCTGCCGTCCTCGGCCCAACCCAGCAGCACGCAGGCCTGCTGGCCTTTGAGGATCAGGATCACCGGCAGCGTGGCCGCGTCGATGCGCGTGGGCTTCATGCGCTGCAGCTTGACGGCCATGCCCACCCGGGTGGCGGCGCGCTCGACCAGTGCCAGCGGCAGTCGGCCGCCTTCCAGCGGCAGGCCGGCCGAGAGCGAGGCGCGTGAGACGCTCACGCCATGCAGGCGGCAGACCTCGAGCAGGCAATCGAGCAGCGGGTCGGGCTGGACCAGGTCTTCGCGCAGGCGCGCACCGGCCGGAGCCAGGTGCAGCGAAGGGGGGGTGACGACGTGGGCGGTAGGGGGCACTTACGCGATATCGGCGCAGTGCATCCCGAATTGACCCCGGCGCAGGTCGTCGAAGTGGCGCTCCAGCGTGATGCGCGTGGTGCGAAAGGCCAGTTCATGCCACGGCAGGTCGGCCTCGGTGAACAGGCCCACCTCGATGGTTTCCGGCCCCGGGTCAAATTCAAGGTTGAGCAGCCGGGCGCGGTAGAACAGGTGCACCTGGCTGACCTGGGGAATGTTCACCAGCGTGTACAGCGGCCCCAGTTCGATGTTGGCGCCGGCCTCTTCGATGGTTTCGCGCAGGGCGCCTTCAGCGGTGGTCTCGCCCAGTTCCATGAAGCCGGCCGGCAGGGTCCAGAGCCCGCGGCGGGGTTCAATGTTGCGGCGGCACAGCAGCACCTGATCGCCCCATGCTGGCACGGTGCCGACGACGTTGAGCGGGTTCTGGTAGTGCACCGTGGCGCAGGCCGGACAGGTGGCACGCTCGCGGTTGTCGTCGGTCGGAACGCGGTATTCGACCACCGTGCCGCAATCGCGGCAATGCTTGATACGCAGCCCATGAACCATGCGATGAAGTGTAGCGCGAGGGTGTGCGTGGCATCATCAGACGGGCCTGTGCCCAGGCCCGCAGGCATGCCTTCGTGCGGCCTCGCGCGCTCAATTTTTCTTGCCATTTCTCTGCATGTCTGCCAATGCTCACGCGCCAGTGCCGCGCGATCCCCGCACCGCCCAAGGTTGGTCTCAACCCGTGTTCAGTGCACCGCAGGTCGTGGCGCTGATGACCCGTCGCGTCGGCGGCGTGAGCCAGGCGCCCTTTGATTCACTGAACCTTGGTGTGCATGTCGGTGACGACGCGGCCGCCGTGGCCGAGAACCGCCGGCGCCTGGCCGACGCCATCGGCATGACGCCGGTGCGGCTGGTCCAGGTGCATGGTGCGCAGGTGCTGAACCTCGATGCGGTGAAGACCGGGATGGATGCGCCGGCACCCGAGGCCGACGCCAGTGTCAGCACGTCGCCAGGTCGGGCCTGTGAGATCCAGGTGGCCGACTGCCTGCCGGTGCTGTTCGCCACGCGCGACGGCCGGGCCGTCGGCGCCGCGCATGCCGGCTGGCGGGGCTTGGCGGCCGGGGTGCTCGAAGCCACCGTGCGGTACTTGATGGCGCAGACAGACTGCCGCGCCGGCGACATCGAGGCCTGGCTGGGGCCCTGCATCGGGCCGCGCCGCTTCGAGGTGGGGGTGGATGTGCGCGAAGCCTTCGCCGCGGCCAACCTGGCTGGCCTCGAGGCCGCTTTTGTGCCTACCGACAAGCCCGGCAAGTGGCTGGCCGGTCTGTCTGAGCTGGCGCGCCAGCGTCTGAGCAGCGCGGGTTTGGTGCACATCCAGGGCAACGACGGAACCCCGTCGTGGTGCACGGTGGAGAACGGCTCAGACTTCTTCTCGTTCCGCCGCGACGGCCGAACCGGCCGAATGGCCGCGGTCATCGGGCTGCGCGGTTGACGCCGAGGACGCGGGAGAAGGCTCGGGCGCGGCCTGATGTTGCGCCTGCTCCTTCTCGCGCGCGGCGCGGCGCCGGTGCGGCGTGCGCAGCAAGTAGACGGCCAGCGCCATCGGCGCCAGGCCGTACATCACGAAGGTCGTCAGTGCGCCCAGCACTGAACCCAGGGGATGGTTGGCTTCTGCCAGGGCCATCATCAGGGCTACATACAGCCAGGCCATGATCACGATGTACATCGGGTTCCTGTGGTTGCGGCGCATACGCCAAGCGAGCAGCGTAAGGGAAAAGGTCCGATGCGGATCGACAGGCTGGTGCAAGACTTGCAGAGTTCAATGCGAAGATTGCTGCAATGCAGCAATTTGCTGGACAATGATGAACGCCCCACTTTGGAACGAGGAGACGACATGCGTGCGACCGCACAGCCAGGCCGCAAGACCACGAGCCGCCGCAAGGCGCCTGCCAGGGCTTCCGCCGCCCCAGCCGCGGCGTCGCCCGACCTGGGGCAAGGCGCGGCGGCATTCGGTCCGGAGTCATTCGGTCCGGCGTTGGCGGCGGCGCAAGAACAACTGACAGGGATGGGCACCAGTTTCATGCACTCGCTGCAGACGCTGGCCGGCCTGCGCGTCGAACCCGACGCACTGGCGGCTATCCAGAGCGAGTACGCCCGTGATGCCACGGCGCTGTGGAACCAGGCGTTGGGTGAAACGCCCCTGCCGGTGCCGGCGGACCGGCGCTTTGCCAGCCAGGCTTGGTCGGCCAGCCCGGCGAGCGGTTTCATGGCGGCCAGCTACTTGCTCAACGCCCGCACACTGACGCGCCTGGCCGAATCGGTGGAGGGCGACGAAAAGACCCGTGCGCGTGTGCGCTTCGCGGTGCAGCAGTGGGTGGATGCGGCGGCGCCGTCGAACTACCTGGCGCTCAACCCCGATGCGCAGCAAAAGGCCATCGAGACGCAGGGCGAGAGCATTGCCAAGGGGCTGGCGATGCTGCTTGAGGATCTGCGGCGCGGGCATGTCTCGCAGACCGACGAGACCGTGTTCGAGGTGGGCCGCAACGTGGCCACCACCGAGGGCGCGGTGGTGTTCGAGAACGCGCTGTTCCAGCTCATCGAATACAAGCCGCTGACGGCCAAGGTGCATGAGAAGCCGATGCTGTTCGTGCCGCCCTGCATCAACAAGTTCTACATCATGGACCTGCAGCCGGAGAACTCGTTGATCCGGTACACGGTGGAGCAGGGCCACCGGCTGTTCGTGGTCAGCTGGCGCAATCCCGACAAGAGCCTGGCGGGCACGTCGTGGGACGACTACGTCGAGCAAGGCGTCGTGACGGCGCTGCGGGTGGTGCAGCAGATCACCGGCGAGCCCACACTCAACACGCTGGGCTTCTGTGTCGGCGGCACGTTGCTCGCCACCTCGCTGGCCGTGCTGGCGGCCCGCGGCGAGCACCCGGCCGAGAGCGTGACGATGCTGACCTCGCTGCTCGATTTCAGCCACACGGGGGTGCTCGATGTGTTTGTCGACGAAGCCTCGGTGCGCCTGCGCGAGATGACCATCGGCCTGCAGGCCCCGCAAGGCCCGGGGCTGCTGCATGGCCAGGAGCTGGCCACCACCTTCAGCTTCCTGCGGCCCAACGACCTGGTGTGGAACTACGTGGTGGGCAACTACCTGAAGGGTGAGACGCCGCCGCCGTTCGACCTGCTGTACTGGAATTCAGATAGCACCAGCCTGCCGGGCGTGATGTTCTGTTGGTACCTGCGCCACACCTATCTCGAAAACAAGCTGAGGCAGCCCGGCGCTTTGACGGTGTGCGGCGAACCGGTGGACCTGGGCCGCGTCGATGCCCCTGCCTTCGTGTACGCCTCGCGCGAGGACCACATCGTGCCCTGGGAATCGGCCTACCGCAGCACCGGCATCCTGGGTGGCCCGCAACGCTTCGTGCTGGGTGCGTCGGGCCACATCGCCGGGGTGATCAACCCGCCGTCGAAGAACAAGCGCAGTTATTGGACGAACGAGCGGCTGACAGCCGAGGGGAGCGACTGGCTGCGTACCGCGACCGAGCACCCCGGCAGTTGGTGGACCGACTGGAGCGCGTGGCTCAAGCCGCATGGCGGCAAGCTCAAGACGGCGCCCAAGGCTTTGGGGAGTGCGGTGCATGCGCCGATCGAACCTGCGCCCGGCCGCTACGTCCTGCAGAAGGCTGTTTGATACGAAAAAAGTTCGCAACGCGGGACAGACCTGATGGCTGTCGTCGCCCCCCGCGCATAGTGTGTTCACATCGCAACAAAGGAGAGAAGACATGGCACAGAAAGTCGCATACGTCACCGGCGGCATGGGCGGTATTGGCACCGCGATTTGCCGGCGGCTGCACCAAGACGGCTACACCGTTATCGCCGGCTGTGGGCCGAGCCGAGACCACGTCAAGTGGCTTGGAGAGCAGAAAGCCGATGGCTACACCTTCTACGCCTCGGTGGGCAACGTGGCCGACTGGGAATCCACTGTGCAGGCCTTCACCGCGGCCAAGTCTGACCACGGCCCCATCGACATCCTCGTGAACAACGCCGGCATCACGCGCGACCGGATGTTCCTGAAGATGACGCCGGACGACTGGCATGCGGTCATCAACACCAACCTCAACAGCATGTTCAACGTCACCAAGCAGGTGGTGCCCGACATGGTGGAGAGGGGCTGGGGGCGCATCATCCAGATCTCGTCGGTGAACGGCGAGAAAGGCCAGGCCGGCCAGACCAACTACTCCGCTGCCAAGGCCGGCATGCATGGCTTCACCATGGCCTTGGCTCTGGAGATGGCCAACAAGGGTGTGACGGTCAACACCGTCAGCCCAGGCTATATCGGGACCGACATGGTGCAGGCCATCCGCCCCGATGTACTGCAGAAGATCGTGGCGCAGATCCCGATCGGCCGTGTCGGCCGGCCTGAAGAAATCGGCTCCATCGTGAGCTGGCTGGCCGGCGAGGAAGCGGGCTTCACCACCGGTGCCGACTTCAGCTGCAACGGCGGGCTGCACATGGGGTGAGACCGGACACAAAAGGTCCTGAGGACCTTTTTGTGCCTGTCTCACCGGTCCGGCTTGCAAGCCGGACCGTGGGTCTTTGAAACCGTGTTGACCTAAACCAACATGGTGTTCCGCACCAACCCCACCGCCAGGCCTTCCAGCGCGAAGCCTTCGCTGCCGTTGGGCACGTGGATGATGTCGAAGTCGGGGTTCTCGGGGATCAGCTCCACACCGTGTTTGCCGCGGCGGAAGCGCTTCACTGTCACCTCGTCGCCCAGGCGGGCCACGACGATCTGGCCGTTCTTGGCCTCGCTGGCGCGCTGCACCGCGAGCAGGTCGCCGTCGAGGATGCCGGCATCGCGCATGCTCATGCCGCGCACCTTGAGCAGGTAGTCGGGC
>JBDTQF010000145.1:0-9827 GCA_039932275.1 Burkholderiales bacterium
CCACCATCGCCAAGCGCGCCATCCGCAGCGAAGCGCACGTCATCATCTGCGGCTACGGCCGCAGCGGCCAGAACCTGGCACGCATGCTGGAGCGTGAACAGATCCCGTACATGGCGCTCGACCTCGACCCCGACCGGGTGCGTCAGGCTGCCGCTGCCGGCCAGAGCGTGGTGTTCGGCGACGCCGCTCGGCCGCAGAGCCTGATGGCCGCTGGCCTGGCGCGCGCGGCGGCCGTGGTGGTGAGCTACCACGACACGCCCTCGGCGCTGAAGGTGCTCGCGCATGTGCGAGAACACGCGCCGCAGGTGCCGGTGCTGGTGCGCACCATCGACGACACCGACCTGGAGCGCCTGCGCGCTGCCGGCGCCACCGAGGTGGTACCCGAAGCGATCGAGGGTTCGCTGATGCTGGCCAGCCATGCGCTGGCGCTGGTCGGGGTGCCAATGCGCCGCGTGATCCGGCTCACACGCGACGCGCGCGATGCCCGCTACGGACTCCTGCGTGGCTACTTCCATGGCAGCGACGACGACGGCATCGAAGAGCGCCAGCAGGCCCGGCTGCAGACCGTGAGCGTGCCGGCTGGGGCGCCCACCGTCGGCCGGCTCCTGGGCCATCTGGCCCTGCATGCGGTGGGGGTGTCGGTGGTGTCGGTGCGGCGGGCTGGCGGCCAGGTCAGCGAAGGCACCGATGCCTTGCAACTACAGGGTGGCGACGTGCTGGTGCTGTCGGGCCTGCCCGAGGCGCTGTCCCTCGGCGAGGAAAAATTGCTGCGCGGCTGACGGCGCGCCGCCTCAGGCGAGCGCGGCCTGGCGCATCAGATGGGCCCGCAGCCGCGCCGCCATCACGCCGCCGGCACCGCGCAGCACCTCCAGCGCCAGGGCAGGCATGCGGGAACACAGCTCTTCAAAGCGCGGCAGCCGCAGCGCCCACACCACGCAGGCGCTCATCGCCTCGACATTGGCGGTATGCGGCACGGCGGCAAACAGCCCGGTCTCACCCACCAGGGCGCCGGGGCGCAACAGCACCACGCGGCTGCCACCAGCGCCGGCAGCCTCATCGCTGTACACCTGCAGCGACCCCTGGCCGAGAAAGTACGCGCTGCGGTCGACCTCGCCCTGCCGCAGCAGCAGCTCGCCGGCACGCAGCGGATGCTGGGTCAGGTAACCCCCCAACGAACGCCATTGAGCAATGTCGAGCCTGGCACGGAAGGTGTCCTCCGCGTTGAGCGACTGCACCGCCTGAACGAGTTCGTCGAATTCCATGCGCCTTCTCCTGAGCACATGCCAGACCGGCAGCCCAGCGCCGCGTCCCGCATATCGTGCTTGCATGATAGGGATCCACGGCACCCTGCTCAATGCATTTACGCCCTGGTAACGCCTGGGGGTGCCGCAATCACTTGCCAATGCAAAAGCGCGAAAAAATTTCGCCCAGCAGGTCGTCCGGCGTGAAGCCGCCAGTGATCACGCCCAGTGATTGATGCGCCAGCCGCAGCTCTTCGGCCAGTAGCTCAAGCGCCCCATCGCCCTGTTCGGCCCAGGCGCGCGCCTGGCTCAGATGTGTGCGGGCCTGCTGCAGCGCATGCACATGGCGAGCCCGTGCCATGAACACGCCCTCCGGCACGGCATGCCAGCCGACCAGTGCCAGCAGCTCGCGGCGCAATGCGTCCAGCCCCTCGCCGGTGAGCGCAGACACTGCGATTGAACGCGCGCCCGCTGGCAAGGCGTTCAGAGCCGGCGGCAACTGCGCAGCGGCCAGATCGGCCTTGTTGAAGACATGCACACAGGGCGCGCCAGCCGGCAATTGGGCCTCGATGTCGAGGTCGGCCTGCCGGTACGCTGCATCGGGCCAGCGGCTCAGGTCGTGCAGCAGCAGCACCGCATCGGCCTGTGCGATGGCGTCCCAGCTGCGCGCGATGCCGATCCGCTCCACTTCGTCGCTGATGTCCTGTGTCGCACGCAATCCGGCGGTATCGATCACATGCAGCGGCACACCTTCGATCTGCAGGGTCTGGCTGATCTTGTCGCGGGTGGTGCCGGCAATGGGCGTGACGATGGCAAGCTCCGCACCGGCCAGCGCGTTGAGCAGCGAACTCTTCCCCGCGTTGGGCTGGCCCGCCAGCACCACCTGCAGGCCCTCGCGCAGCAGGCTGCCCTGACGCGCGGTGTCGCACACCGTGTCGAGCTGACCCAGCAGCCGGTCGAGCCGCTCGAACGCGCGCGCCTGCTGGAGGAAATCGATCTCTTCTTCGGGGAAATCCAGCGTCGCTTCGACCAGCATGCGCAGCTCGATCAGCTGATCGCGCAGCCGGCCCACCTCGGCCGAAAAGGCTCCGGCCACCGACCGCGCCGCGCTGCGTGCGGCCGCTTCGGTGCTGGCGTCGATCAGGTCGGCAATGGCTTCGGCCTGGGCAAGGTCGAGCTTGTCATTGAGGAAGGCCCGCTCGGTGAACTCGCCGGGTTCGGCCAAGCGCAAGCCCGGCAGGCGCGCAGCACCCTGAGCCGTCAGCTCAGCCGCAGCCTCCAGGCAGCGGGCGACCAGCAACTGCAGCACCACCGGCCCGCCGTGGGCCTGCAGTTCCAGCACGTCTTCGCCTGTGAAGCTGTGCGGCGCCGGGAAGAACAGCGCCAGGCCCTGGTCGATGGGCTGGCCCGCCGCATCGACAAAGGCGCCGTAGGTGGCCGCCCGGGGCGCCAGGTCGCGTGCGCACAGGGCACGCGCCAGTTCGTGCAAGCCGCGCCCCGAGACCCGCACGATGCCGATGGCGCCGCGACCGGGCGCCGTAGCGATGGCCACGATGGGATCACGGTGCCGCGCCAGCATTCGGGGCCTCAGGCGGTGGGGTGCCAGTGGACGGGCCGTTGCGCGGCCCAGCCACTCAGTGTTTGACGCCCAGCTGCTTGTTGATGGCCCACTGCTGGGCGATCGACAGGATGTTGTTGGTCACCCAGTACAGCACCAGGCCGGCCGGGAAGACAAAGAACATCACGCTGAACACCAGGGGCATGATCCACATCATGCGGGCCTGCACCGGGTCGGGCGGCGTGGGGTTGAGCCAGGTCTGCAGCAGCGTCGAGCACGTCATCACCAGCGGCAGGATGAAGTACGGGTCCTTCACCGACAGGTCGGTGATCCAGCCGATCCACGGTGCGTTGCGCATCTCCACGCTGGAGAGCAGCACCCAGTACAGCGCGATGAAAAACGGCATCTGCACGAAGATCGGCAGACAGCCGCCGAGCGGGTTGACCTTCTCCTCGCGGTACATGCGCATCATTTCCTGCTGCATCTTCTGCGGGTTGTCCTTCATCCGCTCGCGCATCTCCATGACCTTGGGATTGATGGCTTTCATCTTGGCCATCGAGCGGTAAGCGCTGGCATTGAGCCAATAGAACGCTGCCTTGAGAATCACCACCAGCGCCACGATGGCCCAGCCCCAATTGCCGATCAGCCCATGCAGTTGCGAGAGCAGCCAGAACAGCGGCTTGGCCAGCAGTGTGAGCCAGCCGTAGTCCTTCACCAGTTCGAGGCCCGAGGCCAGGCCGGCCAGCCGGTATTCTTCCTGGGGGCCAACGAACAGCCGGGCCTCGAAGGCCTTGCTCGCGCCCGGGGCGATCTCGCCCAGCGGCACGATCATGCCCACGGCATAGAGGTTGTTGTCGACCTTGCGGGTGAAGAACTCGCGCGGCGCCTTGTCGCCCAGCAGCCAGGCCGAGGTGAAGTAGTGCTGCACCATCGCCACCCAGCCGTTGTCGGCCTGCGTCTCGTGCAGGGCCTTTTCGCCCGGCTTGTGCTCTTCGATGTGCTTGAAGTCGACCTTCTGAAACTTGCCGACTTCGGTGTACACCGCAGGGCCGGTGAAGGAGGTCGGCGCCATGAACATGCCGCTCGACTCCACGTTGCCGTCTCGCACCAGTTGCAGGTACAGCTGCGGCTGCGCCGGCGTATTGCCGTCGTTGGTGACATCCTGCTTGAAGCCCATGGTGTAGTCGCCACGGCGCAGTGTGTAGGTCACCACACGCTTGAGGCCACCGACATCGCTGGACTCAAAACGCACCTGCAGCGCGTCCTGACCGGCCTCAAGCGTGCGCGGGTCAGGCTGCAGCGTCATCGGGGTCAGGTGGTTCGGCAGGGCGGCGCCGCCCTGTGCCGCAATCAGGCCGGTCTCGGCCATGTACAGGCGCTGCGCCGACCGCTCCATCAACACCACGTTGTGCCGCTCTGCGCCGGTCTCATGGTGTTTGAGCAGCTCCAGTCGCACCAGCGAAGCACCGCGCGTATCGAACGTGGCCTTGAGCGTGTCAGTGGTGACGACCACGGTTTCAGACATCGCCGCGCTGGCGGCAGGCGCTGCCGGCGTCGGCGCGGTGGGCGCAGCGCCGGAAGCCACCGGCAGGCTGGAGGCATTCGGAACAGAAGCGGATGCCGGCGTCGGTGCAGCGACAGGCGCTGCGGCCACCGGCGCCTCGAACATCGAAGGATGGCCCTGGTGCTTGTTCCACCCATCCCACAGCATCACCAGCGAGACGGAGAAGATGCCCCACAGCAGGGCCCGGCGCATGTCAGTCATGGCGTACTCTTTCGGAATTCTGGGGAATCGCTCGGTGCGCCAGCCGATGGCAGGCCACGGTCGAGCAAGCGGGAGAACAGGCGTGGCGGCTGAGCGGGCACGGGATCATGCCCGCCAGGACACCAGGGATGACAACGAACCAGACGGCCCAGCGTCAGCGCCGAGCCCGCTGCAGCACCATGCTGCTCAAGCGCCTGCAAGGCAAAGGCCGAACAAGTCGGCTCGAACCGGCAGGCACTGCCCAACCAAGGGCTGAGGAAATAGCGGTAGCCGCGCACCAGTGCCAGCAGAACCCTCGTCGGCCAGGCTCGCACACGGCTCAACATGGCGCGGCTCCGGGGACGACCGCCAGCCTGGCGAACAGCGGGTCAAGTTCGGCGCGCAGGGCCTGCGCCAGCAGCGTCGAGCGTGCGCTCGGGAAGCGCAGCCGGTCGATGGGCGCACGCAGACGCACCACCCAATCGGCCGAGGGCAGGCTTGCCCCGCAGCGCAACACGGCGGCGCGGATCTGGCGCTTGACCAGCGTGCGGGTCACCGCCCGCTTGGCAAATCGCTTTGGCACCACCAGG
Source organism: Burkholderiales bacterium (assembly GCA_039932275.1). Lineage (GTDB taxonomy): Bacteria > Pseudomonadota > Gammaproteobacteria > Burkholderiales > Burkholderiaceae_C > Sphaerotilus. The sequence goes on from JBDTQF010000145.1 coordinate 5,134, forward strand.
CCCAGTCGGGTGAACCCGTAGTCATCCACACCTGGTGTCAAGACAACATCACCTGCTGTTGACAACTTTGCGGCGGTAATCACTGCGGGCAGGCGGTGCACGAAAAAATGCTCAGTGCGGCCGCAGGGCCGGGTTCGCAGTGCAGCTTCGAAGCGGCTGGCCTCGGACAGCGGCTGCCATCGGTTGGTTTTCACCGACGCGTCAAGCGGCTCAGGGCGTCTGCCTTGCCGGCTCGTGAGTCAAGACTCAGAGGGCGATACGCTTGCGGCCCTTGGCGCGCCGGGCATTGACGATGGCGCGGCCACCGCGTGTCTTCATGCGCACGAGAAAACCGTGAGTGCGGGCGCGGCGGACCTTGGAAGGTTGGTAGGTACGTTTCATGGCGAGTCCTGGGGTGCGAACCTGCTGGACGAAGCGCCGGGGTTCCGGCGCCCCGCTGTTTTGCGGGCTCTGAAAAATGTTCCTGCCCGCGCTCGCTATTGAACCCGGGAAACTCTCGATTACAGCAAATTCTTCCTGTCGGGTCAATAACTTGCACGGCAGCGCCTGACAACACGGGGGCTTGACCCGCGTCGCCAAACTGTGGATAACCACGCCTTCGGGACCGAGGGATGACTACAATCGCATGCCTTTCGAGCAAGGTTGTCCACAAAAATATGACGATGGATCTTTGGGAACGCAGTTGCGAGCGGCTCGCCGCCGAGTTGCCGGAACAACAGTTCAACACGTGGATCCGGCCACTGCCACCTGCGGAAGTGAGTGAGGAGGACGGCGTCTGCCACGTCGGCCTGCGCGTGCCCAATCGCTTCAAGCTCGATTGGATCCGCAGCCAATACGGCTCGCGTATCGAAGCCACGCTGTCCGAAGTGGCCGGCCGGCCGGTCAAGCTGGCGCTCAGCCTGACGCCCCGTGAAATCCAGGGCCGCTCCAACGGCGCTTCAAATGACCCGGCCGCGGGTGGCAACGGCATCGCCTCGCGTACCGGCCACAACCCGGCACAAGCGCCGGCTGGCGAGAGCCTTTCACCTGCCGACAGCCGCGGCCGGCTGAATCCCGCATTGACTTTCGACACCCTGGTGCCGGGCCGCGCCAACCAGATGGCCCGCACCGCGGCGCTGCATGTGGTGGGCGCTCCTGGGCGCATGTACAACCCCTTGTTCATTTACGGCGGTGTCGGCCTGGGCAAGACCCACCTGATTCACGCCGTGGGAAATGCCCTTCTGAAGGACAACCCCAATGCCAAGGTGCTGTACCTGCATGCCGAGCAGTTCATCTCGGACGTGGTGCGCAACTACCAGCGCAAGACTTTTGACGAACTCAAAGCCAAGTACCACAGCCTGGACCTGCTGCTGATCGACGATGTGCAGTTCTTCGCCGGCAAGGACCGCACGCAGGAGGAGTTCTTCAATGCCTTCGAGGCGCTGCTGGCCAAGCGCGCGCACATCATCATGACCAGCGACACCTACCCCAAGGGGCTGGCCAATATCGACGAGCGCCTGACCAGCCGCTTCGACGCCGGCCTGACGGTGGCCATCGAGCCGCCCGAGCTGGAGATGCGGGTGGCCATCCTGATGAAGAAGGCCGACGCCGAGGGCACACCGATGCCCGAGGACGTGGCCTTCTTCGTTGCCAAGAACGTGCGCGCCAATGTGCGTGAGCTCGAAGGCGCACTGCGCAAGGTGCTGGCCTACGCCAAGTTCAGCCACAAGGAGATCAGCATCGCGCTGGCCCGCGAGGCGCTGAAGGATCTGCTGTCAATCCAGAACCGCCAGATCTCGGTGGAGAACATCCAGAAGACGGTGGCCGACTTCTACAAGATCAAGGTGGCCGACATGTACAGCAAGAAGCGCCCGGCCTCGATCGCCCGGCCGCGCCAGATTGCCATGTACATCGCCAAGGAACTGACGCAGAAGAGCCTGCCCGAGATCGGTGAGCTGTTCGGTGGCCGCGACCACACCACCGTGCTGCATGCCGTGCGCAAGATTGGCAGCGAACGTCAGAAGGACACCGAACTGAACCAACAACTCCATGTGCTTGAACAGACGCTCAAGGGCTGAACCTGCCAAGCACAGACCTGCCGCTGCCGTCAAATCACAAAGCTGTGCACAACTTCGAGCGCAAGTCGGGCTTATCCACAGACCCCTGCTGTTTTCCTCGCAAACACCCGCTCCACTCCCGCGCATCCCGGCCTTGAACCCACAGACTCGGCGCCGACGTAAAACGCTGTCAGAAAAAGAGAAAATGCCCTTTTCCACATCGGAACGCCCTCTCTACTACGACTACTAATTTGAGAGACTTAAATGATTGTGTTGAAAGCTCCGCAAGAAAAAGTTCTCTCGGCCTTGCAGGCAGTGGCAGGGATTGTTGAACGCCGCCACACCCTGCCCATCCTTGCCAACGTGCTGATCCGCAAGACCGGCGGCAGCGTCGAATTCACCACCAGCGACCTTGAGATCCAGGTGCGCACCGCTGCCGAACTGGGCGGTGATGCCAAGCAGCTCAGCGTCACCGTGGGGGCACGCAAGCTCATCGACATCCTGCGCAGCCTGCCGGCCGACCAGGTGGTCAGCCTCACCAGCAGCCAGAACAAGCTCACGCTGCAGGGCGGCAAGAGCCGCTTCACGCTGCAGACGCTGCCGGCAGAGGACTTCCCGCTGGTGCAGGAAGCCGCCGACATGGGCCCGGCATTCAGCGTGCCGCAGAAGACCCTCAAGGGCCTGATCAACCAGGTGCACTTTGCGATGGCGGTGCACGACATCCGCTACTACCTGAACGGCATCTTGTTCGTGGCCGAGGGCAAGACGCTGACGCTGGTGGCCACCGACGGCCACCGCCTGGCGCTGGCCCAGGCCACGCTGGAGACCGAGATCCCGAAGCAGGAGGTGATCCTGCCGCGCAAGACGGTGCTGGAGCTGCAGCGCCTGCTCAAGGACGACAAGGACAGCAAGGACGACGAGCCCGGCGCACCCATCGAGATGCGCTTCGCCGGCAACCAGGCGGTCTTCCGCTTTGGTGGCATGGAGTTCGTCACCAAGCTGGTCGAGGGCAAGTTCCCCGACTACAACCGCGTCATCCCGAAGAACCACAAGAACCGCGTCACGCTCGGTCGGTCGCCCTTGCTGCAGAGCCTGCAACGCGCCGCCATCCTGACGAGCGAGAAGTTCAAGGGCGTGCGCGTCAACATCGAGCCTGGCACCCTGCGGATCGCGTCTTCCAACGCCGAGCAGGAAGAAGCGATGGAGGAGCTCGAGATCGACTACGGCGGCGACGCGATCGAGATCGGCTTCAACGTCACCTACCTGATGGACGTGCTGGCCAACGTCAGCCACGAGATGGTCCGCCTGGAACTTCAGGACAGCCAGGCGAGTGCGCTGATCACCGTGCCCGAGCAGCCGGGCTTCAAGTACGTCGTGATGCCGATGCGCATCTGAGCCGCCGAAGCGGCTCGGATGCCATCGGCATGCTGCCTTCCCTTGTGCACCCCCTGCCCCCGCCAAGCGGGGGTTCCAGTCAGACGGACACCCGGTCGCTGCGCGGCCTCGAAGACCCCATGAGCGATCCCAATGGCAGCACCAGTCCCGGCGACACCAGCTACGGCGAGGGCTCGATCCAGATCCTCGAAGGGCTGGAGGCGGTGCGCAAGCGTCCCGGCATGTACATCGGCGACACCTCCGACGGCACCGGGCTGCACCACCTGGTGTTCGAGGTGGTGGACAACTCCATCGACGAAGCGCTGGCCGGTCATTGCGACGACATCACCGTCACCATCCACACCGACAACAGCATCAGCGTCATCGACAACGGCCGGGGCATTCCGACCGGCGTGAAGATGGACGACAAGCACGAGCCCAAGCGTTCGGCGGCCGAGATCGCGCTGACCGAGCTGCATGCCGGTGGCAAGTTCAACCAGAACAGCTACAAGGTCTCGGGCGGGCTGCACGGGGTGGGTGTGTCCTGCGTCAATGCGCTGAGCAAATGGCTGCGTCTGACGGTTCGGCAGGGCGGCAAGCAGCACTACATCGAGTTCCGCAAGGGCTTCCCGCAGGACCGCGTGCTCGAGCAGCGCGACGGCTTCGAGACCAGCCCGATGAAGATCACCGGCGAGACTGACAAGCGCGGCACCGAGGTGCACTTCTTGCCCGATGAAGAGATCTTCACCAACATCGACTTCCACTACGACGTGCTGGCCAAGCGCCTGCGCGAGCTCAGTTTCCTGAACAACGGCGTCAAGATCCGCCTGGTCGACGAGCGCCAGAACAAGGAAGACAACTTCGCCTATGGCGGCGGCGTGAAGGGCTTCGTCGAGTTCATCAACCAGGGCAAGAAGACGCTGCACCCCAACATCTTCCATGCCACGGGCGACAAGGTCAGCGAGTTCGGCACCAACGTCGGTGTCGAGGTGGCGATGCAGTGGAACGACAGCTACAGCGAGAGCGTGCTGTGCTTCACCAACAACATCCCGCAGCGTGACGGCGGCACCCACCTCACCGGCCTGCGCGCGGCGATGACGCGGGTGATCAACAAGTACATCGAAGAGAGCGACGCGGCCAAGAAGGCCAAGGTGGAAGTGACCGGCGACGACATGCGCGAAGGGCTCACCTGCGTGCTGAGCGTGAAGGTGCCCGAGCCGAAGTTCTCCAGCCAGACCAAGGACAAGCTGGTCTCGAGCGAAGTGCGGGCACCGGTCGAAGACG
>JBDTQF010000146.1:0-9817 GCA_039932275.1 Burkholderiales bacterium
GATGCCCAGGCCGTGCATGGCCTCGGAGCACAGGTACTCGCGGATGGATGAGCGCAGCACCGCGCGCCCGTCGCCCATGCGCGAGTAGGGCGTGAGCCCGCTGCCCTTGAGCTGGATCTCCATGCCGCCGTGAGGCGTGGTCAGCTCGCCCAGCAGCAGCGCACGGCCATCGCCGAGCTGGCCGGCCCAGACGCCGAACTGGTGGCCGCTGTACACCGTGGCCACGCTGGCCATGCTGGGCCAGGGCGCGCCGCCGCTGAAGGCCGCCAGCGCACCGGGGGCCTGCCACCAGTCGGCCGGCCAACCCAGCAGGCGGGCCGTGTCGGCGCTGGTGGTGAGCCAGCGCGGTGCAGGCAGCGGCTGGCCGGCCCAGGGTCGCGCCAGCGCCGGGCCCAGCGCTGCATAGCGGTTCGGCCAAGTCTGGGCCCAGGGGGGCGCGGGCTCCGCGGAGGCAGCCGGATCAAGCTCGGCGCTGGCGGGGGGCGAGGACATCATCATCGACTCAGTGTAGCCAGCGCCTCCCTGCGGGAAGGGCCGGGTCCGATAGACCGCGTCGGGCGCGGGTGCACCGGTTGCGGGCGCTGGTCAGAATGCGGTCAATGGCTTGCCGTCGCGATACAACCGGAGCACCGATGATGAACGCCGATGTCACCGCGATCTTCGCGGCCCTGGGGCCGGTTTCGGCCGGACCCGACCCCACCATCGAAGAGCGACGCGCCTGGATGGAACGGCTGGGCGAGCGCTTCCCTCCGGCAGCCGACGTGGTGTTCGAGGACACCACGGTGGCCGGCGTGCCCTGCGAATCGGTGCACCCGCCGGGCGTGGTATCACAGGAGCAGGGCCTGATGCTGTACCTGCACGGCGGCGGCTATGGCACCAGCTCGGCCCGCACCCACCGCGACCTGGTGTCGCGGCTGGCGCGTGCGGCCGCTGTGCCGGCGCTGGCGGTCAACTACCGGCTCGCGCCGGAGTACCCGTTCCCGGCGGCGCTTGAGGACGCAGTGGCGGTGTACCGGGGCCTGATCGAAGCGGGCCAGCCGCCGGGCGGCATCGTCATCGCGGGCGATTCGGCCGGTGGCGGCCTGGTGCTGAGCACGCTGCTGGCACTGCGCGATGCCGGCGTTCCGCTGCCGGCGGCCGGCGCTTGCATCTCGCCGTGGACCGACCTCACGCTGAGCGGGGCTTCGCTGCTGGCCAACGCCGGGCGCGACCCGCTGATCAATGCCCGCAACGCAGCCGGTTCCGCGGCGCGTTATGCCGGCGGCCAGCCGCTGGCACACCCGCTGATCTCGCCGCTGTTCGGCGCGTTCGAGGGCCTGCCGCCGCTGTTGCTGCAGGTCGGAACGCATGAGTGCTTTCTCGACGACACGCTGCGGCTGGCCGAGCGCGCCAGCGCTGCGGGCGTCGATGTCACCGTCGAGCGCTTCGAGGGCATGACCCACATCTGGCCGTACTTCGCCGCCGTGCTGCCGCAAGGCCAGCAGGCCATCGACCGCATGGGTGCGTTCATGGCGGGGCGGCTGGCGGCAGCGGGCTAGACTCATGTGCTTTTGCCACAACAACACCTTCAATCCATGAAGCACCTTCGCTCCCTGCTTGCCGCCACCTTGCTGACCACTCTGGGCGCCACAGCGTCGGCCGAGACCGTCAAGGTCGCCTGGATCGACCCGCTGTCAGGCTCGTTCGCCAACGTCGGCGCCAACAGCCTGAAGGGCTTCCAGTTCGTGGCCGGGCAGATCAACGCGGCACAGCCCAAGGGTCTGCAGTTCGAGGTGGTGCCCTTCGACAACAAGGGCTCGCCGCAGGAAAGCCTGCTGGTGCTGAGGTCGGCCATCGACCAGGGCATTCGTTATGTGATGCAGGGCCAGGGCTCGGGCGCTGCCGCGGCCATCATCGACGCGGTCAACAAGCACAACGAGCGCAACCCGGGCCAGGAAGTGGTGTATCTGAACACCGCCGCGGTCGACCCCGACCTGACCAACTCGAAGTGCAGCTTCTGGCACTTCCGCTTCGATGCCGACACCTCGATGAAGATGGAGGCGCTGACCTCCTTCATGAAGGACCAGGCAGCCATCAAGAAGGTGTACCTGATCAACCAGAACTACTCGCACGGCCACCAGGTGGCGCGCTACTTCAAGGACGCGCTGGCCCGCAAGCGGCCCGAGGTGCAGGTGGTGGGCGAGGACCTGCACCCCATCGGGCAGGTGAAGGACTTCGCGCCCTACATCGCCAAGATCCGCGCCTCCGGCGCCGACAGCGTGATCACCGGCAACTGGGGTCCCGACCTGGCGCTGCTGATCAAGGCGGCCAAGGAGGCCAGCCTCGACGTCACGTTCTACACCTACTACGCGCAGGCCTTCGGCACGCCGTCGGCCATCGGCCCGACGCTGGACGGCCGGGTGCGCTTCGTCTACGTCGGCCACCCGAACATCCCTGAGCTGGCCAAGACCATGCGTGCCTTCAACGCGAAGACGGGTGAAGACTTCGATCTGCTGTCGGCCGCGCGCGTGATACCGATGCTGAACGCCGCGATGGCCAAGGCACGCACCACCGAGCCGGTGAAGGTGGCGCTGGCGATGGAAGGCTTGTCGCTGCGCGACTTCAGCGGCGAGATCACCATGCGCGCCAGCGACCACCAACTGCAGCAATCGCTGTACATCGCCACCTGGCGCAAGATCTCCGATCCCAAGAAGCAGTACAACGTCGAGAACACCGGCTACACCTGGGTGGAAGACCGCGCCTTCGCGCCGTATGTGTCGAGCACGCCGACTTCCTGCCAGATGAAGCGGCCCGGCTGAGTCGACAGCGGGCGCCCGCGCGGCGCAACGAGGAGACTTTGATGGCTGTCACGCACGAGGTTTTCAACCAGAGCACGCCGCTGGCCGGCCGCAATCTCTTCAACGGCAACCGGGCGCTGCAGGACGCGCTGCGCTTCAACCAGCCGCAGGCCGACACGGCACGCTTCGCCGCGCTGGGCGCCGAGATGGGCTCGGCCGCGATGCAGCAGCACGCTCGGCTGGCCAATGCACACAAGCCGCAGCTGCACACGCACGACCGCTTCGGTCGGCGCATCGACCAGGTCGAGTTCCACCCCAGCTACCACGCGCTGATGGCCTCGGCCATGGGCCATGGCCTGCACGGCACGCCGTGGTCGGCCGGTCCGGGCGGGCACCTCGACCGCGCGGTGGGCTTCATGCTGTTCACCGAGGCCGAGCCCTCGACGCTGTGCCCCATCTCGATGAGCTACGCGGTCACGCCGGCTCTGCGCGCCAACGCCGCGCTGTTCGCCGACTGGGGCCCGGGGCTGGTGAGCCGGCGCTATGACGAGCGCTTCGCGCCCTTCGACCAGAAGACCGGCCTGACCATGGGCATGGGTATGACCGAAAAGCAGGGCGGCTCCGATGTTCGCGCCAACACCACGCGCGCCGAGCTCGATGGCGATGACCGCTGGGGCCGGCGCTTCGTCGTCACCGGCCACAAGTGGTTCTTCTCGGCGCCGATGTGTGATGCCTTCCTGGTTCTGGCGCAGACGCCGGCTGGGCTGAGCTGCCTGTTGCTGCCGCGCTGGCTGCCTGACGGCACAGTCAATGCGCTGCGCATCCAGCGCCTGAAAGACAAGCTCGGCAACCAGGCCAATGCCAGCTCGGAGGTGGAGTTCGACCAGGCCACGGCCTGGCTGGTCGGCGAAGAAGGCCGCGGCGTGCCGCAGATCCTGGCGATGGGCGCGTTGACCCGGCTGGACTGCGCACTGGGTACGTCGGGTCTGATGCGCCAAGCGCTGTCGCTGGCGCTGCACCATGCGAATGAGCGCATGGCCTTCGGCAAGCCGCTGATCGAGCAGCCGCTGATGCGCAACGTGCTGGCCGACCTGGCGCTCGAAAGCGAAGCCGCCACCGCGCTGGCGCTGCGCCTGGCGCGGGCGGTGGACCGCAGTGAGAACGGCCAGGACGGCGACGGCCACGAGGCGCTGATCCGCCGCGTGCTCACGCCGATTGCCAAGTTCTGGGTCTGCAAGCGAGGAAGCGCCTTTGCCCAGGAGGCGATGGAATGCCTGGGCGGCAACGGCTATGTCGAAGAAGGCGGCGAGGGCGTGATGGCGCGCATCTACCGCGAGATGCCGGTCAACTCGATCTGGGAAGGCGCCGGCAACATCCAGGCGCTCGACCTGCTGCGTGCGCTGCGCAGCGGGCCGGTGACTGATGCGCTGGCGCGTGAGGCCGCGCCGGTGCGCGGTGCCGATGCAGCGCTGGATGCCACGCTGGCCCGCGTGCTGCAGGGCGTGCAGCGGCTGGGCGAGGCCGACGAGGCCCAGGCCCGCCGCCTGGCGCGCGACACCGCGCTGGTGCTGCAGGCCACGCTGCTGCGCCAGCACGCCACCGACGCCGTGTTCGAGACCTTCTGCGCCGGCCGCCTGCAGCAGGGCAGCGATGTGTTTGGTGCATTGCCGGCGGGCTGCGACTTCGATGCCATCGTGCAGCGCGCAGCGCTCACCTGAGGCAAGGTCAACGCAGCTGCGCGATCAGGCTCAGCCGCAGAGCGCGCGGCTCTACCGGGTGGAAGTGGCGTGACGTCAGTGCCGTGGCCTCGCCGCTGAGCCGCGAGGCGTAGACATACTCGATGTCGTTGGACTGTTGGTTGAACAGGTTGAACACATCCAGCTGCAGCGTCATGCGCGGGTTCAGCCGCCAGCCGCCACGCAAGTAGGTCAGCGTGGTGGCACGGCTGCGTTGCGCGCCATCCTCGGTGAGGTCGCGCGGGCCGAAGTGGCGCAGCTGCAGCTGCCCGAACCAGGGGCCTTTGCTGTCGTAGGTCAGGCCCAGCGAGGCCACATGGTTGACGGCCCCCGGCACACGGTCGCCCTCTACCGCAGACTGGCGGAAGCGCGCGCGTGAGGCGGCCAGATCGGCGTCGAGCAGCCAGTCGCGCGCCGCCGGCCACAGCGTGCCCAGGCGCCAGTGGTTGCTCCACTCGACGCCGCGGCGGCGGCTGGCGCGGCTGGCCTGGGTGTCGCCGGCGTCGCCCACGAACACCAGCTCCGAGTCGAGGTCGAGCTGCCACAGTGCCAGCGAACTTTGAAGGCCTGGCAGGCTTTCGGTGCGGGCGCCCAACTCCATGCCGCGGCTGCGGCTCAGGCCGGGCACCGGGTCGATGGCGGTGCCTTCGCGTGGCGCAACCGTCGCCACCGTGCCGCGTGCATCGTTGCTGTGGAAGCCTTGACCCCAGTTGACGAAGAACTCGCTCTCGGCCCACGGCCCGAGGATGATCGACAGCTTGGGGCTGGCCAGCCGGTCGGCATGCGTGCCGCTGTTGCCCGCGACCGAGCTGCTCACGTTGAAGCGCGCCATGTCGGCCCGTAGCCCGGTCACGCTGCGCAGCCAAGGCGTCCAGCGCGTGCCGATCTCGGCGTACACGCCCGCTTGGGTCTGGCGCACCGTGCTTTCCTGCGTGGTGCTCAGGCGCTGGCGCTGCGCGGTCGTGTACAGGCCCACCGGGCTCAGGCGGTCATGGCGCAGCTGGGTGCCCAGCGTCACCTCATGCACCAGGCCAGCGAGCGTGACCCGCCATTGGCGGCTCAGTTCGCCACCCACCACCTTGCGCCGCTCGGCCTGTTCGAACTGGTCCCCGTTCACCGGGTCGTCGAGGAAGTAGGTGAAGTTGGACCACAGGTTCAGCCGCGAACTGATGGCGTAGGCACTGGCCTGCCAATGGCCGTTGTCCAGGCTCACGCGCTGCTGGGCCGACAGGCTCACCCGCTGCGTGCGCCCGCCGTCGCTGGCATCGACCGCGTCGAAGCGGCCCAGCGTGCCGGCCTCGACCGCACGCTCCGGGATCTGGTCGGTGGCGTTCCAGCGCGCGCTGTAAGCCATCAGTGTCACGCTGCGCTGCACGCTGTCGTCCTGCTGGCTCCAGCGCAGCCAGCCGTTGGCCTTGCGCAGCTGCTCGGGCGTGCGCCAGGGGCCGTCCTTGCCCTGCAGTTCCAGCGCACTGAGCAGCGTGCCGGTACCGGCTGTGCTGCTGTCGGCCAGCAGCACCCGGCGGTCGCCGTTCGGACCCAGCGTGAGCTGCGCCAGGCCACGCGGCAGCCGGTTCAGCAAGCCGATGCGGGCGGAGCCGGCCGAGGCGAAGTCACCATCGCGGGCGAAGTAGGGGCCCTTGCGGTAGTCGATGCGGTTGACCAGCTCGGGGATGAGGAAGTTCAGGTCGCTGTAGCCCTGGCCATGGGCATGGCTGGGCATGTTGACCGGCATGGCGTCGACGGAGGTGGCGAAGTCGGTGCCGTGGTCGAGGTTGAAGCCGCGCAGGAAGTACTGGTTGGCCTTGCCATCGCCGCTGTGCTGGGTGGCGATGAGGCCGGGCACGAACTCCAGCAGTTCGGCCGGACGCAGCACCGGCCGGTTGGCCAGCAGGCGGGCGGTGACGGTGCCTTCGCTGGCGGCGTTCGACGTGCCCACGGCGTTGTCGTAATGACCCAGCACCTCCACCGCCGGCAGTGGCGCGGCGGTGCGCTCTCGGCTGGTGTCTTCCGCCGCCGCTGCGGCGAGCCACGGTAGCAGCCCGCAGGCGAGCCCGACGAATGTTGGCGAAAGGTAGCGGCGGATCATGACCCCAGTTGAATGTCGAAGGCCCGCTCGGCGAGCCAGACCAGCGCCAGCATGGCGATCAGCGCCGAGCCACCCCTCAGCACGCCTCGGCGGTAGAAACCGGTGTGACGCAAGGTCCACGCCAGCGGCAGGACCAGCGCCACGATGGCGAGCTGCCCCAGCTCGACCCCCAGATTGAACCCCAGCAGCGGCCATGCCAGCGCGGCGCCCTGCAGGCCCAGGTCCTTCAGCGCGCTGGCGAAGCCGAAGCCATGCACCAGGCCGAAGGCGAAGGTCAGCACCCAGCGGCCTTCGCGCACCAGTGGCCACAGGTTGTTCAGCGCGGCCAGCACCACGCTCGCAGCGATGAGCGATTCCACCCAGCGCGCGGGCGGGTTGACCAGCCCGAACGCGGCCAGTCCCAGCGTGATCGAGTGGGCCACCGTGAAGGCGGTGACTACCCGCACGACGTCTAACGCGACCGTGCGCCAGGGCTTGGCATCGGTGTCGTTGCCCAGGCGCGGCGGGCGGGGTGTCAACACCGCCGGCAGCAGCAATGCCAGCAGAAACAGGATGTGGTCGGCCCCGATCAGGATGTGATGAATGCCTTCGCCCACAAAGCGCAGCAGCTGGCCGGGGCGCAGCGCGGTGTCGGCGAGATCGAAGCGGCGTGAGGCATTGTCCGGCCCTAGCACGGCGGTTTGGGTGGTGGGCCCGACCACCACGCGGGCGATGCCGCGGTGGGTCGGGTCGGTGGCGGCGAATAGCCGGTACGCCAGCATCAACTCCTGTCCCAGCAAGGGGGTGTCGCAGCGCCATTGGCGCGTCAGTACGGCATAGCGCCCATCGCTGTGCTCGTCGAGCTGCGGTGTGCCGCCGGCCACTGCGTGGCAGGCGGTGCCATCGGCGCGCCACTGCACCGCGTTGGCCAGCGCCCGGATGTCGCTCCAGCGCCCACGCACCTCGCCCCAGGTTAGGCGGCCGTCGCCATCGGTGTCCAGCGTGAGGTCGCGGTCGATGTCGCGTAGCGCGATGTCGAGGCGCTCGTCCACCTGCGTGCCTCGCACCTGCAGCGTGAGATAGGCGTCGCTGGCCTTGTGGGCCTGTGCGCCCGAACACCATGCCCACAGCAGCAGGCACAAGCATCCGACCCAGGCGCGAGGTGGGCTCACGGCGATGCCTCGGCAAGGCGCACGTCGGTGTAGCCGGTCTCGCGCATGAAGCGGCGCACCGGCTCGGCTGCGGCGGGTTGGCCCGCGGCTTGGGCGGCACGCATCAGCAGGCGCGCGTCGGCCGGCTCCTTCTGGTGGTGCCAGTTCGTTTGCGCCAGCGTCAGGGCACGCGCCGGGTCGTTCTTGAGCACGAGCCAGAAGCGGGCTTCTTCGCGCGCATGCGTGGTGTCGCCACGCTGCCGCAGGGCATCAAACCGTTCCTGCAGCATGCGCACGGCGTCGGCGCTGCGGGCGTCGCCTGCGGCGCGGTAGGCAATGGCCAGGCGCAGCAGCAGCGCGTCGGCGTCTTCACGGCCCTTGAGCAAGGTGATCACTTCCTGCGGGCGGCGTGCCGCCAGCAACCAGTCGGCGAGGGCAGCCAGGCTGTAGATGTCGCCACGCTGCTCGGCCGCCTCGCGGAACCGCGTGCCGGCCGTCGCGTCACCCAGCCGATCGGCCAGTTCGGCGCGCACCAGCGTGAGCCATCCGGCTTCATCGGGCGGCGCCTGCTCGGCCAGGCGGGCCAGCAGCGACTGGGCGGCGCGGGCGCGGCCCTGCAGGCCTGCCAGTTCAGCGCTGCACACCTGGCCAGCAAACACAACGGCCGCGCCCAGCTGGCTCAAGGGCGGCTGCTGCAGTGCCTGGCAATCCTGCAGCGCGGATGCGAAGCGCCCCTGCAACTGCAGCACCGCCCCCCGGCTGAGCAGGGCCTGCGCACGCAGCGGCAGCGGGGTCGGCGCCGGGCCCGCGGCCAGGGTGTCGAGGTCGCGCAGCGCGCCGTCGAAGTCATGCTGGCTCTGCCGCACGATGGCCCGCAACAGCCGCGCGGGCGGCGGTGCGTCCGCGGCCGTCCACCAGGGGGCGAGGGCCGCCTGGGCTTCGCCCAGCTCGCGTGGGTCGCCGCTCTGGCGAGCCCGTTCGATCGCAGCGCGGGCGGTCTGCAGCGCCAGCGGCAGGTCGGTGGGCTGGCGTTGCAGCTGTGCCCGACGCTGGCGGTCGGCCTGCGCCTGCGGGCCCACCCGCGAGGGCAGCGTGGCGACCACCTCGGCATCGTTCACGGGCACGAACGGCGCGGCCGCGGCGAGCGTGCCCTCAAAATTCAACCATAAGGCCATCAAGACGCTTCGCCCGCAATGGGCGATGGCACGCGCAGGAAGGCAGAACGCCGTGTTGGTCATGGCTGAACACGCCGCAGAACACTGCGGCGGTGAGGGGAGCAAAAGGGCATGGAGGCATTGGCCCCGCGCCGGCCAACAGACCGGCGCCAGGGCTGCGGCCACGGCATCAGCTCAGCGCGGCCGGCTCATCGGTCTCGCTGGTGGGCGGCGTCACCGCACCGAGGCTCAGGGGCTCGGCGGTGTCATCGCCCGGGCCGAGGCTGCCTGCAAAGCTGGTGTAAGCCTCGTTGGACGCCCCGGCCGAGTCGGGCACCTGGGTGAGCACGACGGGGCCGTCGCTGCCGCCGCCGCAGGCGCTCAGGGCCGAGATCAGGGCCGTGGCCCCGGCCCATGCGACTAGCTTGCTGGTGGGTTTTGTCATGTTGAATCCTTGGTTGTCATCGGAGGCGATCAGGGCGCGATCACGGCGCCGTTCAAGGCGCGGTCGTGCCGCCGTTCGGCGTGTTCAGGTACGGGAAGCCCGGCAGCAGCGGCACCACGGCCTGGTCGACCGCGTCGTGCAGCTTGAACGCCGTGCTGCCCAGCGGCACCGCCGACGGGTTGCAGGCCGTGCCGAAACCCAGGGCGTCGGTGGTGCCGTTGGCCACGCACAGGCCGCCCATCACCGCCACCAGCGAGATGTCGACCACGTCGTCTTTGGGCCGGCGGCCATTGGGGTAGCCCGCGTTGTCGCTGCCCGAGGCCAGGATGTTGCCGACGATACCCAGCCGGTTCTGCTGCGCAAAGGCCACCGGCGCAATGCTGGTGTTGAGCCGCAGCATCTCGGATGCCACCACGTTCTTGGGTTGGTTCACGCCCTTGATGCCGGTCAGGAAGGTGGTGACCAGGTCGTTGCGCGGGAAGTTGG
>JBDTQF010000147.1:0-9749 GCA_039932275.1 Burkholderiales bacterium
TGCGTCAGGTCGGCTGTCCGCGCTTCAGAAAACGGGGTTACGCGAAGTGCCCTGATGCGCGACGCCGTCACCCTGCGGGGTGTGGTCGCCAGAGCGGCAACAAGGGGAGGACCAGTACATGAGTAAACCGTCTAGGCCGACTGCTGACGCTGTAAGCGTTCGGCCCATTTGACGTTGGGCGCCTGAAAAAATGACCCTGCTTGAGTACCTGACGAGCAAGTTGCCATCGGCGGCGGCCAAAGCGGTAGCAATCGGCACGTTGCCGTCTGCGCTCGCAGTGTCTAGCTTGCCGCACTTCTTGAGTCCGCTTTTTCCGTCGTCCACGGAGTCGGAGGTGGTGCTTGTCCAAATATCAACATTTCTCTCAGTTCTATTACTCGGCCTACTGGCGTGTCTCTATCTGTCCTTTCGCGGAGCAAGCAAAAATGTTGCACCAGTAAACTACGCCCGTTTGGCAGAACATCACCGAGTCATAGTTGCCATTTCACGAATTACCCGGCCCACTGTGGAAAAAATTGCGCTGGAAGTTGGGTTAGCGGAAGAAGCCGTTCGCTACCACGTTCAGCTTATGCGTGACCACAATTACATTGAGCCAACAGAACCTATTTCACTCACGAAAGAAGGCCACAGGGCGGTGGTTCAGCTATGAGCAGGCGCCCAACCCATTCAAGCGGACCGCCTTCGGCGGCCGCTGAATTTCAACGATGGGCCTTATGAACACGCACGAAGAACGGTGGGAGCGCTTTCTCGATCCGGACGTTGTCAGGCCATCACTCTTCATGGCTACGATGTTCATCACTACCTTTGAGATTCTTAAAAACTCGATAGTCGATCGCATCCGAGACTTCTACTCGATTGGGTGTTCGGAAGAAGGTTCGACCGTCTCCCCAGAGTACAAGGCAAAAGTTCTTTCGCGCGATAAAAGTCCAGTCTACGCATCTCTAAACTGGCTACATGAGAACCAAGTGATAAATGACGATGACTTGGATATCTTCAAGCAGCTTAAGAACACTAGGAATATTGTTGCTCACCAACTCTTCGACATCGTCACGGGTCAAGCGGAATCCAATCACACGGAACAGTTCCAGGTTTTAGTTGAGCTGCTACGGAAGATTGAGGTTTGGTGGGTTGTAAATGTTGAACTTGCAACCGATCCGGACTACGCAGATGCAGAAGTCGATGAAGAGGGCATCGTTCCGGGAGCCATTCTGTCGCTTCAGATGCTTTTGGAAGTTGTAGGCGGGAACACGGAGCTTCTTGAGGCCTGGCGTAGTCAGCGCGCAAAGGGGCGCCAGCATGCGTAGTAGCAGCAAAAGCACGCCCAACCCGGCGCTCAACCTCGGTCCTTCCAGTCGCTGGACGCTGCGCGATAAAGCTGCGCAGCGCCGGTTAGCTCTACGTAGGGGTTTTCGATGGATCTCGATGAGTTGATCACCGCGATACGACAAACATCTAGTGACCCAGTCGCGTCGAAGCTCGCAGCTTTGCTTTCGATTTGGAAAGATGATGGGAGCGATACCAAAGAACTTGAGACCACCGTCGAGCGTTTCATTGGTAATACATGGATTGACAGTAAGACAGAACACAAAACAATCTACAGTTTGTGGTCTCAGTTCCGGGACGAAGAAATTCACGGAATTGGGGGCATGACAATGAACGAAAGGCTGTACTGCTTTAGCCTGTTTCCCCGCTGGGACAGCGCACATGCTGACAACGAAAAAGAGGCAATCTATGCAAAGCTACTGGCCAACCCCTAACATGGCGCTCAACCTCGCTCCCGGCACGGTGGAGCCGGTGTTTGCCAACATCCGCCACAACAAGCGGCTCAATCGATTCAATCTGCGGGGCCAGGCCAAGGTGAACACGCAGTGGCACCTGTACTGCCTGGTGCACAACATCGAGAAGTTGGCCAAGGCGGGTATCGGGGCCAGGAAAAGCGGTTAGGAAAGGGCCAGAATGCCCCTCAACCAACCGCCCGGGCCCACCGGCCCCTTGTTGCCGCCACAGGCGGCTTTGAACCTCACCCATACGAGCTGGCCATGAATCCCCTGCATACACCGAAGACCCAGATTCCATCGGCTTCGGCGGGCAAAAAATGGGTTAATGGGCAGCTTGGTTAGGCCTCACAGGAGACGTCGTGCCGCGTCACTACAGCTATCGAGTCGATCACGACCTTGGTTTCGCGCCACACGTCTGGCGCAACGTCGCGACCGTATGTGGCTGCAAGGTAACAACAATTGAGCGCTGGGCTGACGTTGGAAGTTGGGTTGTCGGCACTGGTGGGAATGGCACCGGCCAGCCGAACAAGCTGATCTATGCCATGAAGGTCACTGGCACGCCAACATATGAGCAATTCAAGACGAATCATCCTGCTAACGCCGCATATCTTTCCCCGGCTCCAATTCCAAGCAAGGCGCGCGTTCTCGTATCGCGCGGAGAGTTCTACTACTTCGGCGTGCATGCGTTGTCGTTGCCAAGTGACCTAACGAACATCGTTCACCCGGTCCAAGGCTGCAAGCGGCTTACGGAGCAAGACATTGAGCGCCTCACGCGCTTCCTTGCGAAGCTCAAACGCGGTAAACACGGCAGGCCAAACAATGCTCAAGAACAGCCGACTTGCGAGGCAACCAGTGAGGCCCCTCAAGAAACTCCTCCCAAGTGACTGACAGGCAATGAGTTTTTCAAGCCAGCTGTTCAATGGGCACGATCTGCATACCCATCTTGGCGGCCCGCTGCGATAGCGCGCAGCACGCGTGAACCGCCCCGTTGTTCATGGAGGCCGATCTGCCTAGGTGATCAGGCCGCCTGGGCTGTGAGCCTGGCAACCTGAAGCGGCTTGACGCTGTTCGCCGCCGCTCCACCTTCCGCACCGACGGCAGTCGGGGCTCGCTGACAATCCCCGCATGAACCTCTCGCTGCCCACTCCACCCGCCCTCGATGAACTGCTGCAGGCCCTGGGCCGGCCGGGTGCCGTGATGGAGCTGGCGGTGGCGGTGGCGGTGCTGGTGGTGGCCTGGCTGATGGTGCGGTTGATGCGGGGCAAGGCGCCGCGGCCGGGCTCGGTGTGGTTCGGCGAGCATGTGATCGACGGCGTGCTGTTCCCGGTGCTGGCGCTGTGCCTGGGGGTCGCGGCCCAGCATGTGCTGCTGGCCTCGGGGTTGTCGCTGGCGGTGTTCCGGGTGGTCATCCCGGTGCTGGTGTCGCTGCTGCTGATCCGGCTCGCGGCACGGGTGCTCAAGGCGGCTTTCCCTGCCAGCGGCTGGGTCCGCGCGGTCGAGCGCAGCCTGTCGTGGCTGGCCTGGATCGCGGTGGTGCTGTGGGTCACCGGCCTGATGCCGGCGCTGCTGGCCGAGATGGACGGCGTGCACTGGCGCCTGGGCAAGGCCGACGTCAGCCTGCGCACGCTGCTCGACGGCGCGCTCGGCGCCGCGGTGGTGCTGGTGCTGGCGCTGTGGGTCTCGGCCGCCATCGAGCGCAAGCTACTGGCGCCGCCGGTGCAGGACCTGTCGCTGCGCAAGATCGCCGCCAACCTGGTGCGTGCCGCGCTGCTGTTCTTCGGGCTGATGCTGGCGCTGTCGGCCGCGGGCATCGACCTGACCGCGCTGTCGGTGCTGGGTGGCGCGCTGGGCGTGGGCCTGGGCTTCGGCCTGCAGAAGCTGGCGGCCAATTACGTCAGCGGCTTCGTGATCCTGGCCGAGCGCTCGTTGCGCATCGGCGACGTGGTGCGGGTGGACGGCTTCGAGGGCCGCATCACCGACATCGCCACGCGCTACACCGTCATCCGCGCCATCAACGGCCGCGAGGCCATCGTGCCCAACGAGATGCTGATCACCCAGCGCATCGAGAACTACTCGCTGGCCGACCCGCGGGTGCTGGTCACCACCACCGTGCAGGTGGCCTACGGCACCGACCTGGACGGCCTGCTGCCGGCGCTGGTCGAGGCGGTGCTGGCGGTGCCGCGTGTGCTGGCCGATCCGGGGCCGGCAGTGCAGCTGGCCAGCTTCGGTGCCGACGGGCTGGATCTGCAGATCATCTTCTGGATCAACGACCCGGAGAATGGCAGCGGCGGCGTCAAGTCCGACGCCAACCTGGCCATCCTGGCGGTGCTGACGGCGCGCGCGGTGGAGATTCCGTTCCCGCAGCGGGTGATGCACCTGCCCGCCGGCGCGGCGCCGCAGCGGCCTGACCCATCACCCGCGCCGTGGTCCGCACAGCCGCCTGATCCGGCTGGCTAGACTTCGCCTGCGCCTGCGCCTTCGCCCGTGCTCGGCGCCGCCCCGCCGGTGCGCGCGCTCATCTTCATCGCCAGACCTTTGCTGCCCATGACACACGCTCATTCCAACGCTCAGCGCCAGTCCAGCCGTTTGATCGCATGGCCCGGCGCCGTGCTGGCGCTGTGCCTGGCCACGGTGGCGGCGCAGGCGGCCGATGGCCCGGCCCCGGCGGCGCGGCCCGCGCTGACGGTGACGCTGACGGCGCCCGAACGCAGCGACTGGCCCACCCTGCTGGCCGCCAACGGCAGCATTGCTGCCTGGCAGGAAGCCGTGATCGGTGCCGAGGCGGCGGGCCTGCGGCTGGTGGACCTGCGTGCCCAGGTGGGCGACCGGGTGCGGCGTGGCCAGGTGCTGGCGCTGCTGCAGAGCGACACGCTGGGCGCCGACCTCGCGGTGGCCCGCGCCGGCCTGGCCGAGGCCGAGGCCTCGCTGACCGAGGCCCAGGGCAATGCCGACCGGGCCCGCGCGCTGCAGCCCACCGGCGTCATCAGCGCGCAGCAGACCCAGCAACTGCTCACCGCCGAGGCCACCGCCAAGGCGCGCGTGGTGTCGGCCAAGGCACGGGTCGACGCGGCCGAGGTGCGGCTGTCGCAGACCCGCATCCTGGCGCCCGACGACGGCGTGATCTCGGCGCGCACGGCCACGCTGGGCAGCGTCAGCCAAGCCGGGCAGGAGCTGTTCCGGCTGATCCGCCAGGGCCGGCTCGAATGGCGCGCGGAGGTGCCGGCCAGCGAGCTGATGCGGCTCAAAGCCGGCCAGCCGGTGCGGGTGACACCGGCCGGCGGGGCGCCGGTGGCGGGCCGGTTGCGGTTGGTCGGCCCGGTGGTGGACGCTGCCACCCGCAATGCCCTGGTGTACGTGGACCTGCCGCAGCCCGCCGAGGCGCGGCCCGGCATGTTTGCGCGCGGCGAGTTCGACCTGGGGCCCGCTGCCGCGCTGAGCCTGCCGGTCTCGGCCGTGCAGCTGCGCGAGGGCTTTGCCTATGTGCAGAAGGTCGATGCGCAGCAGCGCATCCGCCAGCACAAGGTCACCGTCGGCCGGCGGGTGGGTGAACGGGTCGAGGTGCTGGCCGGCCTGCAGCCGCAGGACCGGGTGGTCAACAGCGGCGGCGGCTTCCTGGGCGAGGGCGACCTGGTGCGGGTGGTGCAGCCGGCGGCGGTGCCCGCTGCCGCGCCCGCTTCGACCACGGCGCCGAAGCGCTGACGCAGGAGCGGCGCATGGCCATCAATGTTTCCGCCTGGTCGATCCGCAACCCGACGCCGTCCATCCTGCTGTTCGTGATGCTCACGCTGGCGGGGCTGGTGGGCTTCCGGGCGATGAAGGTGCAGAACTTCCCGGACATCGACCTGCCGATGGTGATCATCTCGGCCGCGTTGCCCGGGGCCTCACCGGCGCAGCTGGAGACCGACGTGGCGCGCAAGATCGAGAACTCGATCGCCACGGTGCAGGGCGTCAAGCATGTCTATACCAGCCTGGTCGATGGACTGGCCACGCTGACGGTGGAGTTCCGCCTGGAAAAGCCCACCCAGGAAGCAGTGGACGATGTGCGCGACGCGGTGGCGCGGGTGCGGGCCGACCTGCCGGCCGACCTGCGCGACCCGGTGATCCAGCGCATGAACCTGTCGGGCACGCCGATCCTGACCTACACGGTGGCGTCGTCGCGCATGGACGACGAGGCGCTGTCGTGGTTCGTCGACAACCAGGTCACCCGGGCGCTGCTGGCGGTGCGCGGCGTGGGCGCGGTGTCGCGCGTGGGCGGCGTCTCGCGCGAGGTGGCCGTGGCGCTCGACCCGGCGCGGCTGCTGGCGCTCAATGCCAGCGCGGCCGATGTCTCACGCCAGCTGCGCCAGACACAGCAGGATGCGTCCGGCGGGCGGGCCGACCTGGGCGGCGCCGAGCAGTCGGTGCGCACGCTGGCCAGCGTGGGTTCGGCCGAGCAACTGGCGGCGATGGAGATCGTGCTGTCGGACGGCCGGCGGGTGCGGCTGAACCAGATCGCCAGCGTCACCGACACCGTGGCAGAGCGGCGTTCGGCCGCGCTGCTCAACGGCAAGCCGGTGGTGGGCTTCGAGATCGTGCGCTCGCGCGGCGCCAGCGAGATCGAGGTGGCCGAGGGCGTGCGCAAAGCGCTCGACAAGCTGAAGGCCGAACGCCCCGAGATCGAGGTCACCGAGGCCTTCAACTTCGTCGACCCGGTGGTGGAGAACTACGACGGCTCGATGAAGCTGCTTTACGAAGGCGCGGTGCTGGCGGTGCTGGTGGTGTGGCTGTTCCTGCGCAGCGGCCGGGCCACCTTCGTCTCGGCGGTGGCGCTGCCTCTGTCGGCCATCCCGACCTTCGCGGTGATGTGGCTGCTGGGCTTCTCGGTCAACGTGATCACGCTGCTGAGCCTGTCGCTGGTGGTGGGCATCCTGGTGGACGATGCCATCGTCGAGATCGAGAACATCATGCGGCACCTGGCGGAGGGGAAAACACCTTTCCAGGCGGCGATGGAGGCGGCCGACGAGATCGGCCTGGCGGTGATCGCCACCACCTTCACGTTGATCGGCGTGTTCCTGCCGACCGCGTTCATGAGCGGCATCCCGGGCCGCTTCTTCGTGCAGTTCGGCTGGACGGCGGCCGTCGCGGTGTTCTTCTCGCTGGTGGTGGCGCGCATGCTCACGCCGATGATGGCGGCCTACCTGCTCAAGCCACCCAAGCATGCGCAGCGCGAGCCGCGCTGGCTCGGCCTGTACCTGGTCTGGGCGCGCTGGTGCCTGCGCCACCGGGTGCTCACGCTGCTGGTCACCGCCGTGTTCTTCGTCGGTTCGTTCATGCTGGTGCCGTTGCTGCCCAAGGGCTTCATCCCGCCGGACGACCTCTCGCAGACGCAGGTGACGGTGACGCTGCCGCCCGGCGGCACGCTGGCGCAGACCACCGCGCTGGCCGAACAGGCGCGCCAGATGGTGCTGCGCAATCCGCATGTGAAGATGGTCTACACCGCCATTGGCGGTGGCAATGCCGGGGCCGACCCGTTCATGCCCACCACGCCCAGCATGGCCAAGGCGGTGCTGACCATCAACCTCACGCACCGCAGCGACCGGGCGGGCACCAGCAAGCAGGCGATCGAGGGCGAGTTGCGCCGCCTGCTGGCCGACCTGCCGGGCGCACGCGTCAAGGTGGGCCTGGGGGCCTCGTCGGAGAAGTACGTGATGGTGCTGGCCGGCGAGGATGGCGACGCACTCACCCGCCATGCCCTGCAGGTGGAGCGTGAGCTGCGCGGCATCCCCGGCATCGGCGCCGTCACCTCCAGCGCCAGCCTGGTGCGGCCCGAGCTGGCGGTGCGGCCCGACTTCGCCCGCGCGGCCGATCTGGGCGTCACCACCGCAGCCATCGCCGACACGTTGCGCATCGCCACCACCGGCGACTACAGCCAGGGCCTGGCCAAGCTCAACCTGAGCCAGCGCCAGGTGCCCATCGTCGTGAAGCTGCAGGACGACGCCCGTGGTGACGCCGCGCTGCTGGCGCGCCTGCCGGTGCCCGGCGCGCGCGGCCCGGTGCCGCTGTCGAATGTGGCCACGCTGACGATGGACAGCGGCCCGGCCGTGATCGCCCGCTACGACCGCCAGCGCAACGTCAACTTCGAGATCGAGCTGAATCAGCAGCCGCTGGGTGAGGTGGAAGCCGCGGTGCTGGCACTGCCCAGCCTGCGCGAGCTGCCGCCCGGGGTCACGCGCGCCTCGGTGGGTGATGCCGAGGCGATGGCCGAGCTGTTCGACAGCTTCGGTCTGGCCATGCTCACCGGCGTGCTGTGCATCTACATCGTGCTGGTGCTGTTGTTCAAAGACTTCGTGCAGCCGGTCACCATCCTCGCGGCGCTGGTGCTGTCGGTGCCAGGCGCCTTCCTGGCGCTGTTCGTGAGCGGGTCGTCGCTGTCGATGCCGTCGATGATCGGGCTGATCATGCTGATGGGCGTGGCGGCCAAGAACGCCATCCTGCTGGTGGACTACATCATCCTGGCGCGGCGCGACCACGGCCTGGCGCGCTTCGAGGCGCTGCTCGACGCCTGCCGCAAGCGCGCCCGGCCGATCGTGATGACCACGCTGGCGATGGGCGCCGGCATGCTGCCCATTGCACTGGGCATCGGCGTGGACCCGAGCTTCCGCGCGCCGATGGCCATCGTGGTGATCGGCGGCCTCATCACATCCACCTTCCTCAGCCTGCTGGTGATCCCGGTGGTGTTCACCTACGTCGACGACATGGCGCAGTGGTTCGGGCGGCGGCTGCACCGGCAGCGCACCGCCGCCGGGCACACGCAAGAGCAGCCCGGCTGAGCGGCGGCCGGTGCTCAGTGGCCCGTGGCGGCCCGGGCGTCCTGGGCGTCGAGCACCACCTCCGGCTCATCGGCCTCCATCGGCGTCTCCTGGTCCAGGCGAGCATGCAGGCGGGCTTCGTCCAGTTCGCCGGTCCACTTGCCTACCACCACGGTGGCCACGCCGTTGCCGACCAGGTTGGTGAGGGCGCGCGCCTCGCTCATGAAGCGGTCGATGCCCAGGATCAGCGCCAGGCCGGCCACCGGCACATGCCCCACGGCCGAGAGCGACGCTGCCAGCACGATGAAGCCGCTGCCGGTCACGCCGGCCGCGCCCTTCGAGGTGAGCAGCAGCACGGCCAGCAGCGTGAGCTGCTGCGTCAGCGACATCGGCGTGTTGGTGGCCTGGGCGATGAAGACCGCTGCCATCGTCAGGTAGATCGAGGTGCCGTCGAGGTTGAACGAGTAGCCGGTGGGAATGACCAGGCCCACGGTGGACTTGCTCACGCCCAGGTTCTCCATCTTGGCCATCATGCGCGGCAGCGCGGCTTCCGACGAACTCGTGCCCAGCACGATGAGCAGCTCTTCCTTGATGTACTTGACGAACTTCCAGATCGAAAAGCCATGCACCCGGGCGATGAGACCCAGCACCAGGAAGACGAACACCAGGCAGGTCACGTAAAAGGTGCCCATCAACTTGCCCAGCGACAGCAGTGACCCCACTCCGTACTTGCCGATGGTGAAGGCCATCGCGCCGAAGGCGCCGATCGGCGCGACCTTCATGATGTAGCCGACGATGGTGAACAGCACGTGAGAGAGCTTCTCGATCACGTCGAACACCAGCGTGCCGCGCCCGCCGAAGCGGTGCAGCGCGAAGCCGAACAGCACAGCGATCAGCAGCACCTGAAGCATCTCACCCTTGGCAAAGGCATCGACCACGGTGCTCGGAATGATGCCGAGCAGAAACTCGGTCGTGGTCTGCATCTTGCCGGGATCGGTGTAGGCCGAGATGCCCTTGGTGTCGAGCGAGGCGGCATCCACGTTCATGCCGGCGCCGGGCTGCACCAGATTGACGATCACCAAGCCCACCACCAGCGCGACGGTGCTGACGATCTCGAAGTACAGCAGGGCCAGGCCGCCGGTCTTGCCGACCTTCTTCATGTCTTCCATGCCGGCGATGCCCA
>JBDTQF010000148.1:0-9683 GCA_039932275.1 Burkholderiales bacterium
TGGCCAACTGCGGCCTGCCGGGCACGGCCGGCTTCATCGGCGAGTGGATGGTGATCTTGGGCGCGGTGAAATACAACTTCTGGATCGGCCTGCTGGCTGCCACCGCACTGATCTTCGGTGCCGCCTACACGCTGTGGATGGTCAAGCGGGTGTACTTCGGCGATGTGGCCAATGACGATGTGCGCGAGCTCACCGACATCAATGCGCGCGAGTTCTTCATGCTGGGGCTGTTGGCTGTGGCCGTGCTCGCGATGGGGCTGTACCCGAAGCCGTTCACCGACGTGATGCACATCTCGGTGAATGAACTGATCCGCCACGTCGGCGTCTCGAAACTCTGAATCCAACACGTGAACAACAAGGCGAGCACACGATGACTGCCATGAACTGGCTCGCGGTGTACCCCGAGACCCTGCTGCTGGCGATGACCTGCCTCATCGCCATCGTCGACCTCTTTGTCACGGACCCCCAGCGTCGCTGGACCTACTGGCTCACGATGGCCACGCTGGTGGTGGTGGGGGCGCTGCACCTGGTGGCGTTCGACGGCGGCCTGACGCTGTACGCCATGAACCGCATGGTCGTGACCGACCCGATGGGTCACCTGCTGGCCTTCTTCGCCACGCTGGCCACCGCGGTGACGCTGATCTACGCCCAGCCCTATGCCGCCACGCGCGACATGCTCAAGGGCGAGCTGTTCACGCTCAGCCTGTTCTCGCTGCTGGGCGTGTCGATCATGGTGGCCGGCAACAACTTGCTGGTGCTGTACCTGGGCCTGGAACTGATGAGCCTGTCGCTGTACGCGCTGGTGGCGCTGCGGCGCGACGATGCGGTGGCCACTGAAGCAGCGATGAAGTACTTCGTGCTTGGTGCGCTGGCCAGCGGCTTCTTGCTGTATGGCTTGTCGATGCTGTACGGCGCCACCGGCACGCTCGATCTGGGCGAGGTCTTCAAGGCCATCGGCCGCGGCGACATCAACCGCCAGGTGCTGGTGTTCGGTCTGGTGTTCGTGGTGGCGGGCCTGGCGTTCAAGCTCGGCGCGGTGCCCTTCCACATGTGGCTGCCCGACGTGTACCAAGGTGCACCCACCGCGGCCACGCTGCTGATTGCTGGTGCCCCAAAGATTGCCGCCTTCGGCATGACCATCCGCCTGCTGGTCGACGGCCTGTTGGGCCTGGCGGTCGACTGGCAGCAAATGCTGACCGTGCTGTCGGTGTGCTCGCTGCTGGTGGGCAACTTCGCCGCGGTGGCGCAGAGCAACCTCAAGCGCATGCTGGCCTACTCCACTATCTCGCAGATGGGCTTCATGCTGCTGGGCCTGGTGGCCGGCGTGGTCAACGGCAACACGCTGTCGGCGGCCAATGCCTACAGTTCGGCGATGTTCTACATGATCACCTACGTGGTGACGACGTTGGGCACCTTCGGCCTGATCATGCTGATGGCGCGCGAGGGCTTCGAGGCCGAGCAGATCGGCGACCTGGCCGGCCTGAACCGCCGCAACCCACTGTTCGCCGCGGTGATGGCGATCTTCATGTTCTCGCTGGCGGGCCTTCCGCCCGCCGTGGGTTTCTACGCCAAGCTGTCGGTGCTGCAGGCGTTGATCTCCGCCAACGACGCGGGCTACATCGGGCTGGCGGTGTTCGCCGTGCTGATGTCGCTGGTGGGCGCGTTCTACTACCTGCGCATCGTCAAGGTGATGTACTTCGAGGACGCGGCCGATACCTCGCTCATCGCCTCGCCGGCCGGCGCAAGGGCTGTGCTGTTCTTCAACGGCGCTGCGGTGCTGGTGCTGGGTCTGCTGCCGGGCGGGCTGATGGCCATGTGCGCCGACGCCATCGTCAAGGCGCTGGCGACCTGATGTTGCTGCGCCGGCGTTGCAGCGCTGTGGGCGCACCAGCGTGGCAGGCCGGAGCCGGTCGTGGATGACCGTGCCGCCGTGTGGCTGGTGCTGATGCTGGCCGCACTCGGGGCCAACTTGCCATTCGTCAACGAACGCCTGTTTGCGCTGGGCCCGCGCTGCACGCCCAAGAGCGTGGCCTGGCGCCTGCTGGAGCTGTTGGTGTACGCCGCGCTGGTGGTCGGGCTGGGCTGGGCCCTCGAAGCCCGCCGCGGCCAGGTGCAACCGCAGTCCTGGGCGTTCTACGCGGTGCTGGCCTGCGTGTTCCTGACACTGGCTTTTCCGGGTTTTGTCTGGCGCTATCTGCGTCGCCATCGCGACCGCGCAGGCCTGCCCCATGACGGATGAATCGCCGTTGACCGCAGCGCCCGCGGATAGCGATGCCGACGCACACCTGCGGGAGACCTGCCTCACGTCCCGCCAGGTCTACCGCGGGCATTTCCTCGACGTGCGGGCCGACCGCGTGCGCCTACCCAATGGCGCCGAAGCCAGCCGCGAGTACATCGTGCACCCGGGCGCGGCCGTCATCATCGCCCTGCTCGACGATGGCCGGCTGGTGATGGAGCGCCAGTACCGCTACCCGATGGGCCGCGCGATGATCGAATTCCCGGCCGGCAAGCTCGATGCCGGCGAGCCCTCATTCACCTGCGCGGTGCGCGAGCTGCGCGAGGAAACCGGCTATGTGGCGCTTGAATGGGCCTTTGCCGGCACGTTGCACAACGCCATTGCGTATGCCGACGAGCACATCGACATCTGGTTCGCACGGGGTCTGAGCCTGGGCCCGCAGCGGCTCGATGATGAGGAGTTCCTCGACGTGTTCACCGCCACGCCGCAGCAGCTCTCCGACTGGGTGCGAGACGGCACCGTCACCGACGCCAAGACCTTGATCGGGCTGCTGTGGCTGCAGCAATGGCAGGCGGGGCATTGGCCGCTGTCGTGGCAGTCAGCATAATGACTGCACGATGAAAGTGTTGAATCTGCGCTGCGAGCATGACCATGCCTTCGAGGGCTGGTTCGGGTCTGAGGAGGATTACGTCTCCCAGGTTGAGCGTGCCCTGCTTGAATGCCCGCTGTGCGCCAGCAAGCAGGTGCAGCGGTTGCCGTCGGCGCCGCGCTTGAATCTGGGGCATGCCCAATCCAACGAGGTGCGCCCCGCTCAGAACAGCAATGAACGGGGCGATGATCACCCCGTGCCGGCCATGCTGCCCCAACCCACCACGCCCCAGCATCAGGCAGTGCAGGCGCTGTGGGTGCAGGCTGTGCGCCATGTGCTGGCCAGCACCGACGACGTCGGCGCGCGGTTTGCCGAAGAGGCGCGCCGCATTCACTACGGCGAGGCCGAGCAGCGCGGCATCCGCGGGCAGACCTCCCGCGAGGAGGCCGAGGCGCTGCACGACGAGGGTATCGAGTTCTTCGCACTGCCGATCCCGGCCGCTCTCAAGGGGCCGATGCAGTAGCCCGGGTGCCCGCATCAGGGCAGCCGCAGCACGCGGCCTGGGTTCATCAACCCCTGCGGGTCAAGTGCCTGTTTGATTGAGCGCATCAGCGCCAGCGCCACCGGCGACTTGCGCTGCGCCAGCTCCTCCACCTTGAGCTGGCCGATGCCATGCTCGGCCGAGATCGACCCGCCCTGCGCTGTGACGGCGTCGTACACCACCTGGTTGATCACCGGCTCCATCGTCTGCAGAAAAACCGCGGGATCGCTACCTGCCGGCGCCTGCACGTTGTAGTGCAGGTTGCCGTCGCCGAGGTGGCCAAAGGTCACCTGGCGCGCCCCGGGCGCCTGCTGCGCGATCAGCGCATCGGTGGCGGCCACGAAGGCGGCGACGCGGGAGACCGGCAGCGAGATGTCGTGCTTGATGTTCAGCCCCTCTTCGGCCTGCGCCAGCGGGATGGCCTCGCGCAGATGCCACATCGCCCGGGATTGCGCCACCGACGCGGCCACCGCGGTATCACCGATCAGGCCGCGCGCGAGCGCATCCTCCAGCAGGCCTTCGAACAGGCCGCGGGCATGGGCCTCGCTCTCGGCGTCCGACAGCTCCAGCAGCACCGTCCAGGGCGCTGCCGCGACCGCCTGCGGCAATTGGGGAAAGTGCCGGCGCACCAGCTCGAGCGCAAAGGCCCCCATCACCTCAAACGCGGTGAGTGACGCGGCGGCGCGCGCCTGCGCCAGCTTGAGCAGCTCGACGCAGCCGGTCAGGTCGGCGCAGGTGGCCAGGGCCGTCATGCGCGCCAGCGGCTGCGGGTGCAGCTTCAGCACCGCGGCGGTGATGATGCCCAGCGTGCCTTCGCTGCCGATGTACAGGTCGCGCAGGTCGTAGCCGGTGTTGTCCTTGCGCAGGCCGGCCAACCCATCCCACACGTCGCCGGTGGGGGTGACCACCTCCAGGCCCAGGCACAGCTCGCGTGCATTGCCGTAACGCAGCACCTGGGTGCCGCCGGCATTGGTGGCGAGGTTGCCGCCGATGGTGCAGCTGCCTTCGGCCGCCAGGCTCAGCGGCAGCAGCAGGCCCTGCGCAGCGGCGGCTTCCTGGGCGGCCTGCAGCACGCAGCCGGCTTCCAACGTCATCGTCAGGTTGGCGCTGTCGATACTGCGCAGCCGCTGCAGCCGGCCCAGGTTCAGCAGCACCTGGGTGCCGCTGTCATCGGGCACGCCGCCGCCGGCCAGGCCGGTGTTGCCGCCTTGCGGCACGATCGGCACACCCTGCTCGGCACAGCAGCGCACCACGGCGGCCACTTCGGTGGTGGAGGCCGGCCGCACCACCGCACGGGCGCGGCCGCGGTAGCGCTTGCGCCAATCAACCAGGTAGGCCGACAGATCACCCGCGGTGTGCACATGCGCGGGGCCCACCAGGGCCTGCAGCGCGGCGATCAACAGGTCAGGCACCGCCGGCATCACCGGCACCCGCGAGCTGCTGCGCACCAGCCGCCAGCCGGGCCCGCACATGCGCGGCACAGGCGATGAACAGGGCAGTGGCCAGTGCGGTCTCCAGCCAGCCCAGCCAGGCCCACGGGCCGGTGTCGCTGGTGGCCCGCACCAGCCCTTCGGTGACATACAGCCACACCGCCAGGCTGAGCCAGCGGTAGGTATAGAGCCGCAGCCGCAGCAGGCCCGGCAAGGCCAGCGCCAGCGGCAACACCTTCAGCGCCAGCGTGCCGCGGCCGGTGGGTGCCAGCCACAGCTCCCACAGCAGGCCCAGCACCAGCAACGCGATGCAGCTGGCAACGGCGCCCCAGCGGGTGCGTTGCACGGCCGGCGTGGGCACGCTGGGCAGGGGTGTCGACGAAGGGGCCGGAGCGGGCAGGGTGGACATGGCTGGCATCATAGCCAGCATGAATGCCTACTCTTCCCGTGCCAGCACCGCCCGAACCACGTCAGCGGCGCGGCTGCGCGCGCTGCGTGGCCGCGTGGCGCTGGCCTGGGCGTCGTTCCAGCACTGGCCCTGGCTGGAGACGCTGCGCACGCTGCGCCAACGCTTCCGCGAGGATCATCTCGGCCTCACCGCCAGTAGCCTGACCTTCACCACCACCATTGCCTTGGTGCCGCTGGCCACGGTGATGTTCGCGGTGTTCACCGCGTTCCCGATGTTTGGCAGCTTCCGCAAGGCGCTGGAAACCTATTTCATCCAGAACCTGGTGCCGGATGGCATTGCCAAGCCGGTGCTGGGTGCGCTGACGCAGTTCGCTCTCAAGGCCAACCGGCTCGGCACGGTGGGCCTGATCGCGCTGGTGCTGACGGCGCTGGCGCTCATGCTCACCATCGATCGCACGCTCAACGCCATCTGGCGGGTGCGCCAGCCGCGTTCGATGGCGCAGCGCGTGCTCGTGTACTGGGCGGCCGCGACACTCGGGCCGCTGGTGCTGGGCGTGAGCCTGTCGCTCACGTCGTACGCCGTGTCGGCTTCGCGCGGGCTGGTGGGCACGATGCCGGGCGAGGTGTCGCTGATCCTCAACCTGCTGCAGTTGGTGCTGCTGTCGGTCGGCGTGGCGGCGCTGTTCCGTTACGTGCCCAACACCTACGTGCGCTGGTCGCACGCCTGGGCCGGCGGCATCTTCGTCGCGTTGGGTTTCGAGGCCGCCAAGCGCACGCTGGCCTGGTACCTGGGCGCGGTGCCGGTGTACTCCACCATCTACGGCGCCTTTGCCACCGTGCCCATCTTCCTGGTGTGGCTGTATGTCGGCTGGGTCATCGTGCTGCTCGGTGCGGTGATCGCGGCCTATGCCCCCAGCCTGGAGATGCGCGTGGTGCGCCATGCCGAGACGCCCGGCTACCGCTTCGCGCTGGCGTTGGCGCTGCTGCGCGAACTGCTGAGCGCGCGCGACAGCGCCGCCCGCGGCCTCGGCCTGGGCGAGCTGGGCACGCGCCTGCGCATCGACCCGCTGCAGGCCGAACCCATCCTCGAAACCTTGGCCGCCTGCGACTGGATTGGCCGGCTCGACGAAGAGGGCGCCCAGCGCTTCGTGCTGCTGGCCGAGCCGGCCACCACACCGCTGGCGCCGCTGCTCAGCGACTTCCTGCTCGAACCCGGCCCGGCGGTGGCTGGCTTCTGGCAGGGCGCGCGGCTCGATGAGCTGCGGCTGGCCGATGCGCTGCAGCGGCCCGCGGCCTGAAGCGGCTTGAAGCGGCTCCGCCTGCGACGCAGCGCCGATGCCGCAGCAACAGCTCGCCAGGCCGGGGCGGGCCTTGCGCCGCGCCCAATGTGGGCTATATTGATTTGAATGCCGCGGCCACCGGAGCCCGCGGCTGATCTGTGCGGCACAACGCCGAGGAGACCTCCATGAAAGTCAGCGACATCCTGCGTGTCAAGGGCAACACGCTGTTCACGATACCGCCCGATCAAGCCCTGGCCGATGCTGTCAAGACCATGGCTGAGCTGGACATCGGCTCGCTGGTGGTGATGGAGCATGGCAACCTGGTGGGCATGCTGACCTTCCGCGAGGTGATCCAGTGCGTGGTCACCAACGACGGCAGTGTTGGCCGCACGCTGGTGGGCGCGGCCATGGACGACCATCCGTTGACCTGCGCCCCGGACACCGAGATCGACGAAGTGCGCCGCATGATGCTGGAGCGGCATGCCCGCTACATGCCGGTGATGAGCCAGCGCTCGCTGATGGGCGTGATCTCCTTCTACGACGTGGCCAAGGCGGTGGTGGACAGCCAGGATTTCGAGAACCGCATGCTCAAGGCCTACATCCGCGACTGGCCGGTGCAGGACGAAGCGGCAGACGCCGCAGCGTCGCAGGGCGTCGCGCCGCAGTAGTGCCACGGCAAGGGCACGCCTGACGGGGGTGTCAGGCGTGCGAGGGCCGTGTCACCATCGGCCGTGGCCCGTTGTCGGCTGCCTTGCCGGCCGTGGTGCTTACCCGGTGGGCCGGCTGGGGACTGCGGTTGTGCAGCGACAGCACCTCAACCAGGTCGTGCGGTTCGTCGCCGTCCTCTTCGCTGAAGGCCAGTGACAGCGTCTCGCGCAGGTCGTCGATGGCCACCAGCAGGCGACCCATTTCATCGAGCGAGGTGATCTTCAGGCGGTAGCTGGCGTCGCCGCGCGCCACGGCGCGTAGCGCCGTCATGGCCTGGGCCAACGGCTGGTGGATGGCACGCCGGGTCGAGCCGATGGTGACAGCCCCCACCAGCAACGCTGCGGCCAGGAGCAGCACGACCAGGCCGGTGCGCAGGCCCGGGTCGCCCGCAGCCCCTTGGGAGGAGGCCTCGGCCACCTGCTCGCCGTGCAGCCGCCAGCCGTCGATGGCCGCGTTGGCGGCGTCGTAGGCGCTCAGCGAGACCCCTTGGGCGAGTTGGTAAGGCGTATCCGCGGGCGTGGTCCCTTCAACCGCGCGGCGCGCGGCCGCCAGCACCTGATCCTGCGCCGCCCAGTAGCCCAGCAGCGCGCCGGTGACCTGTTCGGCGTGCCGGCGATCCAGGTCGTCGAGCGATGTGTAGCGCTGCAGATGCTGCCTCAGCGAGCCCCGCTGCACCTCGATCTGTGTCTCCAGCTGGCGCCTGGCTTCGTCGCCGCGTGCGACCAGCAGCTGTGTTTCCAGCAGGCGGCTCTGGCGCACGTCGGCCATCACCCCCAGCACGGTTTTCAACGCCGGCACGATGCGCTGATGCACCTGGGTCGCGTTGCCTTGCAGGGACGTCAACCCGGTCAAAGCGATCCAGGTGGCGCCCGCTGCGAGCAGCAGCGCCAACGCCAATCCCATGCTCATCCGCCTAGCGATGCTGCCGCTCTTCAATCCCCGAAACATGGTGGTTCCTTCCGTCGCACTGGCTGTTGTCAGATCGCGATGCGCACCGAGGCTCTTGCACCTGCCTTCTCACCGTCTTGGGGGTCTGAAACCCCCTTGACCGCGGGATACATGACAGCGAATGCAATGACCAAGCGTGCAAAATCGCACAGATGCGATGATGGAAAGATCTGTAACGGAATGTCAACAAGTTTCGTGAAAGAGGCTGCTTTTTGTTCTGATTTTGGGCGGGGATTCTTTTTGGCTTCGCCTGATTTGAATAAACGAAGCTGCAAATGAAAAATCGACCCACGTTGCCACGGGTCGATTCGTTTTCAAGCAGGGGTCGGGGCTGGGCCCGACAAATCAATGGCTGCCGACAGCGTCCACCAGGCCCATTTCGGGGCTGGCCATCAGCGATTCGATGTCCATCAGGATCAGCATGCGGTCAGAGACGTTGGCGATGCCGGTGATGTAGCTGGTGTCCACCGCCGCGTCGATCTCGGGCGCTGGGCGCACCGCTTCCTTGGGCAGTTCGAGCACGTCCGACACCGAGTCGACCACCGCACCGACCACGCGGCCCCGGATGCTCAGCACGATCACGACGGTGAAGTCGTTGTATTCGACCGTCTCGCAGCCGAACTTGGCGCGCAGGTCGACGATCGGCACGATCACGCCGCGCAGGTTCACCACGCCCTTGAAGAACGACGCCGAGTTGGCGATGCGGGTGGGCTGCTCGTACGAGCGGATCTCCTGCACCTTCAGGATGTCGATGCCGTATTCCTCGGTACCGAGGCGGAACGTCAGGAATTCGCCGCCCAGGTTCTGGGCCACGGCCGCCTTGTTGGCGCCCATCATGTTGCCCATGGCAGAGCCCGCGGCCGGCGCGTGGGTGGGGGTGGCGGTGGCGGGGGTGTCGAGAACCATGTCCATGGTGCGTCCTTGTTCCGGGGTCTGTCCGAGAGCTTGTGAAAATGCGAGAGCTTGTCTGCGCGGTGGCACATCTTCGCGGCGGCTGGGCTGGGCGAAGCGCGAAGTAAGCTTCCCAATCCGGGCCTGTTCGCTACCTTGTCGGCTGTGCACCCATCGCGGTCTCCAGCCAGTTTGTCGGCACGCCGCGGCCCGACTTGAGCGCCGCGGCGGCACGGGCCCCACCGATACAATCTCACGCTCGCCTGTTGCCCTGTGTCGCGGGCACCACCCCGCAGTGGCAGGGACTGCCGCTTTCCCCGGCGCTTCGCCGCGGCTCCTTCGCAAAACGCCATGTCCGGCAACACCCTCGGCCTCTTGTTCAGCGTCACCAACTTCGGCGAAAGCCATGGCCCGGCCGTGGGCTGTGTCATCGACGGCTGCCCCCCGGGCATGGCGCTCGCCGAGGCCGACATCCAGGGCGACCTGGACCGCCGCCGCCCCGGCACCTCGCGCCACGTCACCCAGCGCAACGAGGCCGATGCGGTGGAGATCCTCGCCGGCGTCTATGAAGGTCGCACCACCGGCACGCCGATCGCGCTGCTGATCCGCAACACCGACCAGCGCAGCAAGGACTACGGCAACATCGCCCAGA
>JBDTQF010000149.1:0-9587 GCA_039932275.1 Burkholderiales bacterium
AGGCCACATGGGTGTCGGAGTGCGCCGTACGCAGCCAGTCGTCGACGGATGCGCCGCCGAGCCAGCCGTTCAGGGCGGCCCGCGTCCATGGGCAGTCGGCGCAGGGGGTGGTGTGCTGCGCGGCCAGCGGGATGGCGTCGTCGCTTGACACCAGACGGCGTCCCTGGGGCAGCCTGATGGCCCGCATCACCGAGCCTCCAGCAGCAGCGGCGCGTCGCTATCGTGCTCGACGGCGCGGCGAGTCACATCGAGCTTGCGGCCCTCGGCCGCGCCCAGCATGTGAGCTGTAGCCGATGCCGGCGCAGCGGGGGTTTTGTCCTTTATCTCCCACTTGCCGAACCGTTCTTCGATGGCACGATCCTTCGCGACCACAAGCGCGCGTGACCCGCTTTCTCCCTGCATCTCCCGGCACTTTTCCTGCGTAGCCTGCTCCAATGCCACGCACACTGCGTCGACGTAGCCCCGGCGAAACGATGAGGTGTGCGCCCGGCGCGCCGCGGGGTTCTGGTCGGCGAAGTGCTTGGTCGCGCGGATCATGCTCGCAACGATGTAGTTGTGCAGCCACACCGCCACAGTGACGTCGGCCCTGAAGCCCATGTAGTTCAGGCGGCGGCCGGTCGGCGTGAACAGAATATTCGTCTTGCAGTCCAGAAACGGCCCGACGCGGCTGGCGATGTTCTGCGCCCACATTGGCACCCGGCTGGTGCCGCCGTCGTTCGACGAAAGCGAAGACTTGGCCTGCGCCTCGTTCAAGCTGTCGGACGACTTGAGCTGCTCGGCGATCACGTCGGCGTGCTCGAGTTGGTATTTGCGCATGATGCGCTCGGCCATGCGGGCTGCCGCAGCAGCCTCGGCGGGGTTTGCGCGGCCGTCCGCCGCAATGGCAAGGAGCTTTTGCACGCGCCGCATAACGGCCTGAAGGTCGGTGTCTTTGATGTTGTTCATGGTGTGTTGGCGTATTTGAGGGCCGCCCGGTAGGCTGCCCGCGCTTCGTCGATGGTCCGAGTCTTGGCTGTGTGGTACTCCCAGCCAACCTCGCGGCTGATTGCTGCGTACAGCTCGCGCCGGCCCATCTTTCCGCTCTGCCAGATGGGGTCGATGAGGTCGTGCAGGTGCTTGCGCGCGGCCTTCAGTTCCGGCGTTGGTATGCAGCCGAGCGGGGCGGTGCGGTTCTTGGTCTTGTGGTGGCAGCCCACGAAGTTGCCGCAGGCATCGCACCTCCAGAATGGCAGCGCACGCAGGTCGGGCCAGCGCGGGTAGATCTCGCCGCCATCCGTCAGACGCGCGTCGACCTCGCCGCCGCAGGCGCAGCAGTGGATGCGTCGAACCGTTTTCATGACGTGGTGCTGGCATCGGTGTTGTTGGCCATGTCACGCACTTGCGTCGGTGACCATCCACTGCCGACCGCTGTCGTCGCGCGGCATGTAGTAGCGTTCTTCGTATTCCTGCCAGAAGGCCTTTTGAATCGGCCGGCCAGATGTTGGGTGCACGCTCCAGTGCTTCGGCTTTTCGCATCGGATCGGCACGCAGACCTCGAACACAGTGCATCCCGCCACTTGGGCCACTGCGTATGTGTCGTTGTGGGCCTCGACCTTGGTTGCCTGCCCGCGATTCCAGCCGACCTCGGTGACGATGTAGTTGTTCATGGTCAGACTGCAGGCCGGTAGCTGAACTCCAGGCGGAAGTTGCCTTCCGCCCGGTTCCAAATGTCGATCTGCCGGCGCACTTGGTCGAATGAAGGTCCTCCAGCGGGGATTGCCCCAACGACCCGATGGAACGCGTCCGCAGTAAGCGGCACGACCCATTCATCCCTGGTGGGGTTGTGAGTCACGATGACGTGGGTGACGGGATTCATCCAGCTCTCCGGTGTTTGATTGCGAAATGTCAGGCGCCGCGCGGCGTCAATGGCCTCGGCTGCAGGTCCCGTGCGCTGCGCTCACTCACGCTTCCACCCGACCGGCGTATTCAGTGAGGGAGCTCGCGTGGATGCGATCACCAGCGTAGGCGGGCAGCTCCACCACTACGCCGTTGGCGAGCAGCGTGCCGTACTCGCCGATGGTCACCAGTGCATCGCGGTCGACACGCAAGGACTGCTTGATGGCGATCTCGGCGTTGCCGCGGTAGGCATCGAATTCCTTCTGAAGGGCGGCCAGCTTCCGAGCGCCATCGCGTTCGATTTCGTTCAAGCGATCGGACGGTGGCGGTGAGTAAAAGGCCATGCCGTAGTGCTCGTGCCCGGAGCTGGCAGCGGACGCCAGGTAGGCCAACTGCTCTGGCGTGAGGGTAAGGTCGCACTCCTCGGCCGCGATGGCGATGCACTCGGACCAGTAATCGGTGTCTCGGTTCATGGTTGACTAACCCTTCTTGAAGCAGCCCTGGGATACGACCAGGCCTTGGCTGCTTTTGCGCACCGACTCGGCGCTCCACTTGCGCGCTGCTTCGCAGGCGGCAATGGAGGAGAACTCGGCAGTGATGCTGGTCACGCCGCCCTGACTGACGCCCCAGCCGATCACCATGATCAGGATGTACGCGCTCATAACAACGGCGCCTCCCGTGCCGCGACGGGTCGCTCCTGCCCGGGCGTCCACTCGATCAGCCCACCCTCTGCCGCGGCTTCAGCAAGCATTGCCACGCGGCACTCCGGGTGCCAGCGGTGGCGCTGAAACCCCCCGTCGCACACGCTGCGCTCGTCGGTGTAGCTCTCGCCCGGTTTGATCAGCCCCCAGCACCAGATGCACCGGTGCGTGCGGCGCGCGATGCGCGGCTGCTCGGACAGCAGGGTGTAGCTCACGATGACGACCTCTGGCGCGTCTTGTCGATGACGGCACGGGCCTGGCTTGCGAGCGTCATAGATGCCTCGCCGCCGCCATCCCCATCTGTCAACTCGTCGAGAAAATCGGCGCACTTGCGCAACACGTCCAGCAGGCTGTCGGTCTCCACCTGCAGCGCCGCCAAGTCAACGGCCAACTCCTCGATCTGGCGAGTCGGGAATGCGCGGAACGCATTCCAGCAGGCCGCGATGCGGCGTGCGTTGGCGGCGGCGGTGGCCGGCCCATCGTGGCGACCATGAAAAGTGGACGCGCTACAGATGGCCCAGCCGTCCTTGTCGTAGACGATCGTCGGGTTGGTAGGGGTGCCGCCGGTGTGCGCCGGCCCCGGTGTGTGTTTACTGGTCATGAAATCTCCCTTGGCTATGCCGGCTGCAGCTCTTGCTGTTCGGCCTTCAGTGCTTCGATGAACGGCGGCCACAGCTCGCGCCAGAAGCCCGCGGCCTGGCTGTCTGGCTTGGTGGCCAGTGGCCAGCCGCTGGGGTCGTTGAAGTAGTCGCTCAGCGGGTGGCCTTCGTCGATGCGGCTGCCGATGTCCAACATGGCGTAGCCAAAAGCGGTGGAGTCGTCCGAGTCGATCCGATCCGACTCGCCCATCACCAGGTCCCACGCATCGCGCGCCTGCTCCTTGTCGAGGTCGCCCATCCTGCGCTCATGGACGATGTGCCGCTTGATCTGCTTCATCGCGCCGGGGCCATCGTGGCGCTCCAGCTTCGTGCCCATGAACTTGGTGAACACGTAGTCGAACTCGGCCCTCATCAGGAACTGCTTGAACGGGACAGCGCACGCGGTCCACACGCAGCCCCAGGAGCCGAAGCTCGAATGGATGGCGATCTCGCCGCAGTAATAAACGCCTTCGTGCTTGGTGCCGACGTTGGCCCGGCGCTCCCAGCAGTGCAGCATGATGTTCGCCCACTCGCCGTAGGGCCCGTCGCTGCGCACCTCGTAGCACTCGCGGGTGGTTTTGGTCACTGGCATTTCGATCTCGATCAGGTTGCGGTGGTTGGGCGGATTCCGCGTTGGAACATCCATGGCAACACCGCGCCCGTCGGAACTGTCTCGCCGTCAATGAGCGGCTCCAACAAGATGGAGCGGTCTGCCACAGTCGGCCCCTCAAAGAACAACACCATGGCGCCGCGAGAAAAGAAAATCGAGTGGATCTCCTCGGGCCGCATGCTGTAGACGGCGCCCTCATCGTGAATCTCGTCGCGATGCATGTAGCGCCCACTTTCGATGGCGACCTTCTCGTAGCTTCCAACATTGCCGCGATAACGCAGCTCTGACACGGTGTAGAAGTCGCCGCAGCCAGCGGAACATTGAGTCCACACGCGGTTTCGCACGGCCCCGCGCAACACCTGACACTGGAAACTGAACCTGTGGCTGTGCGGTGCAATGGCCTCTTGATGGTCTCGCTCGTTCACGAACAGGCGCACGGTGCCAGCCGGACCCGGGCTGCCAATCAGGTAACTGGTCAGGCCTGGGATCACGTAGTTGCGCACCGGTGAGTGCGCCATGGCCAGCAGGGCTTTGGTGCTCAGGGTCTTCATGTCCACTCCGTCAGGCCGATTGAGCAATGGCGACGCCGAACAGCTCAGGCATCAGCGCCTTCACGCGCCTGATCGCACAGTGGTTCAGCGTCTTGAAGTCGACCTTCGGCTGCTTGTGCTTCTTCACCGCCTGCCACAGCTCCTCGGTCACGAGGTCGTGGTACGCCTGGCCCAGGAACTGCGGGATATTCCTGGCACCGAACTGCCCTTGGTCGTTACGGATCTTGGCGACGATCTTCTCAACCATGTGCACGGTCATGAACTCGTCGACAATTTCCTCCTCGACCAGCTTTGCATTCACCACTGACCCACCCATCGTCTCGATGTGCTTGTCCTTGAAGGTGTTCGTGATCAGCTTGGCCCAAGTGGTGCGCTGGAAGCGATTCTTCCAGCCGTACTGCTTGATCACGATGCCCTCGCCCACACCGCTGTTCTCCTGCAGCAAGTAGCGGTTGTTCTCGGTGGCCTTCAGCAGGATCTCGTAGGTTGGGTTCCGGCTTTTCAGCGTGCACGGGATGAAGCGGACCCCATAGGTCTCCAGGATGGCCGAGTACTCGTCGTAGTGCATGAACTCGCCTGCCGGCGTCAGCACGTCAAACACGTACAGCTCTCGCTAGGCGTCCTCTCGGTAGGTCTTCAGACTGTGTGGCACGAGCCATTCGCCGAAGAACCGGTGGCCGGGGTAGGCCTCAGCGATGGATCGCAGGCCGCCACGATTCAGCGCCCAAGCCATGAAGCCAGCGTTGTCATCGCCCAGCGTCAGCACCCGGTTCCGGCTGCCGCAGCGGAACTCGTCATCGAACCAGAACGAGGCATTGCTGCCGTCGAGCTTCGGGAATATGTGGCAGTCGCCGACGTTGATGCCGTCGACCTCGTCGGTGCCGAACCGCTCCAGATGGATGTACTTGGTGAATTCCATGGTTTCCCTGTTCGTCTTGTATTGGCAAAGGCCTTTCGGGCCGTTTAGTTGATTGATGAGGCCGGCTCGCGCAGCTGCTCGGCGACCCACTTGCGCATGAACTGCCAGCGCCTCTCGGCGACGTTCTCCACCGGCACGCGCACGCTCCTGGTGTGATCGCCCCAGTCTGGGTAGTGGGGGCGCATCGGCCCGCAGATGACGAGACGGATCCAGCGCCACTCGCTGACGTGCTCATCGTTGAGGTACATGATCTCGGCCGCCATGGAGCGAGCGATCCCGAAGCGCTGACCCACCGTCCTGTCGTCGCAGTCGTCCTCGTCGCCGAGGTCGTCCATCTTCGTGCCGCGCTTGGCGCCCAGCACGCCCAGCGCGCAGTACTCTCCGTCTGCGGTGGCGAAGCTGCCGGGGTACAGGCGCTTGTCATCCATCGAATCCAGCGCCCCCAGCAGCTCGCGCAGAAGGGCCTGTCCGCGCCGACCCTCAAGCGCACGTCTGACGGCCTGCCGCCAGCGGCCATGCGCCAGAGGGTCGTCATCGTTTTCGTCGGTGTATCCGCTGCGACTCATCTCTGCGCCCCTTCTTGTCGGGTC
This sequence comes from Burkholderiales bacterium, assembly GCA_039932275.1. Taxonomy (GTDB): domain Bacteria; phylum Pseudomonadota; class Gammaproteobacteria; order Burkholderiales; family Burkholderiaceae_C; genus Sphaerotilus. Next base: position 5,885 of record JBDTQF010000149.1, read on the forward strand.
AGGGTGGCCAACGACATCAGCGGCGTGTCATAGCCCAGCATGAGCGGGTGCTTCGGATCGCCTGATGCTGTCAGCCCGAAGACCTGCACGGGCTTGCCTGACGACACCAGCGCGTCCATCAGGACATCGAAAGCGAACTGCAGCTTTGGCGGCACCTTGCTTGAGTTTCCCCAGCACGGAACCAGGATGTCGGCCTCGTTGATGAGGTCCGTGGTGTGGTCGCCAATATCGTCGCCGAAGGGGTCATCGACAGTCGCAAGCTGCTTCACGTCTTTCGCGCGGTACGCGAACACGTTGCCAACGAGGAACCGGCTGCCGCCCCACTTCTTCGTGAAGCCTATCCACTTGCGCACTGTGGCGTCGTTGAGACTGGCATCGGCGGTGCTCGGGTTGACGCCGAAGAAGGCATACACCGGGCCATCCGTGCCCACGGTGCGGTCAAGGCGATAGCGGTACAAGCCGCAGGGCGAAAGAACGGCGCTCATGCATCGCTCCCTGGCTCAACCGGCACTAGCCTCCACCCGGCCGACGCAGCCGGCTGCACCGGCATCACCGACAGGTCCATGTGGCCTGCGCCACGTACGCCGTGCATCTCGGTCCAGCAGATCGGGATGCTGGTAGCGATTCGGCCCAGCGGTTTGTTATTCCATTCGTACCGACCTGCACGGTCGATCCCGCAGGCAGCTATCGCCACCGCATGCGCCAGCGTCTCGGCATCGGCCGCGCCATCGCGCCACGGGGCAGCAATCAGGTCCAGGTCGCGGCGCTCGGAGCCGTGCAGGCCGATGGCGTAGCCGTGCTCGCGGGCCGCCTCCCGGATGAACGGCAGTCGCGACCGGAAGAAGGCTTGCATGTCCTCGACGGACCTGGCCCGATACCAGTCGCCGGGGGTGTAGGCGATCACCGGCGCAGCAATCAGGGCGCGCGCCTCTTGCAGTTCAACTGCGATCCAGTAAACCAGGCTGTTGCCCGTCAGGTCTTGCCAGGCCTCGCCATAGCGCAGCGCGGTCAGCTTGCCTCCGTCAATGACGACGGTGTATTTGCCGTCGCACACGGTGATTTGTTGAGATGTTGTTTTCGTGCTCACGACTTCCCCCCCGATGTGTCCCGCCCTGCTGGTCATCTCGATTCCTGTTCGCCCAGGGCTCAGCCCCAATAGCTCGTCAGCAGCCACTTCGGCTCGCCTTCGAGTCCGTGCTCTTGGCAGAAGCGCGTCAGGGCCTCCACCTCCTCGGCCGCCACACACAAGGCCGACGGATCGAATTCCGTCGGGTTGCCGCGACTCGCCTTCCTCACCGACCCGGGCGCGGCCAACACATACATCGGGCAGTCCCCGGAGCAGTAGTTCACCAACGTGACGGGCAGCGGGTGGGCATCCTTGAAGGCGCGGATCTCATCGAAGTACCGGCGTTTCTCTTCCTTGCTCGGCTCACGGCCATTCAAGTAGTTGCCGGCGCCATCGAACAGTTCGACCGAGTGCTTGAGTCCATGAACGTCATAGGCCCACCAGTCCTCGATTTCCGCGTACTCGTCGACCTTGTTCCAAGGGAACTCGTGACCCTCTTCAAAGGTGATCCCGAAACAGATCTGACCGTCCGTTGACGTGCCCATCACTTGCTCCCCTTCTGTTGATCTCGATGCTGGGCACCTCGGCCCAGCCCACGGATGCGCCACCACAGCCCGTGAAACTTCCATCCGGCCCAGCACCCGAACAGCAGCGCCAGGCCCATCGACAGAACGACATCGCCGCGCCCGGCGAACAGGCCGATCTGCATCATTTCGCGCCTACCACCTTCGGCAGCGGCATCGGCACCTCGGACGTGGGGGCGCACTGGCCGTCCATCGCCTTCTTCGGGTGCTTGTCCCAGTTGTTCACCGGCGAGACCATGTGGCAGCCCTCGTTGAATGACACGGTGCTGCACATGACCGTGGCCTTCTCGATCTGCAGGTTCTTGGTCTTGCCCTCGTCGCGCTCGGTGCGCATGAAGACCACCTCAGCCCAACCATCGCCCTGGGGACACTTGGCCGAGTGCGACGAGTCGGCCTTCACGATGGCGTCCCAGCCTTGGATGCGCGGGTTCTGCCGCTGGTAGTCGGAGGCCACCGACGCGGCGTTGGCGCGGCCTTGCGCACGCTGCTCTTCAACGGTGGCGAATGAGGCATCAAGTGCCTCCTTCTTGCCGCAGGCAATCAGGGCGATGGCGGCCATGGCCACCAGGAACATCTTCTTCATCGTTTCAACTCCTGTGATGGCGCCCTTTGTGGGGCGGGCGCCGAACCCCTCCTTCAATCCGTCGCTCAGGTGCCTGCCAGATCAGGGATCGCATCAGCGCCATCGATCTCTGCAACGGCATTCATCGGATCTGTAGCGGTCAGCCCCTCCTGAATCGCGCACGCCATGCGCCAGCAGTGCTGCGCGCGCGGATTGGTCGAGTACCTGAGCGCGACTTCGCCAAACGCCACTCGCTGGTACGTCTCGCGCATCAAGTACGCGGCCAGCCACTCGGTCTGCGCGACGATTTCTGCATTCGTCCGCCCAGTCGCCGGCACCTCTGGCCGCGCTGCCGAAGAGCGGTCCTGCACCTTCGCCTCCCTGGTGACCGTGAACTCACACTTGTCGGTCGGCTCGATGCCATCGATCAGCATCGACGTCAGCCACGACGGCCAGTTCTCGGGTTCGAGCGTGTTGACGGCGCGGTTGAGCACGGCGATCAACTCGTTGGTGGGGACTGAAATCTTGGCGATCACTTCAACACCTCGGTCAGCGCCGGGAAGTGGTCGAGCACGATGAGCCTGGCCGCCAACGCGATCCCGCGGTGCTCCTTCTGCGTGCCCGCCTCTGTGCGCATCTGCACATAGTGGATCCAGCTGCGCACTGTCCCCGCCATGTAGAGGATCGACTCGGTGTTGCCCTCGGGCAGCACGCAGCGAGCCACCTCCTTGGCGAGGCCGTGCTCCAGCGCCCACGCATAGGCCTCGGCCGCTTTGTTGGCGACGTGCTCCTGCTTGGCTGCCCAGCGCGCCTGCAGCAAGGCGTCGTCGACATCGTGGCTGGCCTGGCGGTTCTTGCTGTCCTGCATGCGGGCCTCGCGGATCACGGGCGGCGACACGACCTGGGCATAGCGTTGGCTGAACTCCTGGAAGGAGAAGCTGCGATGGCGCAGGATCTGCCGCGCGATGTCCCGCGTGGTGCGGATCTCCAGCGTCATTGAGGCCATCTCAAATGGCGACCAGTGCTGGTTGCGGACCAGGTAAGAGATGAGCTGCGGCGCGGTCTCGGTGTTGGCCTGGTTGGCCGGGTTGCTCACCCGGGCGCAGTAGGCCAGCAGATCGCCTGGCTCTTGGCATTCGGCGATCACCGGCTTGGTGATCGCCACAAGTCGTACGGACATCGTGTTCCCTTGGTTGTGTTGATCAGGCGGACGCTCGCGGTGCGGCGCCATCGAGGTACTTCACACCCCAGGTCGGGTGCAACGTGTACATGGCCGGGTCGCCGTCAAAGCGCACCCGCAGGTAGGCGCCAGAGGCCGCCCTCACCTCTCCCGGCTGGGTGCGGCCAGGCTCACCGGTGAACTCGATGCGCACGCCGCGGCGCGCCGGCACGCCGTAGGCCGAGCGGATGTACTTGAGGCTCATAAGGAGCCACCGTTCGCTTCCAGAACGGCAGTCCCAATGAAGGAGGCAAGCGACGCTGCGCGCCTGC
>JBDTQF010000150.1:0-9585 GCA_039932275.1 Burkholderiales bacterium
CAACTTCCGGCCGGTGCCGCATGCCATCTTCCCCGGCTCGCACCATGCCAACAAGCTGGTCATCAAGCTGCAACCGGAGGACGGCCTGGAGCTGCACCTGCTGGCGGCCAAGGGGTCGCACAGCGTCGGTGGCGGCTTCAATGAAAGCCTGGCCCCGGTGTCACTCGACCTAGACTTCGACAAGGCCTTCGCCACCGAACGCGTGGGGGCCTACGAGCGCCTGCTGCTTGATGCCATTGCCGGCCGCCTGAACCTGTTCGTGCGCAGCGACGAGCAGGAACAGGCGTGGCGTTGGGTGGAGCCCATCCTGCATGCGTGGCAGCAGGAGCGCGAACATGGCGGCGCCGGCCCGCGGGGATATGCCGCCGGCAGCGGAGGCCCTGCCACGGCGAGCGCACTGATCGCGCGCGACGGCGGCGCCTGGAGCGAAGAGCAGTGAAACAGGCCGTGCCGACCGCGTCAAAGCGGCCCGGCTCGGGCGCGGCTCAGACCAACTCGGCCACGCCGTAGAGCTGCGCCAGGCCAGTGAGGCGCTGCGGCAACTGGCGGACCTCAAGGCGCCGGCCCTTGGCCAGGCAATGCCGCTTCAGGCTGAGCAGGACCGCCAGCGCGCTGGTATCGAAATGGGCCAGGGCCGCACCATCCACCACCGCAGGGTCACCGGGTGTGAGCCCGTCCACCGCCTCGACCAGGGTCTGCAGTTCTTCGCGGGCGGTGGTAACCACCAGCTTGGTGGGCAAGGCAAGGGATGCGGCCATGGGGTTCTCGATGATCAGATCACTCATGAGCAAATGTCGCTTGGCTACTTTGCTCATTCCCCCTCGGGGGGCGACGGCGGCGTTGCCGTCGTCTGGGGGTGCTCTCAACCCTTGGCCGAGAGCGTCTTGTTACGTTCGGTCAGCGACTTGATCAAGCCTTCGACGCCCTTGGCGGCAACTTCGCCTTCGAACTGCTGCTTGAACAGCAGGCTGATCACCACACCGCCGACGTCCAAGTCGTAGATCTTCCAGCCCTCGGGCGTCTTGACCAGCATGTAGTCGAGCTTGACGGGCTCGCCCCCCGAGCTGCGGATCTCGCTTTTGACGGTGACCTCGTTGGCCCCATCTTCAGCGCGCAGGCGTTTGAAAGCCAGGGTCTTGTCCTTCGCTTGGGCGAAGGCCTTGGCGTAGGTGTACACGAGCAGCTTCTTGTACTCGTCCTGCAGACGCTTCTTCTGCTCGGGCGTGGCCTGCGACTTGTAGCGACCCAGCGCCTCGTCGGCCATGCGGGCCATGTCGACATTCGGCACGATCTTGGCGTCCACCAGCGCGAGGATGCGCTTCTGGTCGCCGGCCTGGATGGCCTTGTCCGTCTTCACCGACTCCAGCACCTCGCTCGACACCTGTTTGACCAAGGCGTCGGGCGCCTGGGCCTGGGCCATTGCGCCAGCGGCGAAGCCGGCCACCAGCATCGTGGTCACTACCTTGGCAAGTCGTTTCAACATCGTCATCCTTTCAGTCATGCCCCGGAACGGGCCATGCATTTGAGACTGCTCAACGTCCCGCAGGTTCAGTGCGCAGACAGGCTGAGCGCCTTGCTTGCATTCAGAGACGATTTCAAGGCGCCGATGCCGCCGCAGCCGGCGCGCTGGCCGCAGGCGACGCGGGCGTTACTTCTTCGTACTCGTCATCGTCCGGCTTGCCCGGTTTGCTGCGCTCGATCTGCTTCTGGCGCCGCTGCAGGTAGGCATTGCGGGTGAAGGCGTACTTGTCCAGCGACAGGTCATCGAGCAGGCCCGTGGCTTCCAGCAGGTTGGCGCGGGTGTCCACCAACCGAGTGGCGGTCATGGTGTTGCGTACCGGCACCTGCTCAACGAACAGCGTGGGTGAAATCTGCACTTCGATCGGCAGACCCACCGAGTCGCGCAGCGTCGACGGGCCGAGAAGCGGCCAGACGAGGTAGGCACCCGGGCCCACACCCCAGCGCCCCAGCGTGCGGCCGAAGTCTTCACCATGGCGCGGCATGCCCAGCGGCGTAGCGAAATCGAGCACACCGAGCAGGCCGAAGACAGTGTTGGTGTTGAAGCGCATCACATCCGACAGGCTGTCGCCCACCCGGCCCTGCAGCATCAGGTTGACGGCCGACCACAGATCGCCCAGGTTGGCGAAGAAGTTGGTCACGCCCTTGCGCACCGGCGATGGAATGTGGTCCTTGTAGGCGGTGGCCACCGGCTTGAGCACGGCCTTGTCTACCACCTCGTTGAAGGCGAACACCTTCCGGTTCAGCGGCTCCAGCGGGTCGGGCTGCTGGGCTGTAGCGCAGCCCGACAGCCACAGCACGCTGCCCAGCACCCCCGCCGCAAGCGAGCCTCTCGTCACTTGGTCTTCTCCGGCTCGGTGGCTTTGTTGAACATGAACTGGCTGATCAGCGACTCCAGCACCACGGCCGACTGCGTCACCTTGATGGTGTCGCCATTGCTCAGGTCGGCGTCATCGCCGCCCGGCTCGATGCCGATGTACTGGTCGCCCAGCAGGCCGGCCGTGAGGATCTTGGCAGCGGAATCCTTCGGGAAGATGTAGCCCTTGTCGATGTCGAGCAGCACCACGCCCTGGAAGGTCTTGGAATCGAGCCCGATGGCCTTGACGCGGCCCACCGTCACACCCGCCGTGCGCACCGGCGCACGCACCTTGAGGCCGCCGATGTTGTCGAAACGCGCCTTCACCTGGTAGGTCTGCGCGGCCGAAAAGCTGGCCAGATTGGCGGCCTTCAGCGCAAGGAACAGGATCGCGGCCAGCCCCAGCAGCACGAACAGGCCCACCAAGGTTTCAATGCCCTTTTTTGTCATGGTTTTGTGCTCCCTGCAGATCAGGGTGTCGAGAACATCAGAGCGGTGAGCACGAAGTCCATGCCCAGCACCCCCAGAGAGGAAATGACGACGGTGCGCGTCGTCGCATAAGCCACACCCTCGGGCGTGGCCTGGGTTTCGTAGCCCTGGTACAGGGCCACCAGCGTGCAGATCACGCCGAAGGCGAAGCTCTTGACGATGCCGTTGCCGACGTCGCGCAAGATATCGACCTTGCTCTGCATGATGGACCAGAAGTTGCCCGAATCGACGCCAATCAGCAGCACCGCCACGACATAGGCCCCGAGGATGCCCACCGCCGAGAACAATGCCGCCAGCAGGGGCATCGAGATCACCCCGCCGAGGAGGCGCGGCGCCAGCACGCGGCTGCGCGGGTCTACGGCCATCAGCTCCATCGCGGCGAGTTGCTCGCCGGCCTTCATCAGGCCGATCTCGGCCGTCAGCGACGTGCCGGCGCGGCCGGCGAACAGCAGGGCCGTGACCACCGGCCCCAGCTCACGCACCAGCGACAGGTTCACCACCAGGCCCAGCGACTCGGCCGCACCGTAGGTGGTGAGCGTGTAGTACAGCTGCAGCGCCAGCACGAAGCCCACGGCCAGACCCGAGGCCATGATGATCACCAGCGAGCGGTTGCCGATGGCGTGCACCTGCGTCACCACCAGGCCGAAGCGGCGCAGGGCATGAGGCACATGGCGCAACAGGTCAACGCAAAAATAGGCTGCGTGGCCAAAGCCGCGCAAGGTATCGAGCGCGATGTGACCGAGCAGTTGCAGGAAGACCTTCATGACGCCACCCCCAGGTCCTGCGCAATCGGCGGCGCCGGGTAGTGAAAGCGCACCGGCCCGTCGGGTTCGCCACGGATGAACTGGCGCACTTCCGGGTCCTGCGAGGCGGTGAGGTCGGCCGGCACCCCATGCGCCACCACCCGGCCCTGCGAGGACAGCAGGTAGGCGTAGTCACAGATGGAGAAGCACTCCTGCACGTCGTGCGAGACCACCAGCGAGGTGGCACCGGTGGCAGCGCCTAGCTGGCGGATGAGGTTGGCCGCGACGCCCATCGAGATCGGGTCGAGGCCCGCGAAGGGCTCGTCGTACATGATCAGCTCGGGGTCGAGCGCGATGGCGCGTGCCAGCGCGATGCGCCGCGCCATACCGCCCGAGACCTCCGCGATGCGCAGGCCGGCCGCGCCGCGCAGGCCCACGGCATTGAGCTTCATCAGCACGATGTCGCGGATCATGGCTTCCGGAAGGTCGCTGTGCTCGCGCAGCGGGAAGGCGACGTTGTCGAACACCGACAGGTCGGTGAACAGCGCACCGAACTGGAACAGCATACCCAGGCGCCGCCGCACGCGGTACATCAAAGCCTTGTCCGCCGGATCGACCACCTCGCCGTCGAAACGCACCGTGCCGGACCGGACCGGGTACACGCCACCGATCAACCGCAACAGCGTGGTCTTGCCGCAGCCGGAGCCGCCGAGGATGGCCGTGACCTTGCCGCGCTGGAACTTCAGCGACACATCGTTGAGGATGGTGCGCGAAGCGTCGTAGCCGAACGTGACGTGGTCGATCTCGATCAGGGTATCAGCAGGCACGGGCATGTTGGCGGTTCAAAACGAAGCGGCATGGAGTGCATGCCGCTTCGGGATTACACCAACATTTTGGCATGAGCTTTGTCATGCCGTGGCGACGTTGCCGCTGCTGGCCGGCAAAGTCAGCGCGGCAGCGTGGTGGTGCCCTGCAGGTACAGGTCGACCGCATGGGCGGCCTGGCGCCCTTCACGGATGGCCCAGACCACCAGCGACTGGCCGCGACGGATATCGCCGGCTGCGAACACCTTGTCGACCGAGGTGCGGTAACCACCCGCTGCTTCGACCGTGGCCTTGGCGTTGCCGCGCGCATCCTTCTCGACGCCGAAGCCTTCCAACACCGTGGCCACCGGATTCACAAAGCCCATGGCCAGCAGCACCAGATCGGCCTTCCAGACCTGCTCGGAGCCGGCCACTTCGATCATCTTGCCGTCCTTCCATTCGAGGCGGACGGTTTTCAGGCCGGTGACCTTGCCCTTTTCACCAATGAACTCCTTGGTGGAGATGGCGAACTCGCGCACGCAGCCTTCGTCGTGACTCGACGAGGTGCGCAGCTTCAGCGGCCAGTACGGCCAGGTGAGCGGCCGGTTCTCTTCGACCGGCGGTTGAGGCATCACTTCGAACTGGGTCACGCCCACCGCGCCATGGCGGTTGCTGGTGCCGACGCAGTCGCTGCCGGTGTCGCCACCACCGATCACGATGACCTGCTTGCCATCGGCACGCAGCTGACCCTTGAGCTTGTCGCCCGCGTTGATCTTGTTCTGCTGCGGCAGGAACTCCATCGCGAAGTGAATGCCGTCCAGATCGCGGCCCGGCACCGGCAGATCACGGCTCTGCTCCGAGCCGCCCGTCAGCAGCACCGCATCGAACTCGGCCTTGAGCTGCGCGGGGCTGATGGTCTGCTGGGCCCAGTTGGTGACCTTGCTGCCCTTGGGCAGCTCGCCCACCATGGTGCTGGTGCGGAACACCACGCCTTCGGCTTCCATCTGCTTGACACGGCGGTCGATGTGCGTCTTCTCCATCTTGAAGTCGGGAATGCCGTAGCGCAGCAGGCCACCGACGCGATCGTTCTTTTCGAACAGCGTCACGTCATGCCCGGCACGCGCCAGCTGCTGCGCCGCCGCCAAGCCGGCCGGGCCAGCACCGACCACCGCCACCTTCTTGCCGGTCTTCACCTTGGCCGGCCGCGGCAGCACCCAGCCTTCTTGCCAGGCCCGGTCGATGATGGCGTGCTCGATCGACTTGATGCCCACCGGGTCGTCGTTCACGTTCAGCGTGCAGGCGGCCTCGCAGGGTGCGGGGCAGATGCGGCCGGTGAACTCGGGGAAGTTGTTGGTCGAGTCCAGCACATGCCAGGCGTTCTTCCAGTCGTTCCGGTACACCAGGTCGTTGAAGTCCGGAATGATGTTGTTGACCGGGCAGCCGCTGTTGCAGAACGGCGTGCCGCAGTCCATGCAGCGCGCGCCCTGCACCTTCGCCTCGTCGGCTTTCAGGCCGATGACGAATTCCTTGTAGTTCTTCAGGCGCTTCTCGACGGGCTCGTAGCCTTCTTCGAGGCGCTCGTATTCGAGGAAGCCGGTGACCTTGCCCATGTTCTCGATTCCTTCAGTCTGCAGCTTTGGGGGACAGTGATGGCCGGCCGCCTTACTTGGCCGGCACCACCTTGCCCGTGGTCTTGTCGCTGGTCTTCGCCTTGGCGATGGTTTCGTCGGCCTGACGCGAGGCGTTGATCTCGCCCAGCGCGCGCTTGTACTCGTTCGGGAACACCTTGACGAACTTGTCGCGGGCGCCAGCCCAGTTGTCGAGGATCTCACGGGCCCGCAGCGAACCGGTCCAGCTGTGGTGGTCTTCCACCAGCTTCTTCAGCAGCACCTCGTCGGTGTGGGCCACACCCTCCACGCGGTGCCAGATGGCACGGTCGACGCTCTTTTCCTGCTCGGCCATCGGCAGCACCTTGTCCAGCGCCACCATCGCGGTGTTGCAGCGGCCAGTGAACTGGCCGTCCTCGTCGTACACATAGGCAATGCCGCCCGACATGCCGGCCGCGAAGTTGCGCCCGGTCTTGCCCAGCACCACCACCGTGCCGCCGGTCATGTACTCGCAGCCATGGTCGCCGGTGCCCTCCACCACCGCGGTGGCACCCGACAGGCGCACCGCGAAGCGCTCGCCCGCCACGCCGCGGAAGAAGGCCTCGCCGCTGGTGGCACCGTACAGCACGGTGTTGCCGACGATGATGTTCTTGGTCGCATCACCGCGAAAGTCGATGCTCGGCCGCACCGCGACGCGGCCACCCGACAGGCCCTTGCCGGTGTAGTCGTTGGCCTCACCGATCAGGTAGAAGGTGATGCCCTTGGCCAGGAAGGCGCCGAAGCTTTGACCACCCGTGCCCTCCATCTGTACGAAGATGGTCTGGTCGGGCAGCCCTTCGGGGCGATGGCGGATCAATTCGCCCGAGAGCATCGCGCCCACCGAGCGGTTGACGTTGCGCGCGGTCTCGATGAACTGCACCTTCTCGCCCTTCTCGATGGCGGGCCTGCACTTCTCGATCAGCTTCATGTCCAGCGCCTTGGCCAGGCCATGGTCCTGCTCCTCCACCTGGCGGCGCGGCACATCGGCCGGCACGACCGGCAGGTGGAACACGCGGCTGAAGTCCAGGCCCTTGGCCTTCCAGTGGCCGATGGCCTTCTTGGTGTCGAGCAGGTCAGCCCGGCCGATCAGGTCGTCGAACTTGCGGATGCCCAGCTGCGCCATCAGCTGGCGCGCTTCTTCAGCGATGAAGAAGAAGAAGTTGACGACATGCTCGGGCTTGCCGGTGAACTTCTTGCGTAGCACCGGGTCCTGCGTGGCCACGCCCACCGGGCAGGTGTTGAGGTGGCACTTGCGCATCATGATGCAGCCCTCCACCACCAGCGGCGCGGTGGCGAAGCCGAACTCGTCGGCGCCCAGCAGCGCCCCGATCACCACGTCGCGACCGGTCTTCATCTGGCCGTCCGCTTGCACCCGCACGCGGCTGCGCAGGCGGTTCAGCACCAGCGTCTGCTGCGTCTCGGCCAGGCCCAGTTCCCAGGGCGTGCCGGCATGCTTGATCGATGACCAGGGCGACGCGCCGGTGCCGCCGTCGTGCCCGGCGATCACGATGTGGTCGGCCTTGCACTTGGTGACGCCCGCGGCGATGGTGCCCACCCCCACTTCCGACACCAGCTTGACGCTGACCGAAGCGCGCGGGTTGGCGTTCTTCAGGTCGTGGATCAGCTGCGCCAGGTCTTCGATCGAGTAGATGTCATGGTGCGGCGGCGGGCTGATCAAGCCCACACCCGGCACCGAGTAGCGCAGCATGCCGATGTACTCGGACACCTTGCCGCCCGGCAGCTGGCCGCCCTCACCCGGCTTGGCGCCCTGCGCCATCTTGATCTGGATCTGGTCGGCCGAGACCAGGTATTCGGTGGTCACGCCGAAGCGGCCCGACGCCACCTGCTTGATCTTCGAGCGCAGGCTGTCGCCGTCCTTGAGTTCGTAGTCGGCTTCGATGACCTTGGCGCCGATCACGTCGGACACCTTGGTGCCGGCCGTGATCTTGATGCCCTTGAGCTCGTTGCGATAACGCGCCGGGTCTTCACCACCCTCGCCGGTGTTGCTCTTGCCGCCGATGCGGTTCATCGCGATGGCCAGCGTGCTGTGCGCTTCGGTGCTGATCGAGCCCAGCGACATCGCACCAGTGGCGAAGCGCTTGACGATCTCGGCCGCCGATTCGACCTCCTCGACCGGGATGGCCTTGGCCGGGTCGAACTTGAACTCGAACAGGCCACGCAGCGTCAGGTGCCGCCGGCTCTGGTCGTTGATGAGCTGCGCGTATTCCTTGTAGGTGTCGAACTTGCCGGCGCGGGTGCTGTGCTGCAGCTTGGCGATGGCATCTGGCGTCCACATGTGCTCTTCGCCGCGGGTGCGCCAAGCGTACTCGCCACCGGCGTCCAGCATGCCCGCCAGCACCGGGTCGTCGCCGAAGGCGGCCAGGTGGTTGCGCAGCGCCTCTTCGGCCACCTCGAACACGCCAATGCCTTCCACCTGCGTGGGCGTGCCACGGAAGTACTTGCTGATCAGCGCCCGGTTCAGGCCGATGGCCTCGAACAGCTGTGAGCCGCAGTACGACATGTAGGTGCTCACGCCCATCTTGGACATGATCTTCGACAGGCCCTTGCCGATGGCCTTGACGTAGTTGTAGACCGCCTTGTCGGGCGAAAGGTCGCCGCCCAGGTCCTTGTGCAGCGCGGCCAGGCTTTCCATCGCCAGGTAGGGATGCACAGCCTCGGCACCGTAGCCGGCCAGCACGGCGAAGTGGTGCACCTCGCGGGCCGAGGCGGTTTCGACCACCAGGCCCGCTGTGGTGCGCAGGCCCTCGCGCACCAGGTGATGGTGCACCGCCGACAGCGCCAACAGCGCGGGTATGGCCACCAGCTCGCGGTCCATCCAGCGGTCCGTGATGACGAGGATGTTGTGGCCGCTCTTGATGGCGTCCACCGCTTCGGCGCACAGCGACGCCAGCTTGGCCTCGACCCCGGCCTTGCCCCAGCCCAGCGGGTAGACGATGTTCAGCTCATACGGCTTGAACTTGCCGCCGGTGTGCTTCTCGATGGCACGCAGGCGCGCCATGTCCTCAAAGTCGAGGATGGGCTGCGACACCTCCAGCCGCATCGGCGGGTTGACGGCGTTGATGTCCAGCGGGTCGGGCTTCGGCCCGATGAACGACACCAGCGACATCACGATGGCTTCGCGGATCGGGTCGATCGGCGGATTGGTCACCTGCGCAAACAGCTGCTTGAAGTAGTTGTACAGCGGCTTGTTCTTGTCGGACAGCACGGCCAGGGGCGAGTCGTTGCCCATCGAGCCGATGCCTTCCTCGCCGTTCTGCGCCATCGGCGCGAGCAGGAACTTGATGTCCTCCTGCGTGTAGCCAAAGGCCTGCTGGCGGTCGAGCAGCGTCTCGGCGAACTCGGTCGTCTGGCCACCGACAGCGGCGATCGAGTCGAGCTTGATGCGCACGTTCTCGATCCACTGGCGATACGGCTTGGCCGAGGCGAACTGGTTCTTCAGTTCCTCGTCGTCAATGATGCGGCCCTGCTCGAAGTCGATCAGGAACATCTTGCCCGGCTGCAGGCGCCAC
>JBDTQF010000151.1:0-9499 GCA_039932275.1 Burkholderiales bacterium
ACGTGCCCGGCGATGCGCTGCAATGCGTGCTGATCGACAAGCTGCCGTTCCCGCCGCCCAACGACCCGCTGGTCGAGGCGCGCTGCCGGGCGCTGGAAGTGCAGGGCCAGCAACCCTTCGACGACTACTTCATTCCGGAGGCCGCGATTGCCCTGAAGCAGGGCGCCGGGCGGCTGATCCGCAGCGAGACCGACCGCGGCCTGCTGGTGCTGTGCGACCCACGCCTGCTGACGATGAACTACGGCACGCGCCTGTTGGCGGCGTTGCCACCGATGCCGCTGCTGGGCAGTGAGGGTGAGGCGCTGGCCTGGCTGGCTGAGATCCGCGCGGTGAGCGCGTCTTGAGCGCGGTGCGCGCAGCAGCCTGACGAACCACCGTCAGAAGAGCTTCCACCAGCTTTTCGGCGTGGTGTCGTAGCCCTTGTCCAGCCAGGCGCTCTTCGGGAAGTTCTGCTGCAGCACGCGCCGGGCATCGTCGCGCAGTTGGGGCAGGCCAAGCTGGTCGTAGCTGGCGGCCATGATGTAGAGCGCTTCTTCGGCGGCGGGCACGCCGCGGAAGTCCTTCACCGCCAGCTGCGCGCGGTTGGCGGCGGCCACATAGGCGCCGCGCTTGAAGTAGTAGCGCGCCACATGCACCTCGTAGCCCGCGAGCGAATTGACGATGTAGTCCATGCGCGTCTGCGCATCGGGCGCGTACTTCGACTCGGGGAATCGCTCGACCACCTGCTTGAACGACTGGTAGGCATCGCGTGAGGCCTGCTGGTCGCGCTCCGACAGGTCGGTGCGCACCCAGTTGCCGAACAGGCCCAGGTCGTCGTTGAAGTTGATCAGCCCCTGCAGGTAGTAGGCATAGTCGGCCGCGGGGCTGGTGGGGTGCAGGCGCAGGAAGCGCTCCAGCACGGCCAGCGCACGCGCCGTCTCGCGCTGCTTGTACAGCAGGTAGGCCTGCTCGATCTGCGCCTGCTGCGCCAGCAGCGTGCCGGCGGCGCGGCCTTCGAGTTTCTCGTACAGCTTCTGGGCGCGCTCATAGCCGCCGGAGGAGGCTTCCTCGCGGGCCTCTTCATACAATGCGGCCACGCTCTTGCCGTCGTCCTTGTCCTTGGGCGTGCTGCCGCAGGCGGCCAGCAGGACCGACAGCAGCGCAGCGGCGGCGAACGGCATCACGCGCACGAGGATCGAACGGCTGGTGTGGGACATGCGGTTGGTTGCGACGCGCCGCGCGCGCCGCCGGGCTGATGAAGATCGCAAATTATAGGAACCCGCCCCTTGACCAAGATTGCCGAGGCCGATGTGGGCGATACGCGCCCATCCGAGCTGCCCTCATCGACTGCGCTGGACGATGCCGACCCGGCCACCGAACTGGCCGATGACCCCGCCAGCAGCGTCGAGCGGCGCAGTGCGGTGGTGGAGGCCGCGGCCCATGGTGAACGGCTCGACAAGCTGCTGGTGCGGATCGTGCCGGAGTTCTCGCGCAGCCACCTGCAGCAACTGATCGACACCGGCTGTGTGCAACTGGCCGGCCGCGTCTGCACCATGCCCGCGCGCCGTGTGGCTGCCGGCCAGGCGGTGCAGGTGGACCTGGTCCCTACTGCCCAGACCACCGCCTTCCGCCCCGAAGCGATGGTGCTGCAGATCGTCTACGAAGACGCGGCGCTGATGGTGGTCGACAAGCCCGTCGGCCTGGTGGTGCATCCGGCGGCGGGCAACTGGTCGGGCACGCTGCTCAATGGCCTGCTGGCGTATCACGCCGGTGCCGCCGTGCTGCCGCGCGCCGGCATCGTGCACCGGCTCGACAAGGACACCAGCGGCCTGATGGTGGTGGCCAAGACGCTGGCCGCACACACCGCCTTGACGCGCGCCATCGCCGCCCGTGAGGTGCATCGGCAGTACCTCGCGCTGGCGCATGGCGAGGTGCCGGCCAGCCTGCACAGCATCGAGGCGCCGATCGGCCGCGACCCGGTTTCACGCATACGCATGGCGGTGGTGGCCGGCGGCAAGCCGGCGCGCACCGACGTGGCCGTGCTGGCGCTGCTGGGGCAGGGCCGGGCGGCCGTCTCGGCGCTGCGCTGCACGCTGCACACCGGCCGCACACACCAGATCCGCGTGCACCTGGCTCACAAGGGGCATGCGCTGCTGGGTGATGCGGTGTACGGCGGGCGCCCGTTGCTGGGCTTGCAGCGCCAGGCCCTGCATGCGGCGGAACTGGCCTTGATCCATCCGCTGAACGGCGATGCGATGCACTGGCGGGCGCCGCTGCCGGCCGATCTGGCCGCGGCCTGGGCGCAGGTCGTATCCGTGTGAATCGTTGCGCATTGAACACCGATCGCCTGCGGCTACAATGGTCGCCACGGTCTTTCGCGAAGTACCTGCCCACGGGCAGGCCTTGCAGGACCGCAGGCCCCGTCCGGCCGGTGTCGTCAGTCCTCCGAACTGCAAGTGAGCAGGGTGGGCTGGCCAGCATCCCCGCAGACCCTTGCCCACTGCCGAGATGGCAGGAGCCCGGACCCGAAGAGCCTTGAACGGATCGCGCGGGGACCATTTTTTCCGAGAACGACAGTCGTAGACACGGTCCGCGCCCCGGCTTGCATGCCGTAGCGCAGGTGCACGAAGTCCATGCGAGTCAATGAATAGCCAGGAAGCCAAGCGCGTCCTCGAGACGGCGCTCATCTGTACGCATCAGCCCATGCCGGTGCGCGAGATGCGCAGCCTGTTCGACGACGAACTCAATGCCGATTCCGTTCGCCTGCTGCTCGACGAGCTCAGCGCGGACTGGCGCGGCCGTGGTGTCGAGCTGGTCAGCGTGGCCAGCGGCTGGCGCTTCCAGAGCCGGCCCGAGATGCGCGTCTTCCTCGACCGCCTGCACCCCGAGAAGCCGCCGCGTTACTCGCGTGCGTCGATGGAGACGCTGGCCATCATTGCCTACCGCCAGCCCGTCACCCGCGGCGACATCGAAGACATCCGCGGCGTCACCGTCAGTACACCGATCGTCAAGCAGCTGGAGGACCGCGGCTGGATCGAGGTCATCGGCTACCGCGAAGCGCCCGGCCGCCCGGGCCTGTACGCCACGACGCGGGCTTTCCTCGACGACCTGGGCCTGGCCTCGCTGGCGCAGTTGCCGGCGCTCGACGGCACCACCGGTGTGCCGCGCCCGGTCTTCAGCGAACTCGATGGTGATGCCGTCTTGCAAGCCTCTTTGCTTGACGAGCTGGTGGCCGACACGTCTGAGCCGGCCGATGCCCTGGCACCGGCTTCTTCTTCTTCTTCCCCCGACCCCTTGACCGACAGTGCCAGCCCGGCCGCGTCGGCCGACGATGACACCGCCTCGGTGCCCGAGGTCCCTCTTTCCCCCGAGACCGCCCCGCGGCCCGAGCCTGCACCATGAACGATCCCCAAGACCATTCCGATGAAATCACGCCGCCCGTGATCGACGAGGCCGGCGACAGCCCAGCGCCCAAGCGGCGCCGGGCGCCGCGCGCCGCCAGCGCCGAAGCCGGCGAGGCCGTGACCGCGGCGCGGGCGGCGGAGCCGGTGGCGCCGGTGGCGCCCAAGCGCCGCGTCCGCAAAGCGGTCGAGCCGACCGACCCACCGGCCGAAGCCGTGGCGGATGACGGCGCCGACAAGCCCGTGCGGGCCCGCCGCAGCGGCCGTCTGGCAGTGAGTGCTTCGGCCACGCAGGCGGTGCTGGCGCTGGACGACAGCCCGAGCGCGCCGGCCAGCGCGATGCCGACCCCGATGACGCCAACCGCGGTGATGCCGGTGGCGGCGGAACCGGTGCCGACACTTCAGGCCGAGGCGCCGTTCTCGGCCGGCGACGCGCCAGAGCCGGCCATTGCGCAGGACGGTGAGGGTGGCGACGGCGCAGCCCCGGCAGCGGCCGGTGCACCCGAAGGCCGCGAGCGTGGGCGCCGGCGCGACCGGCGCGAGCGCCGGGGCGGTGACCGCGGCGAAGCCGCAGCACCGAGCGGCGACGGAAATGGCGACAGCGGCGACAGCGGCGACAGCGGCGGGAACGGCGATGGCGACGACAACGCCGACGGCGGGCGCTTTTTCACCCCGCCGATGGCCCCGGTGGCCGACGCCGCGGCCTGCTTCGAGGCCGTCGTCTCAGGCCAATACGACAGCGAGGCCCCCGAGGCCGTCGAAACGCCCGAGGGCGACGTCACCGAACAAGCCGAGGATCCGGGCAAGCGCGTGCTGCGCCCGGAACCCGAAGCGCCCAAGCTCCACAAGGTGCTGGCCGCGGCCGGTATCGGCTCGCGCCGCGACATGGAGGCGCTGATCGAGGAAGGCCAGGTCACCGTCAACGGCGAGGTGGCGCACCAGGGCATGCGCATCACCCACGGCGACCAGATCCGCGTGTCGGGCCGGCCGGTGAAGGTGCGCATCGCGCCGCCGCCGGCACGTGTGCTGGCGTACCACAAGCCAGTGGGCGAGGTGGTCACGCACAGCGACCCCGAAGGCCGCCCCACCGTGTTCAAGCGCCTACCGCGCTTGCAGCAGGGCAAGTGGCTGTCGGTGGGCCGGCTCGACCTCAATACCGAAGGCCTGCTGCTGTTCACCAACTCCGGCGAACTGGCCAACCAGTTGATGCACCCGCGCTTCGGCGTCGAGCGTGAGTATGCCGTGCGGGTGCTGGGTGATCTGAACCCAGGCCTGAAGGCTCAACTGCTCGAAGGCGTCGAGATCGAAGGCCAGAAGGCGGGGTTCAAGGCCATCGAGGATGGCGGCGGCGAAGGCGCCAACCACTGGTGGCGGGTGGTCATCACCGAAGGCCGCAACCGCGAGGTCCGCAAGCTGTTCGACGCGGTCGGGCTCACGGTGAGCCGGCTGATCCGCATCCGCTACGGCACCGTGGTGCTGCCACGTGGGCTCAAGCGCGGCGTGTGGGTCGAACTCGACGACAACGATGTGCGCCTGATCCGTCGGTTGGCTGGGGGCGACGCGCGCCGGCAGGGCCAGCCGAGCCCGCAGGGTCAACAGGGCCAACAGGGCCAGCCCGCTGCGCAAGGCGGCCGTTCAGCCCAACCTGGCGGCCAGCCGCAGGGCCAAGGCCAGGGCAAGGGCGGCAAGCACAACAAGCAGCAGCGCGGCCGCAACGGCCAGCCACTGCAGGGCGGTGGCCAGCCACGCGGGCCGCAGCAAGGCCCTTACGGCAACCAGCCGCCCCGCGGGCCGCGCCCGGAGCAGGGCGGCGGCACGCCGCGCCAGGCGCAGCCCCATGACGACGACCGCGAGCCGGACGATCCCATGCACATCCCCAACCCGCTGGAGCAGACCTTCGATCGGCGCTTTGCCACGGGCTCCAAGCGCATCTCGGCCGGCTTTGGCCGCCCGAGCGACACCTCGCGCGACGGCCCGGCCCCGCGCGTGAAGGGCGAGCCGCGCCAGCCCGACCCGATGCAGACCTCGGTGGGGTACATCGGCGCCGATGCCTATTTCCGCAAGCCCGGCGGCGGCGGCGGTGGCGGCAGTGGCGGCGGTGGCGGTGGCGGTGGCGGTGGCGGTGGCTACAGCGGGGGGGGTGGTGGCGGTGGTGGTGGTGGTGGCGGCGGCGGGAAACAGCGCGGGCGTCGCCGCTGAGCCGCTGAACGCTCGCTGCCCGCCGTCACCGGCGTTTTCTAGCCGCCCGCTAAAATCGCAGGCTTTGCTCTGCTTCCCAATCCCATCTCAGGAGAATTCCAAATGGCCGTCGAACGCACCCTTTCGATCATCAAGCCCGATGCCGTGGCCAAGAACGTCATCGGCCAGATCTACGCCCGCTTCGAAGGCGCCGGCCTGAAGGTCATCGCCGCCAAGATGGCGCACCTGTCGCGCGGCGACGCCGAGGCTTTCTACGCGGTGCACAAGGCCCGCCCGTTCTTCAAGGACCTGGTGGACTTCATGATCTCCGGCCCGGTGATGATCCAGGCTCTCGAAGGCGAAGGCGCGATTGCCAAGAACCGCGAGCTGATGGGCGCCACCGACCCGAAGAAGGCCGACAAGGGCACCATCCGCGCCGACTTTGCCGACAGCATCGATGCCAATGCCGTGCACGGTTCGGACGCGCCGGAAACCGCCGCGGTCGAGATCGCGTTCTTCTTCCCCGGCATGAACGTCTACAGCCGTTGAAGATTCACATGGCGCAGGTGGCCTTGCCGCCCGCGCTAGGATGACCCGCATGTCAGCCGTCAATCTGCTCGACTTCGATCTGGACGGCCTGACTGCGTTTTGCGAACAGCTGGGCGAGAAGAAGTTTCGCGCCGTGCAGCTGTTCCGCTGGCTCCACCAGCGCGGTGCGGCCGATTTCGAGCAGATGAGTGATTTGGCCAAATCGCTGCGCGCCAAGCTGGCGGGCTGCGCCGAGGTGCGGCCACTGCCGGTGCTGACCGAACAGCGCTCGGCCGACGGCACCATCAAGTGGTTGTTCGACGTGGGCAATGGCGATGCCGTCGAAGCCGTCTACATACCAGAGGACGACCGCGGGACGTTGTGCGTCTCGTCGCAGGCGGGCTGCGCGGTGGGCTGCCGCTTCTGCTCCACCGGCCACCAGGGTTTCTCGCGCAACCTCACCACCGGCGAGATCGTGGCGCAGCTCTGGTATGCCGAGCACACGCTGCGGCGCGAAGGTCGTTTTGCCACGGAACAGTCTGGCCGCTGCATCACCAACGTCGTGATGATGGGCATGGGCGAACCGCTGCAGAACTACAACGCGCTGGTACCGGCGCTGCGGGTGATGCTGGACGACCATGGCTACGGCCTGTCGCGCCGCCGGGTGACGGTCTCGACCTCGGGCGTGGTGCCGATGATGGACCGCCTGCGCGTCGATCTGCCGGTGGCGCTGGCGGTGTCGCTGCATGCACCCCTTGATGCGCTGCGCGACGTGCTGGTGCCGCTCAACCGCAAGTACCCGCTGGCCGAGCTGATGGCGGCTTGTCAGCGTTACCTCGACACTGCGCCGCGCGACTTCATCACCTTCGAGTACTGCATGCTCGAGGGTGTCAACGACACACCCGAACATGCCCGCGCGCTGCTGGCGTTGGTGGGCCCGCTGGGCCGGGTGCCGTGCAAGTTCAACCTGATTCCATTCAACCCGTTTGCCGAGTCCGGCCTGAAGCGCTCGCCGCGTGAGCGGGTGCAGGCCTTCGCGCAGATCCTCATCGAAGGCGGCCTGGTGACCACCGTGCGCAAGACCAGGGGCGACGACATCGACGCTGCCTGCGGCCAGTTGGCCGGCGAGGTGCAGGACCGCACCCAGGCTCACACCCGCATGACCCGTGCGCCGATCCACATCCATCGGCCTGGTTCGGTGCAGGGAGCGCCACGATGAGGTTGGATCGGTTGGTCTCGCGTGCCTGGCAGGCAGGCAAGTGGGCTGGGCTGGCCAGCATGGTGGCGGCGCTGGTGGCCTGCGTGGCGGCGGGGCCGGCGGTATCGCCTGCCACGGCACCTGATGCACCGGTCGCCGATCCTTCGGCGCGCCAGGCGGTGTCCGGTGGTCGCTCCGACCTGGTCACCGCCTCCGATGAATCCGACGTTGAGAAGCGTTCCCGCGTCCGCCTGGAGCTGGCCGGTGCGTACTTCTCGCAGGGACAGGCCACCACCGCGCTGGACGAAGTCAAGCGCGCCCTGGTGATCAACCCCAGCAGCGTCGGCGCGTACAACCTGCGGGGGCTCATCTACGCCAGCATGGACGAACACCCGCTGGCCGACGAGAGCTTCCGCCGTGCGCTGCAACTGGCCCCGAACGATGCCGACAGCCGCCACAACTACGGCTGGTACCTGTGCCGCCTGCGCCGCTACGCGGAGGCGCAGGTGCACTTCGAGGCCGCAATGGCGGTGCCACAGTACCGCGGCCAGAGCAAGACGTTGCTGGCGCAGGGCATCTGCCAAGCGCGTTCCGGCGACCTAGCTGGCGCCGAGAAGACCCTGCTGCGCAGCTACGAGATCGATGCCGGCAACCCGGCTACCGCCATCAACCTGGCCGAGGTGCTGATGCGCCGCGGCGCGCTGGAGCGGGCGCGTTTCTACGTGGCCCGTGTCAATGCCGTGCCCGATCTGGTCGATGCCGAGACGCTGTGGCTGGCCGTGCGCATCGAGCAGCGCCGCGGCAACAAGGAGGGCGTGGACGAATTCGGCGGACAGCTGCGCCAGCGTTTCCCTGGCTCGCGGCAGTCCGCAGCAATGCAGAGAGGACAGTTCGATGAGTGAGCCCGCCGCTTCCCGGCAGGACGAACCGGGGCCGGGGTCCAACCCGGCCGCTGCGCCGCAAGCCGGCCCGTCTGCCGGAGCGCAGCTGCGGGCTGCGCGCGAGGCGCGTGGCATGGGCCTGGAGGCGCTGGCCATGTCGTTGAAGGTGCCCGAGCGCAAGCTCGAAGCGCTGGAAGCCGACCGCTACGACGAGTTGCCCGGCCTGGCTTTCGTGCGTGCGTTGGCGCAGACGGTGTGTCGACAGTTGAACGTCGACCCGGCTCCGGTGCTGGCGCGTCTGCCGCAGGCGCACGAAACCTCGGCGCGGCTGGAAATGGTGACGCGCGGCCTGGCGACGCGTTTTCGCGAGCCAGCCACCCGCAGCCTCGCGGGCGGGGGCCTGGGTTCCAGCGAATGGCCGGCCTGGTTGCAGCCGTCGGTGCTGGCCTCGGTGGTGCTGGTCTTGCTGGCCCTGGGATTCTGGTTCGTGCCCTCGGGGCGTGCGTTGCTGGGGTCGGTTGCGCTGCCGCAGGCCGCCAGCGATGCGGGTGCGTCCGCTGACGGGATTGAAAAGGCTGCATCGCAGGCGCCCAACACCGTCGTCGAGACCGTGCATTCGGTGCCGCAGGAGGCAGCGCCTGCTTCGGGCTCGCTGGTGCCGCAGGCTGCTGCAGCAGGCGCAGCGGTACTGCGTGCCACGGCAGAGTCATGGGTGGAGGTGCGTGACGGCAACGGCGGCATCCTGATGTCGCGGCTGATGCTGCCTGGCGAGGCGGTCGGCGTGGACGGCGCGCTGCCGCTGCGGCTGAAGATCGGCAATGCCGACGGCACACGCCTGAGCTTCCACAACCAGGCCATTGATTTGGCGCCGTACACCCGCGACAACATCGCGCGGCTGGAATTGAAGTAACAAGGCAGGTGGCCGATGGATTCAGCCGAGCAGAACCAGCCCATCCCCGTCGGCACGCCCGCCGTTCGGCGCACCCGCCAGGCCCGTGTGGCCTGGGGTTCGCGCATCGTCACCGTCGGCGGTGATGCGCCGGTGCGGGTGCAGTCGATGACCAACACCGACACGGTGGATGCCATCGGTACCGCCATCCAGGTCAAGGAGTTGGCGCAGGCCGGCTCCGAGCTGGTGCGCATCACCGTCAACACGCCCGAGGCGGCGCAGGCGGTGCCGGCCATCCGCGAGCAGCTCGACCGCATGGGTATCGACGTGCCGCTGATCGGCGACTTCCACTACAACGGCCACCGGTTGCTGAGCGAGTTCCCTGACTGTGCCGCGGCGCTGTCGAAGTACCGCATCAACCCCGGCAACGTCGGCAAGGGCGACA
>JBDTQF010000152.1:0-9477 GCA_039932275.1 Burkholderiales bacterium
CGATTGCAGAAAACGGCCCGAAACAGCGGTTTGGTGTCGAACTCGGGGGGTCAGGTCTTGTTTTTTGGACATTCCCATAGTGCCATTCTTTCGGCGTCACTTGACTGATCTTGTTGTCTGACGGCGCTTTATAAGCATGACGCCAGTTCGGTAGATTTCATGGAAAAGGGGTCATGTCTTGCTTTTGCATATTCAAATTCCTGATTAGAAACATGCCTCAGCCTGGACACGAAATGGCACTTTCCGTCGGCACCGTATTTAATCAGGTGATGTCTTGGCTGATTGAGTGACGTGCCCTGAAAATATCTGATCAGAGAGGAATCAAAGATGAATATTGTCAAAATCACAATTCGCTTGGCATATCTCGTCGCATTGACGATGGCAACCACCCAGGCGGGAGCTCAGGAAATGTGGTCACCCTCTACCAAGGTTGCGGGATTATATCCCGCTTCAGATGGTTTCTATTTCACAACCGTTTATGCCAACACTGTTGTAAGTACGTGTGACAATGGACGGAGGTATATGATTGCTTTGACCAATCCGAACTACAAGGCCCTCATCGGAAGCTTGATGTTTGCATTCGGTTCCGACAAGACAATTTACTTTCACCTACCTGACTCGACGCCGAGTTGCGCACCTGTTGTTGATCGGTTTCAGATGCAGTAATGGGCTTACTGGGGCCTTGAACGATATACTAATTCCCTACTGAACAAAGTCGGGGTCAGGTATTGTTTCTTGCACATTCCCCATATTGCCGTCCCTCATTGCATCGCTTGACTGATTTTGTCTGACAGCACCGTATTCACCATGTCCAGACCTCTGCGCATCGAATGGCCTGGTGGGCTGTATCACGTCACTTCGCGGGGCGACCGGCGTGAGCCGATCGTGGAAGACGATGCGGACCGTGGGGCGTGGGTGTCGGTGCTTGGCGAAACCTGCGGGCGCTTCGGCTGGCGCGTGCATGCCTGGTGCCTGATGGACAACCACTACCACCTGCTGCTGGAGACGCCCGATGCCAATCTGTCGCTGGGCATGCGGCAACTCAACGGGGTGTGGTCGCAGTGGTTCAACCGGGCGCATGGCCGGGTGGGGCACGTGTTCCAGGGCCGCTACAAGGCCATCATGGTGGAGCGGCAGAGCTACCTGCTGGAGCTGGCGCGCTACGTGGTGCTCAACCCGCTGCGCGCCGGCATGGTGAGCGACCTGGGTGACTACCCGTGGAGCAGCTACCGCGCCACGGCCGGCGTGGACGCAGAGGCAAGGGCAGCGCAAGGGACATCGCCTGCCTGGTTGGAGACCGACTGGCTGCTGAGCCAATTCGCCACCAGCCGAGAGGCGGCCCATCGGGCCTACGTCGATTTTGTGCGTGCCGGGGTGGGTCTGCCCAGCGTGTGGCAGGAGTTGCGCAGCCAAGTCTTCCTTGGCGGCGAAGATTTCCTGCGCGAGATGCAAGACCAGCTTGCCGACGACCTACCCTTGCGTGAAGTGCCCCGGCTACAACGCCGCCCCGTGTCTCAACCCCTGGCCGACTACTGCGCTATGCACTGTGCCGGCTTGCCGCGCAACCAGGCCATGTCGGTCGCGTACCGCAGCGGGGCGTACCGCTTGCGAGAGATCGCCCAGTACTTCGGCGTGCATGAGGCCACGGTGAGCCGGGCGGCGCGCCTGGCCGGGCCTTCCTGGCTGTGCGCAAGTTCATCGCATAAATAACCAACTAGGTTAATATTCGCCATGGAGAAGGGAGCCCCGCATTGCAAGCTGTCTGTCGTCAAGGCGCTGGTCGAGGCGGGTCGTGTGCGGGCCACGGCCAGCGCTTACAACGGGGCGAGTGAGCTGGGCATCAATGACTTGGCGGGCATGTGTGCCGTTGTCTTGGGGCTCACGCCGCCTGATTTCTACAAGAGCATGACCACGCATGCCGATCACCGTGTCTGGCAGGACGTGTACCGCGCCAGGACGGCGAGTGCCGAGGGGGTGTACGTGAAGCTCACCGTCATTGACGACGTGTTGATCGTTTCGTTCAAGGAGCTGTGATCATGAAGTGCCCAGTCTGCGGCGCGGCCGAACTGATCCACGACACGCGCGACGTGCCCTACACCTACAAGGGCGAAACCGCCACCATCCTGGCGGTGACGGGCGACTATTGCCCGGCCTGCGGCGAGGTGATCCTGGAGCGCGAAGCCGGTGATCGCTATGGCGAGTCGATCGCATTGTTCCAGCGCCAGGTGAATGCCGCCTACGTTGACCCGGCCTACATCGCCGGCGTGCGCAAGAAGCTCCAGCTTGACCAGCGCGAAGCTGCCGAGATCTTCGGCGGCGGCGTTAATGCCTTCTCGCGCTACGAGAACGGCAAGACCCGCCCGCCGCTGGCGTTGGTGAAGCTGCTGCGGGTGCTGGACAGGCACCCGGAGTTGCTGGGAGAGATCCGCACGGGATGAAGAACACAAGCAACGACCGCAGTGGTCATGGAGGGGACCGATGAAAAGAATCGATTGGCTTGAACGCCTGGCTTGTGCCGGAGTGCTTTGCGGCGAGGAAAGCCCTGGGTCAGGTCTTGTTTCTTGCACATTCCCCATATTGCCGTCCCTCATTGCACCACTTGACTGATTTTGTCTGCCGGCACCGTATTCACCATGTCCAGACCTCTGCGCATCGAATGGCCCGGTGGGCTGTATCACGTCACTTCGCGGGGCGACCGGCGCGAGCCGATCGTGGAAGACGATGCGGACCGTGGGGCGTGGGTGTCGGTGCTTGGCGAAACCTGCGCCAGCTTCGGCTTGGCCAGTGTCGCGTTCAGCTCGTTCAACAGGGCCTGGCTGGTGAACAGGCGCACGTCGCACTCACCCGCCCGCTCCAGCAGCCGCCCTGGCAGCCCGCGCCACAGGAAGGCCGACACCAGCACATTGGTATCGATCACCCATCGAGGCAACCCGCTCATCGGCTGCCGGTGGGGGCTGGGGTGCGTGGCCCCTTGGAGGCAGAGCCCTTTGCAGAGGAGCCCCGGCGCACGGCGGAGCGTTCGCGGCGCACAGAGGCCACTTCGGCCTGTATCTCCGCCATCGACCACGGCTGGCTGCCGGCATCGCTGGCGCGTGCAGCGCCAGCCAGCAGTGCCTGCGCCGCACGGCGGCGCATTGCATCCTTCACCATCTCGCGCAGCGCGGCGGGCGTCAGCAGACCGGCGGCCTCGGCCTCTTGTGCCAGTTTGTTCGGCAACGTGATCTGAACCGTGGTCATGGCAACTGCTCCGGCAAAGGTATGAGCATCGATGATACGGGTCGTGCGCACCCGCGCGCCAACAGGTCACCAGCCGCACCAGCAGCAACGACTACGCCCCGGCCAGCATGCCCACGGTCGCCGGCATCGTGCTGCCCACGGGCGCCTTCCCGATCACCAGCACCAACGCGCTGAGCCAGAGCGAGAGCAAGGAATACGACCCCCGCTTCGGCCAGGCCACCAAGCTCACCGGCCCCAACGGCCTGGCCACTACCTGGAAGTTGGGCGACTTCGGCCGCAAGACCAAGGAGAAGATCC
Source organism: Burkholderiales bacterium (assembly GCA_039932275.1). Classification (GTDB taxonomy): domain Bacteria; phylum Pseudomonadota; class Gammaproteobacteria; order Burkholderiales; family Burkholderiaceae_C; genus Sphaerotilus. The sequence goes on from JBDTQF010000152.1 coordinate 3,535, forward strand.
CCGCATCAACGCCTGCAAGCCGCCCAAAGTGGCCCGCAGCGTGACCGCGGCGGTACACGCACTGCGCCAGGGGACACTGGTTCGTGCGGATGCACACATCCGGCCGCCCCGGCTCAAATGATGTCGGGTCGTCATGCGACGTCAGTACCCTGCAGTTCCGCCCATCTGAAAGGACATCGATGCATTCCATGGCGATTGATTCCCCCGCGGCTGCCCTGCTGCGCGGCTCCCTGCCGCAGCGCAACTGGGCCGGGCCGTCGCCCGCCAGCGGCAGCGAGGCCGAAGTCAGCGAGATTCTTGACGGCCTGGCGCAGCCGGGCGCGGCGCTGTCGCCGAAGTACTTCTACGACGCCCACGGCTCGGCGCTGTTCGAGGCCATCACGCGCACGCCGGAGTACTACGTCACCCGTACCGAACGGGCGGTGATGCAGGCGCATGGCGCGGCCATCGCGCAGGCGCTGGGCCGCTGCGACAGCGTGGTCGAGCCCGGCGCCGGCAGCTGCGAAAAGGCCCGCGCGCTGTGCCGCCTGCTGCGGCCGCAGCGCTTCGTGGCACTCGACATCTCGGCCGAGTTTGTCACCGAAGGCGCGCGTGCCCTGCACCGCGAACTGCCCTGGTTGCAGGTGCAAACGGTGGTGGCCGACATCACCCGGCCCTTCGCGCTGGGGCCCGAGGTGCCGCGCGCGCGCCGGCTGGTGTTCTACCCCGGCACCTCCATCGGCAACTACGAACCGCCGCGCGCCGCCGAGCTGCTGAGCCGCCTGCGGGCGCTGGTCGATAACGACGGCGCGCTGCTGATCGGCATCGACCTGAAGAAGGACCCGGCGGTGCTCGACGCCGCCTACAACGATGCCCAGGGCCTCACCGCGGCCTTCAACCTCAACATGCTCAGCCACGTGAACCGCTTGGTGGGTGCCGACTTCGACCCCGCGCAGTGGCGCCACCTGGCCTTCTACAACGCCGAGGCCGGGCGCGTCGAGATGCACCTGCAGGCCACCCACGACCTGCTGGTGCGCTGGCCCGGCGGCCAGCGGGCCTTTGTGCGCGGCGAGCGCATCCATACCGAGAACAGCCACAAGTTCGAGCTTGAAGGTTTCTGCCACCAGCTCCACACGGTCGGTTTCAGCCGGCAGCAGGCCTGGACCGACGAGCGCCGCTGGTTCGCGGTGATTCTGGCGCGGCCATGACCCCATCACCGCGTGAGCTTGAAGGCGTTGCTTCGCTTCAGGCGGTGCGCCAGCGCAGCGAGGCGCTGGTGGCGCCGCTGTCGGCTGAAGACTGCGGTGCGCAATCGATGCCCGACGCCAGCCCGGCCAAGTGGCACCTGGCGCACACCAGCTGGTTCTTCGAAACCTTCGTGCTGGCCCGCTGGGCGCCGCCCTTCAAGCCCTTCTTGCCGTTCGATGCGGCCTACCGCGACCTCTTCAACTCGTACTACAACGCCGTCGGCGAGCAGTTCCCGCGCGCTCAGCGTGGGCTGCTGACGCGGCCTTCGCTGGCCGAGGTGATGGCCTACCGTGCCCACGTCACCGCGGCCACCACCGAGCTGCTGGCACGCCATCCGGATGACGCCGCACTGCGCGCGCTGGTCACGCTGGGCCTGCACCATGAACAGCAGCACCAGGAGCTGCTGCTCACCGACATCAAGCACCTGCTGTCCTGCCACCCGCAGCGGCCGGCCTATGCCGCCGGCTGTGCCCCCGCCAGCCCCGTCGGTGCGTCGGCGCAGGCGCTGCGCTGGCAGGCCGTCGAAGGCGGCGTGGTCAGCATCGGCCATGGCGGCGAAGGCTTCGCGTTCGACAACGAAGGCCCGCGCCACCGGGTCTTCCTGGCGCCGTATGCGCTGGCCAACCGGCCGGTCAACAACGGCGAGTACCGGGCCTTCATCGAAGCCGGTGGCTACGACGAGCCGGCCTGGTGGCTGTCTGAAGGCTGGGACTGGCGCTGCCGCAACGCGCTCAGCCAGCCGCTGTACTGGCAGCGTCAAGCGTCATCCGCAACGTCGTCCCCAACCTCGGCCTGGGCCGAGTTCACCCTGGCCGGCCTGCGCCCGCTCGATGCGTTGCAGCCGGTGGTGCACCTGTCGTACTTCGAGGCCGATGCCTATGCCCGCTGGGCCGGCGCCCGGCTGCCCACCGAAGCCGAGTGGGAACATGCCGCGCTGGCCGCGGGCGAGGCCTGCACCGGCCACTTCGCCGACGCCGGCGTGCTGCACCCGCAATGCCCGGGCAGCTTTGATGACAGCCAGCGCTACGGCAGCGTGTGGGAGTGGACCTCCTCCAGCTACGCCGCCTACCCCGGCTACCGCCCCGCGGCCGGCGCGGTGGGCGAATACAACGGCAAGTTCATGGTCAACCAGTACGTGCTGCGCGGCGGCTCCTGCGCCACCCCGGCCGGCCATCTGCGCGCCAGCTACCGCAACTTCTTTGCGGCCACCGCGCGCTGGCAGTTCAGCGGGCTGCGGCTGGCGATGGACGATTGAGGCGCATCGCCGACCAGGAGTCCACCATGCCCGACCTGTTTGACAACCCGATGGGATTGATGGGGTTCGAGTTCGTGGAATTCGCATCGCCCACGGCCGGCGCGATCGAGCCGGTGTTCGAGAAGATGGGCTTCTCGCTCGTGGCGCGCCACCGCAGCAAGGACGTGGTGCTGTACCGCCAGGGCGAGATCAACTTCATTGTCAACCGCGAGCCGCGCAGCCTGGCCGGCTACTTCGCCGCCGAGCATGGGCCCAGCGCCTGCGCCATGGCCTTCCGTGTCAAGGATTCCCACCAGGCCTACGCGCGGGCGTTGGATCTCGGGGCCCAGCCGATCGACGTGCCCACCGGCCCGATGGAGCTGCGGCTGCCCGCCATACGCGGCATCGGCGGTGCGCCGCTGTACCTGATCGACCGATTCGATGACCCCCAAGGGATCGAGACAGGCAAGAGCATCTACGACATCGACTTCGAGTTCCTGCCCGGTGTCGAGCGCCACCCACGCGGCCATGGCCTGCGCGTGATCGACCACCTCACGCACAACGTCTACCGCGGCCGCATGGCCTTCTGGGGCGGCTTCTACGAGAAGATCTTCAACTTCCGCGAGATCCGCTACTTCGACATCCAGGGCGAATACACCGGCCTGACCAGCCGCGCGATGACGGCGCCCGACGGCGTGATCCGCATCCCGCTGAACGAAGAGGCCGGGCATGGCAGTGGGCAGATCGAGGAGTTCCTGATGAAGTTCAGCGGCGAGGGCATCCAGCACATCGCGCTGCTGTGCGACGACCTGATCGCCAGCGTCGACGCCCTGCAGCTGGCCGGCGTGCCGCTGATGAGCGCGCCCAACGACGTGTACTACGAGATGCTGGCCGAGCGCCTGCCCGGCCATGGCGAGCCGGTGGCGGAGTTGCAGACCCGCGGCATCCTGCTCGACGGCAGCACCACCGGCGGCGACCCGCGCCTGCTGCTGCAGATCTTCTCGCAACCCCTGCTGGGCCCGGTGTTCTTCGAGTTCATCCAGCGCAAGCGCGACGAAGGCTTCGGCGAAGGCAACTTCAAGGCGCTGTTCGAATCGCTCGAACGCGACCAGGTGCGGCGCGGCGTGCTGAACCCCGGCGCAATGAGCTAAGCGCCCGGCTCGCCGTCGACGGGCCGCAACGTAGCCGAGAGGCCATACAGCGCCAGCAAGCCCATCACATGGCCGATGGCCACGCCGGGCTCGCCGGCTTCGATGCGCCCGATGGTCTGCACATGCACGCCCAGCCGCGCTGCGGCCGCGGCTTGGCCTTCGCCCGCCTGCGTGCGCGCCAGCTTGGCCGCAGCGCCCAGGTCCTTGATGGCCTGCAGGGCGGTGGCGTCAATGTCTGCGGAAATGCGTTTGCCTTGACTCATGATTGGATTGTCATTGCAGGCCGTGCCTCATCGCTGTGCTGCGCCAGCTCGTCCACCAGGATCTGCAAGGCGCGGCGGTCCAGCGCCTGCAGCGCCTCACACCGGGCCGGGTCGTCCACCGGCAGGAACGACGCCGCACCCAAGTCGCTGAGCAGCGCACGGCCCTGGCCATCCACCAGCAGGTTGTGCGCATAGAGGTCGCCATGCATCAGGCCGTGCTCATGCAGATGGCTCAATGCGTCGGTGGCCGCACGGGCCATCGCCGCGGCATCAGCGGCTGGCAGGCGCAGGCCGGCGCGGTACACATCGCGGCTGCAACTGGCCATGCTGGGCGGGCCGGCCAGCGGCGCCCAGTGCGCCGCCAAGCGGGGCAGCACCAGGCCTTGCATGTCTTGCGGATGACCGCCCAACACGCCCAGCGCGCCCACCAGCTGCGGGTGCGAGCCCGCGGCCAGCGTGGCCGCCATCTCGCACTGCGGCAGGCCATCGCTGGTGACCGCGCCCTTGAACAGCTTCACGGCCACGTCTTGCGCAGCCTCGTTGGCAGGCTGCCACTGCGCGGCGTGGATGTGGCCCGACGCCCCCTCGCCCAGCAGCGCGTGCAGCTGCAGTTCAGCCCAGGCAATGGCGCGCGCACCGGCCAGCGCCGCCGCGGCTTGCTCGCGCGCCGCGCTGAACGGGTTGCCCGCATGTGCCAGCCAGGCCAGCCGCGGCAGGGCCAGCAGCTCATCGGGCAGGGCTGCGTCGATGCGCTCGAACCGGTTGGCCGAGAGCCGCAGCAATTCCAGCCGCTGCAACCGCCCCATGCCGCGCGGCAGCTGCGTCAGCCGGTTGCCCGCCAGCATCAGCTTCTGCATGCGGGTGCAGTGAGTCAGCGTGGGTGGCAGCGCGGCGATGCGGTTGTCGGTCAAGATCAACCAGCGCAGCGTGGGCGCCAGCGCGGCGGCTGGCACCTCGGCAATCTGGTTGGCCTTGAAGCCCAGCGTGTCCAGCGCCGGCAGCCGGCCCAGCACCGCCGGCAGCGTGGTGAAGCGGTTGCTGGAGGCGAACAGCGTGTGCAGCCGGGTGAACCGCGCCAGGCCATCGGGCAGGGCGCCCAGCTGGTTGTCGGAGACGTCCAGCACCTCCAACGTGTCGGCCAGGCCCAGCACCTCGCGCGGCAACTCGGCGAGGTTGCAGCCGCGCAGATCGAGGCGGGTGGCGCCTTGCAGGGCGCCGGAGCGCAGGTGGGCGAGGGTGTGCGTCATCAAGCGGGACGGTGAGGGCGTCCGGCATTTTCGGGGAGCGCGGCTATCGACCCGTCGCGGACCTTTTCAACCGTGAGTTCGATGGCGCAAAGCTGACGTACGATCGCTCGTGGCGAACAGAGAGGTCTTAATCAATGGAGGCGATCGAAGTCCTTGATCGAGTTGCTTTCGGAATTGCGGTCCTTTCTGGAGCGGTAGCTGCTGTAGCGGGCGGGTCAGGCTGGACGAGGACGGCAATAGCCGCGGGGTGCTTGGCTGCAGTGGCCCCAATCGCAAGCCGGATTGCGAGCACTCGTGTGATGGCAGCTATACAGCCTCGCTCGCTCTCCAAGCGGCAGGTGACCGCTATCGCCGATGCGTTGAAGGCAGGGACTCCATTCAAGGTGTGGGTAGCGCACAACCGGCGTGAGGCGGAACCAGCGGCCTTTCACAAACAGATGTGTGATGCGCTGAAGCAGGGTGGCCTCGACGTTCAGTGGTTTGGCGGGATGACAAACAGCACTGTCGGCGTCGAAGTGGCAGGGCCGGACGGCTCAGACAAGGTCCGGCTCATGAAGGCGCTCCAGGCTGGTCGAGTCAAATTTCTCAACGTTGAATTCACCGATGACACCCAGAACCATTGGGGCGTTTCGATCTGGATCGGCGTTCGCTGAAGCCTCGGGTCGTGCTTCAAGAGGTGTAGCCCAGGCAGCCAGGCGTGAACCTCGTGGTCAGGCCTTGGTTCGGGGCTTGAAGAAGTGGATGGTCTCGCCGCGTGCGAGCATTTCCACCAGCTCGGCAATGCGCTTGGCGCGCGTCTCGGCCTTCACGGCGGTTTGTAT
>JBDTQF010000153.1:0-9454 GCA_039932275.1 Burkholderiales bacterium
CGGCGGCCATCACCGGCTTCGGCCTGCTGCCGCTGCTGTTTGCCAGCGGGCCGGGCTCGGAGATCCAGCGGCCACTGGCCATCGTGGTGATCGGTGGGCTGCTGTCGTCGACCGCATTGACGCTGGTGCTGCTGCCGATCTTGTTCCGCCGCTATGGCGTGCGTCAGGAGTCCCTGTGATGAAGCGATGCCTTGCCCTCCTGGGATGGTGTGCGGGTGCCGCCTGGGCCCAGTTGCCGGCCGATCAGCAGGTGGCGCAGCAACTGCTGGCGCTGCCCGAGGTGCAGGCCGCCGAGGCCACGCTGCGCGCCAGCCAGGCCGCCGCGCAGCGCCTGGCGGTGGGGCCGCACGAGTTCACGCTGCGGGTGGGCGCGCAGCAGCGCCGGGTGCGCGACCTCGGCGCGCCGGGGCTGGAGCCGCAGGTCTCGCTGGACCGGCCGCTGCGCTGGCCGGGCAAGGCCGCGCAGGACCAGCGCCTGGGCGAAGCCGGCCTGGCGCTGGCGCGCCTGCAGCGGGCCGATGCGCTGCACGAGGCCAGCCGCGCGCTGCTGCGCGACTGGTACGCCGTGCAGCGCGACCTGGCACTGGCCGCGCTGTGGCAGCAGCAGATCATCAGCCAGCAGGCCCTGGTCGAGACCAGCCGGCGCCGCGTGCAGGCCGGTGACGCGGCCCGCACCGAACTCGGCCGCCAGCTGGCCGCGCTGGCGCAGATCGAGGCCGCCCGCCTGCAGGCCCAGGCGCAGGCCGACGCTGCATTGGCCGGCTGGGCCAGCCGCTACCCACTGATCCCGCCGCCGCAAACGCCGGACACCACCCTGCCGGCCGATGCGCCCGCCGGCAAGGACTTGGCCGCCCTGCGCGACCAGCTCACCAACGACGACCACGGCGTGCTGATGGCCCAGGCCGAAGCGGCGCAGGCCCGCGCGCGGGCCGATCGCCTGGCGCAGGAGCAGCGCCCCGACCCCACGCTGGGCGTGCACTGGTCGCGCGAGCAGGCCGGGCGCGAACGGCTGGTGGGCGTCTCGGTCAGCCTGCCGCTGGGCGGCACCGGCCGCGCTGCCGACAGCCGCCAGGCCCTGGCCGAGGCCGACGCCTTCGCCGCCCGCGCCGAACAGCGCCGCCGCGAGCGCCTGGCCGACGCCGCCAGCCAGACCGTGCGCGCCGCCGCCGCCATCGACACCTGGCGCGCCCAGGCCCGCGCCGAAGCGCAGGCCCAGGCGGCGCTGCAGGCGGCGCAGCGCGGCTGGTCGCTGGGCGAATACGCGGTGAGCGACGTGCACCTGGCCCGGCGCCAACAGGCCGAAGCGGCCCTGGCCGCAACCACCACGCGCTTCGACGCCCTGCACCTGCAGGACCGGCTGCGGCTGGACCTGCATCAGCTGTGGGACTTTGGGGATGACTGAGCGGCCGGGCTCATCGCCGCCAACAGCGTAAGCCCAGCTTGCGCGCCTCTTCCAGCAGCAAAACCAACGAGGCCACGCCAGCAGCAACGCCCCAGTCGGCCCAGGCCATACCGGTGGTGCCAAAGAGGCGGGATGCGGGCAGCCACTGCGTGGCCAGTACCTGCAGCAAGAGGGCGCCGCTCAACGAAACCCACAGCATGCGGTTGCTGAAGAACTGCGCATTGAAGGCTGAGCCGGTTTCGTTGCGGGCATTGAACACGTTGAAGAGCTGGAACAACACGAAGGTCACGAACGCCATCGTCAAGGCGCGGTCTTGCGGCCCGGTCTGCACCCCGTGGTAAAGCACAGCCAGAGTGCCCACCATCATCGTCGCGCCATAGGCGAACACCCGCGCCACGCGCGCCAGCGGCAGCACTGGCTCGGCGCGCGGGCGCGGCGCTTCGTCCATGACGCCCGGGCGCGCGGCGTCCAGCGCCAGCGACACGGCCGGCGGCCCGTCCATGAGGATGGCCACCCACAGGATCTGCAGCGCAGTGAAGGGTTCGGGCAGGCCCAGCAGCGGTGCGGTGAACACCGTCAAGATCGCACCGATCGTCGTCGTCAGCTGAAAGCGTACGAACTTCAGGATGTTGTCGTACAGCGTGCGGCCGTGACGCACGGCGGTCACGAGGGTGGCGAAGTTGTCGTCGGTGAGCACCATGGTGGCGGCCTCCTGGGCCACTGCCGTGCCGGCCACACCCATGGCCACACCGATGTCTGCCTGCTTCAACGCGGGCGCATCGTTGACGCCATCGCCCGTCATCGCCACGACGTGGCCCCTGGCCTGCAGCGCCTTCACGATGGCCACCTTGTTGGCCGGCGACACCCGCGCGAAGACCGCCACACCGTCAACGGCGTCGGCCAGTTGCCCGGCCTCCATGCGGTCAAGCTCTGCACCCGACACGGTGCGCCCCGATAGCCCCAGTTCAGCCGCGATGGCGGTGGCGGTGGTCTGGTGATCGCCAGTGATCATCTTGACGGCGATGCCGGCATGTTGGCACTTGGCAATGGCCTGCCGGGCTTCGGCCCGCGGCGGGTCCATCAGGCCGATCAAGCCGACGAAGCACAGCTCGTTGATCCAGGGGGCAAGATCGCCAGCAGGGTCGACGCTACCCACCGGCAGCGTGCGGCTGGCGATCAACAGGCCGCGCAGGCCACGCTGGCCGAGCGCCTGGTAGTCGGCATCGATCTGCTGCCGGCGGGGTGCGTCCAGCGCCTGCGCCGCACCGGCCGTGCGCCAGGTCGAGCAGCGTGGCAGCAGCACGTCCGGCGCCCCTTTGACAAACAGCTGCACCTGGTCGCCATCGCGATGAAAGGTGGCCATGAACTTGTGGGCCGAGTCGAAGGGCAGCTCGGCCAGACGGGGCAGGGTGCGCTCGACCTCGTCGCGCCGCACGCCACCCTTGGCCGCCAGCACCAGCAGCGCGGCTTCCATCGGGTCGCCAATGACCTTGCCAGCGTCGATGCGGCTGTCGTTGCAAGCCATCAACGGCACCAACAAGGCAGAGAGATCAACAGCCACTGCTGCGCCGCCCGTCTCGGTGATCGAGCCCTGCGCTTCGTAGCCCTCCCCCGAGACGTCGAACCGCCGGCCTTCGCAGCTGAACGTCTTGGCAGTCATCTGGTTAAGCGTGAGGGTGCCCGTCTTGTCGGAGCAGATGACGGTGGTGCAGCCCAGGGTCTCGACACTGGCCATGCGCTTGACGATGGCATGCTCGCGCGCCATCTTGCGCATGCCCAGTGCCAGCGTGACGGTCACCACCACCGGCAGCCCCTCGGGCACGGCTGCCACGGCCAAGGCAATGGCGTCCAGCAGGATGTGTGCGAGTTGGGCGCCGCGCAAGAACTGCATCAGCGACAGCAGGGCCACCAACGCCAAAGCAATGATGCCCAGGCGTTTGGCCAGTTGGTCGAGCTGCACTTGCAGCGGGCTCGGCTGCTCCACCGTGGCCGCCAGTGTCTGTGACAGCTGCCCCATCTCGGTGTGGACACCGGTCGCGGTGACGAGCAACTCGGCACGCCCTCGCGTCAGCAGCGTGTTCATGTAGGCCATGTTGCTGCGATCGCCCAGAAGGGCATCAACGGGCAACGCCAGTGCGGCTTGTTTGGCAGCAGGCTGCGACTCGCCCGTCAGCGCCGATTCATCGATCTCCAGGCCAGCGGCAACGATGAGCCGGCCATCGGCCGATACGCTGTCACCCGCTTCGAGCAGCAGGATGTCGCCCGGCACCACGCCCTCGGCGTCGATCTTCAGGCTGGCGCCGTCGCGCCGCACCGTGGCATGGACGGGCAGCATCGACTTCAGCGCATCAAGGCTGCGTTCGGCGCGGTATTCCTGGTAGAAGCCGACCAGGGCGTTGATCACCACGACGGCAAGGATCACCAACGCATCCTTGACGCTGCCTACCAGCGCAGCCAGCAGCGCCGCAGCCATCAGGATCACGATCATGATCCCCTTGAACTGCGCGAGCAGAACCCGCCAGGCCGGGCGTGGCGGCGTGACAGGCAAGGCGTTGGGCCCCCATGTCGCCAGGCGCTCGGCGCACTGGGGGTGGGTCAGGCCGGTTTCAGGATCGACGTTGAGTGCCTGCGCCACGGCCTCGGCGTTTGCCGTGTACGCGGCCGAAGGCAGCTGACCACCCTCAGCCGATTTGCGCACGCCCGCCTGCACGATCACTCAGGAACGGGTGGCTCAAGCGATGGCGTGAAGGCACTCACCGTCACGGTGTAGTGTTCGCGGCTGTGGGTGTTGAGCTTGGCAAACGCGGGCGACCGAAACACCGCAGCCCAGTAGCCGATGGAGGCCCAGCGCGACACATGCAGGTAGCGCGGCGCATTGGCCGGGTTCAAGTTCTGCAGCATCTCTTCGGCCAGGTAGCCGGGCTGCTGCTGCAGCATGGCACGCATGTCGGCCATCGCGGTCCATGCAGCCGCTGGTGCCGTCTTGGATGCAAGGATCACCTCGATCACCACGGTCACCGTACTGACAGGCAAGGGCACGGGCTGTGCAAAAGCCGGTGCCACAGCCAGGACCGACAACGACAAGGCCAACGCGGCGTAGAAGCGGATCAGAGTTCCAGCCATAGTTTCGCCCTACGACTTGAGGGTGAGCTCGTTGTGAATGCTGTGCACGCCTTCGGCAGCGCGGGCGATGGTGATCGCAGCGTCGATCTGCGCCTGGGTGGCCAGCATACCGATGAGACGCACATCGCCCTTGAGCGTGATGACGTTGATCTCAAAGTCCTTGAGCACGGCGTCCTGCAGCAACGCGGTCTTGACGTGGTTGATCACGTCGATGTTGACCACATTGTTGGTGGCTGTGGGAGCAGACGTCGCGGGGGTGTCGATCACCGGGGACTTGCTGCATCCGCCCAACGCGTTCGTCAGCATCAAAGCGGTGGCAAGCACCACGAATCCAGCACGTTTGTCCATTGACTCGATCTCCAAGCGGTTGATCATCGAACGATGACCGATGGCGCCACTGTGGCGCCTTGCCGAGGATGTGTCTGTACGCCATCGCACCCAATTCACCGCTCCGCGGGGATGGCCTGGTCGGTCTGGGGCAGCCGCTCCTCTCAGGCCGACCCGAACTTGGTCTCGAAATCGATGCCGATCTTCTTGAGCAGTGGCGTGGGCAGCTCGCCGCCGACGCAGACGATGACCACATCATTGGGCAGGTCCAGCGGCTGGCCGGCGTGTTCAATGCGCACCTTGGAAGCGTCGATCGACGTCACCTGCGAGCCCAGCAGCACGTCGATGCGGCCGGTGGGCTGGAGCGCCTCCAATTGGCTGCGGTTGCGCGCCTTCACGCGTGAGAAGGCGGCGCTGCGGTAAGACAGCGTCACCTGCGTGCCGGGCTGTTCGGCCAGCGCGATGGCAGCCTCCAGTGCACTGTCGCCGCCGCCGACCACCAGCACCCGTTGGCCGCGGTACTGCTGCGGGTCGACCAGGCGGTAGACCACCTTCGATGCTTCTTCGCCGGGCACGTCGAGCTTGCGCGGCGTGCCGCGCCGGCCCATCGCCAGCAGCACCGAGCGGCTGGTGTAGCGGGCCCGGTCGGTCTGCACCACAAAGCCCTCGCCCTGCCGCTCGATGCCGGTGAGGCGCTCGCGGTAGCAGATCTTCAGGCCGGTCTTGTCGACCACGCCATGCCAGAAGTCGAGCAGCTTCTCCTTGCTCACCTCGCTGAACTTGACCTGCCCCACCAGCGGCAGTTGCACCGGCGCCGTCATGGTGATCTTGTTGCGCGGGTAGTGGTACACCGCGCCGCCGAGGGAGTCTTCCTGCTCGATGATGCGGTAGCGCAGGCGGTGCTGGATGGCGCCAAGCCCGGCGGCCAGGCCAGCCGGGCCGCTGCCCACGATGAGCACGTCGAGATCTTCCGCCCCCTTGGTGCCAGCGCTGCGCCTGCGGATCGCCTCCATCGCCTGGCGCCCCTGCTCGGCCGCCTTGCGGATCAGGCCCATGCCACCCAGCTCACCGGCGATGTAGATGCCCGCCACATTGGTTTCGAAATCGGGGCTGATGTTGGGGATGTCGATGCCGCGCGTTTCGGTGCCGAACACCAGGCTGATCGCTTCGAGCGGGCAGGCCGACAGGCAGGCGCCATGGCCGATGCAGGCCGAGGCGTTTTTCAGCACCGCCTTGCCGTTGACCACGCCCAGTGCTTCTTCCGGGCAGGCCTGCGCACAGGAGCCCGAGCCGATGCACAGGCTCAGGTTCACCACCGGGTGCAGTGAAGGCGGCTCGCCCAACCCGGCCGCCAGCGCCGCCTGCAGCGCCTGCTGATGCGTTGCCTGCAAGCGCTGCTTGCGGCGCAGGTAGAGCCAGAGGATGACCCCCATGACGGCCGCATAGGCCAGCAGGTAAGTCATGCCGAGCGAGTCGCGACCGTGAGCCGACTCACTGGGCCACCGCTGCGGGGGCGGCGGCAGCCGCCGGGGTCGCGCCCGACGCGGCCACGGGTGTCGGCAGATGACCCAGCTCACGCGCTTCGGCCAGGTTGGCCTGCACCTGCTGCAGGTAGCTGCTGCCGGGCGGCGCCACGGCCACGATGCGCGCCCAGTGTGTGACGGCCAGCGCGTAGTCCTTGCCGTCGAAGGCCGCGGTACCCGCCAGGGACAGGGCTTTGAGGTTGTCAGGGTCGAGCTTCAAGGCTTTGTGAATCAGCTTCAACGGCTCGCCATTGAGCGCACCTTGCTGGCTCACGGCCAGGGCATCGGCGTAGTCGGCCAGCAGCGTGGCGTCGTCCCCCCGCAGTGCCACAGCCTGCTTGTACGCCGGCAGGGCATCGGCACGGCGACCCAGCACGCTGTATGAGCGCGCCAGCATGGCCCAGCCTTCGGCGTCGCGCGGGCTGGCCTTGAGGCGCTGTTCCAGCCTCTCGACCATGCGGGCGATCTGGTCGGAGCCCATTGCATGCGGCGCTTGCGTCGGCGCGCCCGGGTTGTCGGCGCCGGCCATCGGCGCCGTAGCGGGTCGCGTGGCCAGCTGCGGTGAACCGGTCCACCAGTAGCCCGCGGCAGCCAGCACCAGCACGGCCGTGGCCACGCCGACCCACAACCGTTTGGCGCCCGGGGCGGCTGAGGTCGCCGTTGGTGTCGTTGCTGGTGTCGTTGCTGGTGTCGCCGTTGGTGTCGCCGTTGGTGTCGCTGCTGGTTTCACTGTTGGCGCCGGCGGGTCCACCGCGCCAGCCATCACCCATTCAACGATCTGCTGCTCCAGTGGCGCGCGCGCTTGCTGATAAGCCTCGTCGCCCAGCACCTGCGCGGCGTGCAGGGCTTGCAGTTGGCGCAGTTGCTCACGCAGGGTCGGTAGGTCAATGGCCATGAACAGGGTCTTTCGAAAGGTCAGGCGTGGGCGGGGGTTGGGCGGCAGCGGGCGCGGTGGCGTCGGGGTCGGCGGTGTCGTCATCCGCATCGAACTGCTCGGGGCTCAGGCGGCTGCGCTGGCGCAGCACCCGCAACAGCGCGCCCAGGGCCGCCAGCAACAGCAGCGCCGGGCCGAACCACAGCAGCACAGTGCTCGTCTTGACCGGCGGGCGGTACAGCACAAAGTCGCCGTAGCGGGCCGTCATGTAGTCGATGACTTGCGGGTCGGTGTTGCCCGCAGCCAGCAGCTCGCGCACCTTCTGGCGCAGGTCCTGCGCGAGGCCGGAGTGTGAGTCGGCGACGGTCTGGTTCTGGCAGACCAGGCAGCGCAACTCAGTGGTGATGTGCAGCATGCGGGCTTCCAGCGCCGGGTCGTCGGCGTTGGGGCGGGCCTCGCCGGCCAACGTGAGCAGGGGCAGCGCCAACAGCCCGGCGCAGGCCAGCCGCAGCGCGCCCGGGGTCCAACGCGTGCGGCGTTCAAGCACCATGGAGTTTCTCCAGCAGGGGTTCCAGGCGCTCGCGGATCACCTGCGGCGTGAGCGGGCCGATGTGCTTGAAGCGCACCACGCCGGCCTGGTCGATGACAAAGGTTTCGGGCACGCCGTAGACGCCGAAGTCCAGCCCGATGCGGCCATCGGCATCGAACAGCGAGGCCTCGTAGGGGTTGCCTTGCTGGGCCAGCCAGGCCAGGCCTTCGACGCGGGTGTCCTTGTAGTTCAGGCCGTAGATCGGGGCGCGCTTGCGCCGGGCGTAGTCGACCAGCAGGGCATGTTCTTCACGGCAGGCGCCGCACCACGAGGCCCAGACGTTGAGGATCCAGACCTTGCCGAGCAGCTCGTCGCGGCGCAGGGTCTGCGCCGCATCGTCGAGCCGGCTCACCGCGAAGGCCGGCGCGGGCTTGCCGATCAGCGGCGAAGGCACCTCGTGCGGGTCGCGCTTCAGGCCCACCGCCAGAAAGCCCAGCAGCACCACGAACAGGCCCAGCGGGATCAGGAACTTCAGGCGCTTCATGCCGGCACCTCCCCGCTGGCCGGTACGGTGGTCATCGCAGACGCCTTGGGATGGGCGCTGCGGTAGCGCCGGTCGCTCACGGCCAGCAGCCCGCCCAGGGCCATCAGGCCGCAGCCGCCCCAGATCCAGTCGATGTAGGGTTTGATGTAGACACGCACCGTCCAGGCTCGGCCTTCGAGCGGCTCGCCGAGCGAGACGTAGAGGTCGCGCGTCAGGCCGGCATCGATGGCGGCTTCGGTCATCGGGTTGCTCTGCACGCGGTAGACGCGCTTTTCAGGGTGCAGCGTGGCCACCAGGCGCCCTGCCCTGCTCACCTCCACCAGACCGCGTGCGGCCTGGTAGTTGGGCCCGTCGATGTCCTCGGTGCCGCGGAAGGTGAAGGTGTAGCCGCGCGCCGTGGTGGTGTCGCCCACGTCCATCTTCACGTCGCGCTCGACCTCGAAGCTGCGCACCATCGTCACACCCAGGATGAAGGCCGCCACGCCCAGGTGCGCCACCATCATGCCCAGCAGGGCACGCGGCAACAGCCGCCAACGGGCCGCCACGCTGTCGCCTGGCACGGCGCGCGGTCGCAGCCGCTCGACCAAGTCGGTGGCCACCGAGGCGACGATCCAGAACGCCATCGCCAGGCCCAGGGTGGCAGCCACGCCGATGTGACCCGCGGCCCAGCCGGCCAGCAGCGCCGCGGCCACCGCCACGCCCAGGGCCCAGCGCAGGCGGGTCCGCAGGTCAGGCAGCGTGGCCTGCTTCCAGCGCGCCAGCGGGCCCACGCCCATCAGGAAGACCAGCGGCGCCATCAGCGGCACGAACACGGTTTCGAAGTACGGCGCGCCCACCGAGATCTTGCCCAGGCCCAGCGCGTCCAGCGCCAACGGGTAAAGCGTGCCCAGCAGCACCGCGCCGGTGGCCACCAGCAGCAGCACGTTGTTCAGCAGCAGCAGGGTTTCCTTCGACAGCATGGCGAAGCGTGCGCCCAGGCCGATCTTGGGCGCGCGCCAGGCAAACAGGGCCAGCGAAGCCCCCACCACCAGCGCCAGAAAGCCCAGGATGAACAGCCCGCGCTTGGGATCAGACGCAAAGGCATGCACCGACGACAGCACCCCCGAGCGGACCAGGAAGGTGCCCAGCAGCG
>JBDTQF010000154.1:0-9434 GCA_039932275.1 Burkholderiales bacterium
TGCGGCCGACCAGCGTGCGCGTGTTCTTCATCGGCGCGGCGGCCGGCGTGGCCACCAAGGGCCTGATCACCAAGCTGGAGGTGCGCGCGCTGCAGCGCAACGAAGGGCTGCTCAAGCTCATCCGCGCGCGGCTGCACATGATCGCCGGCCGGCGCGAAGACCGGCTGGTGTTCGACCTGCAGACGGCCGTGGCCGAAAGCTTTGGCTACCAGTCGACGCCCGAGCTGCGGGCCAGCGAAGCGCTGATGCGGCGCTACTACTGGGCCGCCAAGGCGGTCACGCAGCTCAACGAAATCCTGATGCAGGGCATCGACGAGCGCGTGGCCGGCGTGGAAGGCGCGCCGATGCGCGCCATCGACGCCCGCTTCTTCGACCGCGGCGGCTTGCTCGAGGTCGCCGATGACGAGCTGTACCAGCGCGATCCGCACGCCATCCTGCAGACCTTCCTGACCTTCCAGCAGCAGCCCGGCATCATGGGCCTGTCGGTGCGCACGCTGCGCGCGCTATACAACGCGCGCGAGCTGATGGACGCCAAGTTCCGCGCCGACCCGGAAAACCGCCGGCTGTTCATGGAGATCCTGCGCCAGCCGGCCGGCCAGACGCATGTGCTGCGGCTGATGAACCAGACCTCGGTGCTGGGTCGCTACCTCTGGGTGTTCCGCCGCATCGTCGGGCAGATGCAGCACGACCTGTTCCACGTCTACACGGTGGACCAGCACATCCTGATGGTGCTGCGCAATGTGCGGCGCTTTTTCATCGCCGAGCACACCCACGAATACCCGTTCTGCTCGCAGCTGGCGGCGCACTGGGACAAGCCGTGGGTGCTGTACGTGGCCGCCCTGTTCCACGACGTGGCCAAGGGCCGCGGCGGCGACCACTCCGAGCTGGGCGCGGTGGAGGTGCGGCGTTTTTGCCGCGACCATGGCATCGAGCGCGACGACACCCGGCTGATCGAGTTCCTGGTGAAGGAACACCTCACCATGTCGCGCGTGGCGCAGAAGGAAGACCTGTCCGACCCGGAGACCATCGAGGCCTTCGCAAGCAAGGTGCAGGATCCACGCAGGTTGACGGGGCTGTACCTGCTGACGGTGGCCGACATCCGCGGCACCAGTCCGAAGGTGTGGAATGCCTGGAAGGGCAAGCTGCTGGAAGACCTGTACCGCGCCACGCTGCGCGCACTGGGTGGCGCGCGGCCCAACATGGACGCGGAGGTGGAGCAGCGCAAACAGGAGGCGCGGCAGATGCTGGCGCTGCACTCCATGCTGCCGGGCGCTGAAGAAGCGCTGTGGAGCACGCTCGACCTGAACTACTTCGCGCGCCACGACAGCGGCGAAATCGCCTGGCATGCGCGCGCCCTCAACCGCAAGGTCGACACCACCACGCCGGTGGTCAGCGCACGGCTCTCGCCGGTGGGTGAAGGCCTGCAGGTGGTGGTGTACTCGCCCGACCGGCGCGACCTGTTCGCGCGCATCTGCGGCTACTTCGACAGCGCGCAGTTCAGCATTCTGGATGCGCGCATCCACACCACCAAGGCGGGCTACGCGCTCGACACCTTCCAGGTCGTGACGCCGCAGCTGGACCAGGCCTACCGCGACCTGATTGCGCTGGTGGAACACCAGCTCAACCGGGCCGTGGCGTCGGATGCCCCGCTGCCACAACCGCGCAAGGGCCGCATCTCGCGGCGGGTCAAGTCGTTCCCGATCACGCCGCGGGTGCAGTTGCGGCCGGATGAACGCGGCCAGCGCTGGCTGCTGTCGGTCTCGGCCAGTGACCGCTCGGGCCTGCTCTTCGCCATCGCCCGCGTGATGGCCGAGCACGAGATCGACCTGCAACTGGCCAAGATCACCACGCTGGGCGAACGGGTGGAGGACACCTTCCTGGTGGCCGGTGCGGCACTACAGAAGAACCGCTCGCAGCTGGAGTTCGAGACGCAGCTGCTCGACGCACTGACGTGACCTCATGGTCCCAAGCGGTCGCAGGACGCCACAGGGTGGCCTTGCTCCCCACGGCGGGCGCTGACCGCTTGCGCTCGCCGCGAGGCACAAAGTCACGCCAGCTCACGCAGCAGCCAGTCGCGGAAAACGGTCAGCGCGGGCGGCTCCTGCGGTGCCTCGGGGCTGACCAGGTAGTAGCTGCGCACGCTAGGCACGTCGGAGGCAAGGGGCACCACCAGTTCGCCGCGCGCCAGTTCGGCCTCGACCAGCATGCGCGGCACCAGCGCCACGCCCAGGCCATGCGTGGCCGCCACCGCCAGCATGGTGAACAACTCGTAGCGCGGCCCGCTGAGCGCCCCCGGCGCCTCGATGTCCTGGGCCTCGAACCATTGGCGCCAGGCATCGGGCCGGGTGCTCTGCTGCAACAGCGGCGTTGCCGCCAGCGCCTTCAAGTCCCAACGGCGGCGGCTGGCAAACAGCGCCGGGCTGCACACCGGCACCACCACCTCGGGCAGCAGGTGCACAGCGCGAATGCCCGGCCACTGCACCACCTGCTCGGGCGTGCCGGCGTACAGCGCAGCATCGAAGCCGCTGTCGGCGAACAGGAACGGCCGGGTGCGGGTCTCGATGTGCACCACCAGCTCAGGCTGTTCGGCCATCAGCCGCGGCAGGCGCGGCAGCAGCCAGCGGGTGGCGAAGGTGGGCACCGCGGCCAGTTGCAGCGTGCCGCCGCCGCTGCCGTGGTGCGCCATCGCATCGAGCGTGTCGCGCTCCAGCGTGTCGAGCCGCGTGGCCACCTGGCGGGCGTACTGTGCGCCGGCCGGCGTGAGCGCCACACCATGGCGGGTGCGCCGGAACAGCGCCACGCCGAGGAAGGCTTCGAGCGCGGCGATCTGGCGCGAGACCGCGCCCTGCGTCATCGCCAGCTCGGTGGCGGCGCGGGTGTAGCTTTCGTGCCGGGCCGCGGCGTCGAAGCAGCTCAGCGCCTGCAGCGATGGAATCTTGCGACGCATGACATGCGACTCCCAAATGGCCCACCCATTCAATACCCGGTATTTTCCCTGAGTTACGGAATCCATCAAGCCACCAGACATGCGAGCAATGCATATCTCGGTGCCAATCTGTCGTTTGCCTGGCCCGCCCACGCGGCGTAGCATGGCGCTCCCCTACCACCGCACGAGACACACCATGGCCGCCACCAAAGCCTCCTTCCACTGGGACGACCCACTGCTGCTTGGCAGCCAGCTCAGCGACGACGAGCGCGCGGTGCGCGACGCTACACGGGCCTACTGCCAGGAGCGCCTGGCCCCGCGCGTGACCGAAGCCTTCCGCCACGAGAAGACCGACACCTCCATCTTCCGCGAGATGGGCGATCTGGGCCTGCTCGGCATCACCATCCCCGAGGCCTACGGCGGCGCCGGCCTGAACTACGTCTGCTACGGCCTGGTGGCGCGCGAGGTGGAGCGCATCGACTCCGGCTACCGCTCGATGATGAGCGTGCAGAGCTCGCTGGTGATGGTGCCGATCAATGAGTTCGGCAACGAGGCCACCAAGCAGAAGTACCTGCCGAAGCTGGCCACCGGCGAGCTGATCGGTTGCTTCGGCCTGACCGAGCCGAACCATGGCTCCGACCCCGGCAGCATGGTGACGAGAGCGAAGAAGGTCGACGGCGGCTACAGCCTATCGGGCGCCAAGATGTGGATCACCAACAGCCCGATCGCCGATGTGTTCGTGGTCTGGGCCAAGGACGATGGTGGTCAGATCCGCGGCTTCGTGCTCGAAAAGGGCTGGAAGGGCCTGAGCGCCCCGGCCATCCACGGCAAGGTGGGCCTGCGCGCGTCGATCACCGGCGAGATCGTGATGGACGAGGTGTTCTGCCCCGAGGAAAACGCCTTCCCCGAGGTGCGCGGTCTGAAGGGCCCCTTCACCTGCCTGAACAGCGCGCGCTACGGCATCGCCTGGGGCGCACTGGGTGCGGCCGAAGACTGCTTTCACAAGGCCCGCCAGTACACGATGGACCGCAAGCAGTTCGGCCGCCCGCTGGCAGCCAACCAGCTGATCCAGAAGAAGCTGGCCGACATGCTGAGCGAGATCACGCTGGGCCTGCAGGGCTGCCTGCAACTGGGCCGCATGAAGGACGCCGGCACCGCCTCGGTCGAAGTCACCAGCATCATGAAACGCAACAGCTGCGGCAAGTCGCTCGACATTGCCCGCATGGCGCGCGACATGCTCGGCGGCAACGGCATCAGCGACGAGTTCGGCATTGCCCGCCACATGGTCAACCTGGAAGTCGTCAACACCTACGAAGGCACGCATGATGTGCATGCGCTGATCCTCGGCCGGGCGATCACCGGCATCGCGGCCTTCAGCAACTGACGTCGATGCAGCCCGCCACCGCCACCACCGCGGCCGTTCAGCCCGCCGGCGCCCTGTCGCACCTGCGCGTGCTCGACCTGTCGCGCGTGCTGGCCGGCCCGCTGGCCAGCCAGGTGCTGGGCGATCTGGGCGCTGACATCCTCAAGATCGAGCGCCCCGGCGTGGGCGACGACACCCGCGGCTGGGGCCCGCCCTACCTGCCCGACGCGGCCGGACAGCCCAGCGAAACCGCCGCCTACTTCGCCTGCACCAACCGCAACAAGCGCTCGATCACGCTGGACTTCACCGCGCCCGAAGGCCAGCGCCTGCTGCATGCGCTGGTGCCGCACTGCGACGTGGTGATCGAGAACTTCAAGGTCGGCGGCCTCAAGCCGTACCGGCTGGACTACGACAGCCTCAAGGCACTCAACCCGAAGCTGATCTACTGCTCGGTCACCGGCTTCGGCCAGACCGGCCCGTACGCGCCGCGTGCCGGCTACGACTTCCTGATCCAGGGCCTGGGCGGCCTGATGAGCGTGACCGGGCAACCCGACGGGACGGCCGGCGCCGGGCCGATGAAGGTGGGCGTAGCGCTCACCGACGTGATGACCGGCCTGTACGCCGCCATCGCCGTGCTGACCGCGGTGACGCACCGCGAGCGCACCGGCGAAGGCCAGTACATCGACCTGGCGCTGCTGGACGTGGGCGTGGCCGGCCTGGCCAACCAGGCGCTGAGCTACCTCAGCACGGGGCAGTCGCCGCAGCGGTTGGGCAATGCGCACCCCAGCGTAGTGCCGTACCAGGACTTCCCCACCGCCGACGGCCACATGATTCTGGCCATCGGCAACGATGGCCAGTTCGCGCGCTTCTGCGCCGAAGCCGGCCAGCCCGCGCTGGCCGGCGACGTGCGCTACGCCACCAACGCGGCGCGGGTGCGCCACCGCGACACGCTGATCCCGACGCTGCGCGAGCTCACCGGTGGCCGCACCACGCAGGCCTGGATCACGGCGCTGGAACGCTGCAGCGTGCCCTGCGGGCCGATCAATACGCTGGCCGAGGTGTTCGACGACCCGCACGTGCGCGCCCGTGGCCTGCAGATGGCACTGCCCGACGAGCGGCTGGGCAGCATCCCCTCGGTGGCCAGCCCGCTGCGGCTGTCGGCCACGCCGGTGAGCTACCGCCATGCACCGCCCGCGCTGGGCGCACACACCGGCGAGGTGCTGGCCGAGCTGCTGGGGCTGGCACCTGACCAGTTGGAGGCGCTGCGCACCCAGGGCGTGATCTGACCGCAACCCGGCACCGGCCGCACGCTGAGTTCAGGGTTTTCGAACCTCGACGCAACGGCGCGCTGGCAGACTGCGCGGCATGACCTCCCCGCCCTCCCCGCTCAACCGCCGCCGCGTGCTCAGCTTCGGCAGTGCCGCCGCTGCGGCCGCCGGCTTGGCCAGCTGGTGGCGCTACAGCCGCGCGGCCAACCAAGCCTGGCAACCCGAGCCCGCCGATGGCCGGCCGATGATGAAAGGCCGCGCACCCGCGATCTTCATCGGCCACGGCAGCCCGATGAATGCGCTGCAAGACAACAACTTCACCCGCACGCTGCGGCGGTGGGGCCATGATCTCGGCCTGCCGCGCGCCATCCTGGTGGTCTCGGCGCATTGGCTCACTGAACGTTCGGTGCAGGTGTCGGTGGCGACGCAGCCCGAGACCATCCACGACTTCGGCGGCTTCCCGGCCGCGCTGCATGCGATGCGTTACCCGGCACCGGGTGCGCCCGCGCAGGCACAGGCCGCCGCCGCACGGCTGGCCCCGCGCCGCGTGGCCGGCCAGCCGCGTGGGCTGGACCACGGCGCCTGGACGGTGCTGCGCCACCTCTATCCAGCGGCGAACGTGCCGGTGTTCCAGCTCTCGATCGACATCACCCAGCCCGGCGCCTACCACCATGCGCTGGGGCGTTCACTGGCGGCGCTGCGAGACGACGGCGTGCTGATCCTCGGCAGCGGCAACGTGGTGCACAACCTCGACGCCACGATGCGCGGTCAGCCCGACAGCGCCCGCGGCCTGGCGCCCTGGGCCGACGACTTCGACACGCGCATCAAGCAGGCCCTCGACGCCGGCGACACGGCCGCGCTGCTGGCGTATGAACGGCTGGGGCCCGGCGCAGCCATGGCCGTGCCCTTTCCTGACCACTACTTCCCGATGCTGTACGCCCTGGGCGCGGCGCAGAGCGGTGAGCGTGCCCGCCATGTGTTCGAAGGCTTCCAGGCCGGCACGCTGAGCATGCGCTGCCTGCAATGGGGTTGAGAAGCGTCAGGGCCGCTCGAACACCGCCATCGATTCGACGTGCGCGGTATGCGGGAACATGTTCACCACACCGGCCAGCGTGCAACGGTAGCCGGCCTGGTGCACCAGCAGCCCGGCATCGCGGGCCAGCGTGGCGGGGTTGCAGCTGACGTAGACGATGCGCTGCGGCGGCTGCCAGTCAGCCCCTTCCGGCGGTGACTGCAGGGCATCCACCAGCGCCTTGACCAGCGCGAACGCGCCTTCGCGCGGCGGGTCGACCAGCCAGCGGGCGGCGGCACCAAAACTCGCCAGGTCGGCGGCCGACAGCTCAAACAGGTTGCGCGCCGCGAACGTGGCCTTGTGGGCCAAGCCGTTGAGCGCGGCGTTGTCGCGCGAGCGCGCCACCAGCGTCTCGCTGCCTTCGATACCCAGCACCGCAGCGGCCCGGGTGGCGATGGGCAGCGTGAAGTTGCCCAGGCCGCAGAACCAGTCGATCACGCGCTCGCCCGGCTGCACGTCCAGCAGCCGCAGCGCGCGGGCCACCAGCACGCGGTTGATGGCATGGTTGACCTGCGTGAAGTCGGTGGGCTTGAACGGCATCACCACGCCGAACTCGGGCAGCGTGTAGGCCAGCGCCGGGCCTTCGTCATCAATGCGGTGGATGGTGTCCGGCCCCTTGGGCTGCAGCCACCATTGCACGCCATGCGTGGTGCCGAAGGCGCGCAAGCGCGCCAGGTCGGCCTCGCTCAGCGGCTCAAGATGTCGCAACACCAGCGCCGTAACCAAACCACTCGGTGCTTCACCAATGGCCAGCTCGATCTGCGGCAGGCGGTCGCGGCCGTCCATCGCCGAGATCAGCGCGCGCAGCGGCAGCAGCAGTGCGCTGGCATGCGGCGGCAGCACCGCGCAGGTGGTCATGTCGGCGATGAAGCTCGACTTGCGCTCGTGAAAGCCCACCAGCGCCGTGCCCTTCTTGGCCACATACCGCACCGACAACCGGGCCCGGTAGCGGTAGCCCCAGCTCGGCCCGTGGATCGGCCGCAGCAGCCGCTCGGCGCGCACCTTGCCGAGGTGCCAGAGGTTGTCTTCCAGCGTGCGCTGCTTCACAGCCACCTGCGCCGCGGCGTCGAGGTGCTGCAGCTTGCAGCCGCCGCAGGCGCCGCCGTGCAGCCCGAAATGCGGGCAGGCCGGCGTCACCCGCAGCGCGCTTTCGCGCTCGACGTCCAGCAGCTGTGCCTGCTCCCACCGGCTCTTGCGTCGCTGCGGCTGCACCCTCACACGCTCCGTCGGCAACGCGCCGTCGATGAACACCACCTTGCCTTCGGCGTTGTGGGCCACACCCTGGCCGTCGAGGTCCAGCGATTCAATCTCCAGGACGTGCTCTGTGTTCATGCGGATGTGATGTCTTCAAAACAACGATGCCGGCGCGAAGCCGGCATCGCGGTGCACGGTGGCAAGGCGCTAGCGGGCCGGCAGCAGGCGGGTCGGATCCACCGGCTTGCCGCGGCGGCGGACTTCAAAATGCAGCTGCACCCGGTCGGCGTCGCTGCTGCCCATCTCGGCGATTTTCTGGCCGCGGCGCACCGGCTGGTCTTCCTTGACCAGCAGCGTCTGGTTGTGTGCGTAGGCGGTCAGGAAGGTGTCGTTGTGCTTGATGATGACCAGGTTGCCATAGCCGCGCAGCCCTGAGCCGGCGTAGACCACCCGGCCGTCGGCGGCGGCCTGCACCGGGTCGCCCGCCTTGCCGGCGATGGCGATGCCTTTGTTGCGGGTCTCGTCGAAGCCGGAAATCAT
Source organism: Burkholderiales bacterium (assembly GCA_039932275.1). Classification (GTDB taxonomy): domain Bacteria; phylum Pseudomonadota; class Gammaproteobacteria; order Burkholderiales; family Burkholderiaceae_C; genus Sphaerotilus. The sequence continues at coordinate 8,364 of JBDTQF010000154.1, forward strand.
TGCGCCCTGCGCCGGCCAGCCCCAGCTCAGCTCGTCGTCGCCCTCACGCACTGGCGCGGTGGTGCTGGGGGTGGGCACCATCGACGGTCCGCTCGGACCGGACGAAGCCGCCGGTGGTGTGGCCGAGGCCGCCGGCACCGGTCCGCTGGCGGCAGGCGTGGCCGCAACCGGCTTGGCGCCTTCCAGCGTGCGCGATTCGACGCGCGAGGTGGTCACCGGCCGGGACGCGGCCGTCCCCGGGTCCAGCCCCGGCGCAACGACCCGCAGCACCTGGCCGACCTCGACCACGTTGGGGTTGTCGAGGTTGTTCCACTTCTGAATGTCGCGCCAGTTCTGGCCAGTCTCCAGGCCAATGCGGATCAGCGTATCGCCCGGCTTGATGGTGTAGTAACCCGGCTTGCCAGCGTTTTCGATGCCGGGCGGCGGCTTGGGCGCCTCGGGTGTGGCGGCCGTGGTCGAGCTGGCCGCCGCGGTCGCGGGCTTGGCGCCTGCGGCGCTGCGGTCTTCGACCGGCGCAGGGGCCCGGCTAGTGGCACAGCCCACCAGCAGGGCGGCAGCCAGGCAGCAAAAGAACAAGCGCAACGAATGGGCAAAAGGGCCGTGAAGCGTCATGGAGTCGTTGGTTGTCGGCGCGGTGCCGCCGGTTGGGCGGGCCCTGGGGGAGTAGGTCGGGCGAGTGGGTCTGCCGATCAAGCAGGCGCGGGCGTCATGGCCGGCGCGGATCGACGCCGGATTCTAAGGGGACGAAACGGACGGTTTCATGTTCGCTGCGCACCAGCCGGCCATCGGCGAGGCGGTCGATCACCACCAGCGCTTGCGCGCCGCGTGCGGCGTCGAACACCGGCGCCACCAGCCGGCCCAGCGGTGCCAGTTGGTCAAGCCAGGCCGCCGGCACGTCATGGCCACCGGCCGCGGCGATGATGCCGTCGTAGGGCGCATTGGGCGGGTGGCCGTGGCGGCCATCACCGAAGATCAGCCGCAGGTTGTCGGGTCGGATCGGCGCCAGGTTGTCGCGCGCCCGGTCGAACAGGCCGCGCAGGCGCTCGACCGTGTAGACATGCCGTGCCACCA
>JBDTQF010000155.1:0-9432 GCA_039932275.1 Burkholderiales bacterium
GCACAGGCCGCGAGCCCGGCTTCCGGTGACAACGCCGCGGCTTCCGCCATCCCGGCCGAACCCATCCTGCAGCCGGCCGTCCGGTCGCCCCATGCGGCCCGGGCCGGCCTGCTGGCCGGCGCCCGCGCGGGGCAGCGCATCGTGGCGGTGGGCGAGCGCGGCGTGGTCATGCTGTCCGACGATGGTCGGGCCTTCCGCCAGGCCCGTCAGGTGCCGGTGGACGTGACCCTCAACTCGGTGAGCTTTGTCGATGACAAGCAGGGCTGGGCGGTGGGCCACTGGGGCGTGGTGCTGGCCACCCGCGACGGCGGCGAGACCTGGCAGCTGCAGCGCCAGAGCGTGAAGGAGGACAGGCCGCTGTTCTCGGTGCACTTCTTCGACGCCAGCCACGGCGTGGCGGTGGGTCTGTGGTCGCTGGTGCTGGTCACCCAGGACGGTGGCGCCAACTGGAAGGTGGTGACGCCGCCGCCGCCCGAAGGCGCGAAGAAGGCCGACCTCAACCTGCTGGGCCTGTTCGCCGACGCCGGTGGCCGCCTGTACGCGGCCGCCGAGAAGGGCATGGTGTTGTGGTCTGACGACCGCGGCCAGAACTGGTCCTACGCCGACACGGGCTACAAGGGCTCGCTGTGGGCTGGCGTGGCCCTGCCCGGTGGCAGCCTGCTGGCCGGTGGCCTGCGGGGCTCGCTGTACCGCAGCGCCGACCGTGGCCGGACCTGGAGTCGCGTCGAGCAGGCCAGCAAGGCCTCGATCACCGCGATGCTGCCCTGCGGCGATGGCGCCCTGGTGGCGGGCCTGGATGGCCTGCTGCTGCGCAGCGGCTCCGCCAGCGCGGCCTTCAAGCCGATGGACCTGCCCGAGCGCGATGCGCTGACCAGCCTGGCGCTGGCGGCCGATGGGCGGCCGGTGCTGTTCTCGCGCCGCGGCGTGGTGGCCACGCCCCCGGATCTGAGCTGCAAATGATCGGGGTGCAGATGGCCGAGATCGAATCGATGGGCCGGGCCGCAGCCTTCCTGACGGTGGACCTGTCGGCCGTGGTGGACAACTGGAAGACGCTGTCCCGCCTGGCCGCGCCGGCGCGCTGCGCTGCCGTCGTCAAGGCCGATGCCTATGGCCTGGGCGCTGTGCCGGTGGTGCGGGCGCTGCTGCGGGCGGGCTGCCGCGAGTTCTTCGTGGCGCTGGTCGAAGAAGGCATTCGCCTGCGCGAGTCGCTGGCCGAGGCCTGGCCCGCCGATGCCCGCATCCACCTGCTGCATGGCAGCCTGCCGGGCGCGGAGGCCGACTGTCTGCACCACGGCCTGGTGCCGGTGCTCAACAGCCTGGACCAGCTGCGGCGCTGGCAGGGCCTGGCGCGGCAGCAGGGCAGGGCGCTGCCCGCGGCGCTGCAGGTGGACACCGGCATGGCCCGTCTGGGCATGGCGCCACAGGTGCTGGGCCGGCTGCTGGACGAGCCCGGCGGCCTGCAGGGCATTGCCCCCAGCCTGGTGATGAGCCACCTGGTCAGCGCCGAGGATCCCGCCGATCCCATCAGCGCGCGTCAGCTCGAACTGTTCAGGCCCTGGCGGGCCCGGGTGCCGGCAGCGCTGGGCTGCCTGGCCAACTCGTCGGGCATCTTTCTGGGATCGGACTACCACTTCGACCTGGTGCGGCCGGGCGCGGCGCTGTTTGGCGTGGCGCCGGTGCTGGGCCTGCCCAACCCGATGCGGCAGGTGGCGCGGGTGCGGGCCCGGCTGATCCAGTGGCGCGAGATCGGCGTGGGCGAGGCGGTGGGCTACAACCACACCTGGCGCGCCGAGCGGCCCACCCGCCTGGCCACCGTGTCGGTGGGCTATGCCGATGGCTACCTGCGCAGCATGAGCAACCACAGCGACCTGCGCTTTCACGGCATGAGCGTGCCGCTGGTGGGCCGTGTGTCGATGGACACGGTGACGGTGGACGTCACCGATGTCGACGAGGCACTGCTGCAGCCCGGCGCACTCTTCGACGTGATGGACGAGGTGCAGGACGTCAACGCCCTGGCGCGACAGGCCGGCACCAACGCCTACGAGATCCTGACCAGCCTGGGCTCCAGGTACAAGCGTCACTACATTGGGGATGAACGGATATGAAGGTGGTGGTTCTGGGCGCCGGCGTGATTGGCACGACGGTGGCCTACTACCTGGCCCGTGACGGGCACGAGGTGACGGTGCTGGACCGGCAGGCGGGCCCCGCGCTGGAAACCAGCTTTGCCAACGCTGGCGAGGTGTCGCCGGGCTACTCGGCGCCCTGGGCCGGGCCCGGGGTGCCGGTCAAGGCGATCAAGTGGATGCTGATGCGCCACAGCCCGCTGGTCATCAAGCCCAGTCTGGACATGGCGATGTGGCGCTGGTGCGCCTCGATGCTGCGCAACTGCACCGAGCAGCGCTACCGCATCAACAAGGCGCGCATGGTGCGCCTGGCCGAGTACAGCCGCGACTGCCTCAAGCAGCTGCGCGCCGATACCGGCATCCGCTACGACGAGCGGGCGCGGGGCACGCTGCAGCTGTTCCGCACGCAGCAGCAGATGGACGGCACCGGCAAGGACATCGAGATCCTGCGCCAGTCCGGCGTGCCCTTTGAGCTGCTCGACCGCCAGGGGTACCTGCGGCACGAGCCGGCGCTGGCCGAGGTCAGCGGCAAGTTTGTCGGCGGGCTGCGCTTGCCGGGTGACGAGACCGGCGACTGCTTCAAGTTCACCAGCGCGCTGGCCGAGATGGCCGGGGCGCTGGGCGTGGACTTTCGCTTTGGCGTGGATGTCCAGGGGTTGGTGAAGGGCAGGGATGGCGGCGTGCGCTCGGTGGCCACCGCCACGGGCCGCGTCGACGCTGATCGCGTGGTGCTGGCGCTGGGCAGCCATTCGACGGCGCTGCTGGCGCCGCTGGGACTGCGGCTGCCGGTGTATCCGGTCAAGGGTTACTCCATCACCGTGCCCATCGTCAGGCCCGAGGCCTCGCCCGAGTCCACCCTCATGGACGAGACCCACAAGGTGGCGGTGACCCGGCTGGGCGACCGCATCCGCGTGGGCGGCACCGCGCAGCTCTCGGGCTTCGACCTGTCGTTGAACGAGGACCGCCGCCGCACGCTGGAGTTCGTGGTGACCGATCTCTTTCCTCGCGGCGGCGATGTGTCGCGGGCCGAGTTCTGGACCGGCCTGCGCCCGATGACCCCCGACGGCACACCGGTGGTGGGCCCCAGCGGCATCGACGGGCTGTGGCTGGCCACCGGCCACGGCACACTGGGCTGGACCATGGCCGCCGGCACTGGCAAGCTGATGGCCGACTGGATGGCCGGCCGCGCCACCGACATCGACACCGAGGGCCTGACCCTGGGCCGCTACGCCGCGGGAGGGTCGCTCGTTTCATCTCAAGAGGTTCACCATGCAGTCCAACGCCGAGCTTGACCCCACCGCTCCCGAGAAGTACTCCGCCGCCATGCGCATCACCCACTGGCTGCGGGCCCTGGTGGTGCTGGGCGCGCTGGGCGTGGGGCTCGTGATGGTGAACCTGCTGCCCGATGAGATGCCGCTGAAGTTCGAGACCCTCTACCCCAACCACAAGCAGTTCGGCCTGCTGGCCCTGCTGCTGACGTTGTTGCAGCTTGTGCTGCGGGCCACCAGCCGCGTGCCGGCGCCATCGACCGCGCTGGCGCCCTGGGAGCACCGGCTGTCGCTGATCACGCACCGGGCCCTGCTCGTGCTGCTGATCCTGGTGCCGCTGATGGGCTATTCGATGTCCAGCACCTTCACACAGAGCGACGGCGTGCCTTTCTTCTTCTTCGGCATGGTGCCCGAGCTGCTGCCCAAGAACGACGCCTGGTTCGAGGTCTTCCAGATGGTGCACCGCTGGCTGGCCTACACGCTGCTGGGCTTGCTGCTGCTGCATATCGGTGGCGCGTTGAAGCATCGCTTCATCGACCGCCAGCCCGGCGCCGACGTGCTGCGTCGCATGCTCTGAGCGCCCGGCGTCGTGGGCCCAGCGGGGGTTGGCTGGGCAGCGAGGTTGCCGATTCAGGCTACCTCCGTTGCGCGGGCTCCACCAACATTCATCCATCGGCGGAGACAGGGCGCGGTTGCCCGACCTCCGCTTCATCTGATGAAAGAGGTGACCCCCGTGATTGAGAACGAACTCGAAGCCCTGAGCTTCCCCGACGCGCCCAAGATGGTCTCCGGTGAGTTTCCTGGCCCCAAGACGCTGGCATCGCTGGCGCTGTCCGAGCGCACCGAATCGATGGCGCGCGGCGGTGGCCGTGCGCCGGTGGTGATGGACCAGGCCTTCGGCGTGACCTTCAAGGACCCCGATGGCAACACCTTCATCGACCTCTCGGCCGGCGTGGGCGTGAGCAGCGTCGGCCGCTGCCATCCGCGGGTGCAGGCGGCTGTGCGCGAGCAGTCTGAATCGCTGATGCATTCGATGGACTTGGGCAGCACCAAGCGCACCGAGTTGGCGGCCAAGATCTCGGAAATCATGCCCGACGGCCTGCGCGGCAACTGCATTACCTACTTCACCCAGGGCGGCAGTGACGCACTGGAAGCCGCGGTCAAGTTCGCCCGCCGCGTCACCGGCCGGCATCAGATCATTGCCTTCCATGGCGCCTACCACGGCATCTGGGCCGCCTCGGGTTCACTGACCACTGGCACCGCCTACCGCAAGGGCTACGGACCGTTCATGGCCGGGGTGATCCACGCGCCCTATCCCTACGCCTATCGTTTCCCCTTCGACACCACGCACAAGAGCGCCGAGCAGATCGCTGGCGAGTATGTGGACTACCTGCTGAACACGCCCTACACCGGCGCCGACGACGTGGCCGCAGTCATCGTCGAGCCGGTGCAGGGCGAGGGCGGCTATGTGCCGCCGGCGCCCGAGTTCCTGCAACTGCTGCGCAAGGCCTGCGACAAGAGCGGCGCCCTGCTGATCGTCGACGAGGTGCAGGCCGGTGCTGGCCGCACCGGCAAGATGTGGTCGGTGGAGCACTCTGGCGTCAAGCCCGACATGCTGACCTTCGGCAAGGGCATTGGCGGCGACATGCCCATGGCCGGCCTGGTCATGCGCTCGGACCTGGCGTTGCAGATCCCCGAGGGTTCGGCGCCCAACACCTTCGCGGCCAATTCCATCTCGGCCTCGGTGGCGCTGACCAATATCGCCATCCTGCAAGACCCGAGGCTGGACCTGCTCAACCGCGCCACCCAGCTTGGCCAAGAGGTGCAGGAGCGTATCCGTGGCTTCAACAGCCCCTTTGTCGGTGAGGTGCGTGGCCGCGGCCTGATGATCGGCATCGAGCTGGTGGACGACCAGGCCACCAAGGAGCCGCTGAACCGCGAGCGCATGGGCAAGCTGATGGGCTACGTCATGAGCCATGGCGTGCTGATGATCCCCTGCGGCCGCAATGGCAACGTGATGCGGGTCATGCCCTCGCTGACCGTGCCGCGCAAGCTGCTGATGCGGGCCCTGGACGTCTTTGGCGAAGGCCTGGCAACGCTCTGACCTGACGGGGGCCCGACCGCGCATGACCGCATCCCTGCTCGAACGCCGCCTGCGTGTGCTGGGCCGGGGTGCGCCGCTGTTCTACGACGAGCCGCTGCAGGTTGTCAGCGGCGAGGGGGTGTGGCTGTTGGGCGCCGATGGACGGCGCTACCTGGACGCCTACAACAACGTGCCCATCCTCGGCCACTGCCATCCCGAGGTGGTGCAGGCCATTGCCCGGCAGGCCGGGCAGCTCAACGTGCACACGCGCTATCTGCACGAGGGCGTGGTGGCCTATTCCGAAAGGCTGAGCGCCAGCTTCAATGGCCTGGACCGGGTGGTGCTGACCTGCTCGGGCAGCGAGGCCAATGAGCTGGCGCTGCGCATGGCCCGTCTGGTGACGGGGCGCCAGGGCATCCTCTGCAGCAACAACACCTACCACGGCAACACCGAGGCGGTGGACGAGCTGTCCACGACCTTTCGACAGGGCCGGCCCGGCAGCGACCGGGTGCGCGCGCTGACCTACCCCGACAGCTACCGCCCGCTCGGCGGCCTGGGCGGCGAGGCGCTGCTGGAGGCTCATCTGGCAGAGGTGCGCGAAGCCATCGCGCACTTTCAGCACAACGGCATGGGCCTGGCGGGCCTGTTGATCTGCCCCGTCTTTGCCAACGAAGGTCTGCCCGAGCCCCTGCCCGGCTATTTGGAGGGGGTGGCCCATCTGGTGAGCCAGGCGGGCGGACTGCTCATCCTGGACGAGGTGCAGGCTGGCTTTGCCCGCACCGGACGGCTCTGGGGCCATCAGCATGCCGGCATTGCGCCGGACATCGTCACCCTGGGCAAGCCCATGGGCAACGGCCATCCGGTGGCGGGCCTGGTGTCGAGGGCTGACATCGTGGACGACTTTCGCGAACGGGTGATGTACTTCAACACCTTTGCCGGCAACCCGGTGTCCTGCGCGGCGGCGACGGCTGTGCTCGACGTGATCGAGCGTGAGGATCTGGCGGGCCATGCCGGTCGCCTGGGCCGCGAGGTGACCGAGGCGCTGCGTGGGCTGATGTCCCGCCACCCGGCCATCGGCGATGTGCGCGGACGCGGCATGTTCTGGGCCGTGGAGTTGATACGACCCGAGGGCGACCGCCTGCCCGACCCTGAGCGCGCCCACGCCGTGGTGAACTGGATGCGCCATCACGGCGTGCTGATCAGCCGCCTGGGCCAGCATGACAACGTGTTGAAGATCCGCCCGCCGCTGGCCTTCCAGCCCGAGCATGCCCGCCTGCTGATCGACACGCTGGACCAGGCGCTGGGCCAGCCCTTTGAGCCCACCGTTTGAGCCCACCCGTTGAGCCCGCCCAGCATGTCTGAACTCGACGGTCAGGGCCTGAGCCTTGCCGCCCTGACGGCCGCCATTCCCGAGTTGATGACGCAGTGGGGCCAGCGGACCTCGCGGGTCAGCCTGATCAAGATGCGGGAGAACGCTGTCTTCCGCGTCGAGGACGAAACGGGCCGACCCCACGCCCTGCGCTTTCACCGCCAGGGCTATCACGACGATGCGGCGCTGCGCTCTGAGCTGCAATGGATGGTCGCGCTGGCCGAGGCGGGCGTCGACGTGCCCAGGCTGCTGCCCACCCTGGCGGGCGAGCCCTTTGCCAAGTGCCAGTTGGTGCCCGGTGCCGAGCCCTGGCGGGTGGATCTCTTCGAATGGATTGACGGCCGCTGCCTGGGCACCTCTGAGGCCGGCCTGAGCAACGATCTGGCCGATGTGCGGCAGAGTTACTTCACCGTGGGCGCCACCATGGCCCGGCTGCACCTGCAGGCCAGCGGCTGGCTGCCGCCTGCGGGCTTCAAGCGCCACCACTGGGATGCCGACGGCCTGGTGGGCGAGCAGCCGCTGTGGGGCCGCTTCTGGGAGTTCAATGGCCTGAGCGCCGCACAGCGGCAACTGCTGCTGCACGCCCGTGACGTGGTACGACAAGGCCTGCGCGATCTGCCGGCCACACCGGACGCCGCCATCGGCTACAGCCTCATCCACGCCGACCTGGTACCCGAGAACATCCTGGTCGAGCCCAACGGCCGGGTGCGCCTCATCGACTTCGACGACGCCGGCTTCGGCTGGCAGCTCTTCGACCTGGCCACGGCGCTGTACTTCATTCAGGATGACCCGGCTCACGACATCGCCCGGGACAGCCTGCTGCGCGGCTACCGCTCCCACCGCCCACTGCTCGACTCAGCCCTGCGATACCTGCCCCTGTTCATGACCGCCCGCAGCTTTACCTACCTGGGCTGGGTGCACACCCGCGCCACCTCGCCGCAGCATCTGGAGATCGCGCCGAGGTTGATCGAGCTGGCCTGCCGGCAGGCCGAGCTGTTGTTGGGCACAGGCGCCCACAACACCTCAGCTACCTGAGCGAGGCCGCGCGCCGGCCAGCCGGCGCACCACCCGCCAGTCGCACGCCATCAATGCTTTGCAGGCCATTCGTGGCATAGGCCAACAGGTCGTGCTCGTAGCGGGCAATGTTCTCCAGGCCGATGCGGTCAAGCGCATGCGCTGCTCCACCGGCGGTGCCGACGAGGTGACGGTGGTCTTCGCCAAGTAGGTGGTGCGCCCCGCGGCTCAGGCCGCCGGTGCGGTGCGGTCCTGCGCCTCGATGAAGGCCTTGCGAAACGCCAGCGGTGCCGAGATGCCGGCGATGGGCGCCTGCGGCGTGCCCGCACCGGCGATCAGCAGCGTGCCGAAGTTGAACATCCGGCCGAGGATGGTCTGGTCGACCTGGATGCTCTCGACCTTGTTGATGTTGATCTCGACGGTGCGGCGCTGGACGAAGCCGTGCTTGACGATGACGCGCTTGTTGGTGATGGCCAGCTCGGTGGTCTTGTAGCGCACCCAGGCCATCACCAGGAAGACCAGCCCCAGGCCGAGCGCCGGCAGCAACAGCACACCACCGGCGATCAGGTACCACAGCGACCACAGGCTGATGTGGCCCTGGTGGACGATGCGCTCGTCCTGGATCAACGCGTCTTCAACATAGCTGCTCATTGCGGGTCGACCTCGGGTCACTGGAGCGGGGCAGTGTAGGGCGTCACCGTTTGGCCGCGACCTGCAGCATGCGTTCGTAGTCCTTGCGGTACTGCTGTGCCAGCTTGAGCTTGCGCGTGTCGCTGAGCAGCTTGCCGGAGACCTGGAAGAACTTGGTCTCTTCTTCCTTCAGGTGGTGGCGCACCTTGTGCACCAGCTCGCCGGCCTTGCTGCCCCAGGCCTGGCCGGCCGGGTCGAGCGCCTGCAGGTCTTCCACCAGCTCGTCCATCTCATGGTGCTCGGCCAGCGCGTGGCGGGCGCTGTTCAGGCCCATGTCGTACATCAGGATGGGCACGTACAGGTAGCGCTCCTCGGCCGCGGCATGCGCGGCCAGCTCGATGCGCAGTTCGCGGAACAGCGCCAGCCGCTTGGCGGGGTTGCCCGCCAGCGTGCGCACCATGCTGCTGCACAGGCGCCGCTGCGTTGTGTGGCTGGCGCGCAGCTCGTCGTAGATCGTGGAGGTCATGGCGGGCGGGCGGAGTGGGCTCTGCGCCAGTGTGCCGCAGCCCACCGATGTGCCGGCGTAGGACGACAAGCACTCAGCAGGCGGCCCGGCCGGCAGGCGCGCTCGACCTCAGGGATTGGAAAAGACCAGCGCCCACAGCACCGGCCCGGCCAGCGCCAGCCAGCCGCCGACGAGCATCAGCAGCGCCACGAAGACCGCGGCACTGCCGCAGTCCTTGGCCTTGGCGGCCAGCACGTGGATGTCGGGCGAGGCCATATCGACCACCGCCTCCAGGCCCGAGTTCAACAGCTCGGCCACCAGCACCAGGCCCATCAGGGCCAGCAGCAGCACGGTGTCGATGCGCGGCAGCGGCAGCCACAGCGTCAGCGGCGCCAGCAGCAGCACCAGCACCAGTTCCTGGCGGAAGGCGGCCTCGTCGC